>DATGIQ010000325.1:0-15629 GCA_035295665.1 Gemmataceae bacterium | reverse complement strand
AGATCGCTCCAGGCAATGATGCCGTCCTGGTCGAGGAGGCTATACGTCAGTGGTGGATGCTGGTAGAGGGTGAGGCGGACGAAGGTGGCACCGATATCCTGGATGAGGCTGACATCCTGGATCTGGTCGGCATCGGAGATGGCCCAGCCTTCGTTGAGCCGGTCCTGGTGAAAGCCCACCCCGTGCAGATCCAACGACTGGCCGTTCAGGTAAAACCCCTGATTCGGATCCACGCTGAAATACCGCAACCCCAGCGGCTGATCCACTTCATCCACGGCTTTGCCGGAGGTGCCGTCGATCACCTGCACGGCCACTTGGTACATGTACGGATCGCTCCGTCCATTCCACAGATGGGGGAAGTACATGGTCGTGTTCTGGAGAACGTCCATGCCGGTGGCGGGGCTGATGGTTACGTAGCTGGTCAACGTCTGCACCAGATTCCCCGTGGCATCGAGGATATTGGCCAGGACCGTGGCTTGGCGGGGCGTTGTGCCATCGTTGCGAAGCTTGGTAGTCACCTGCACATTCGCCGAATAGCTGCTGACATTGGTCTGCTGGAGGTACACGCCGGGCGAGGCATAATCGGTGAGGCTAATGTGCAAGGGATCGGTCGCGATCAGATTGACATGGCGATACAGCCCGCCATCCCAGGTGATATCTCCGCTTAGCGGCACGGCGACGGCGTTAAAGACGTTGTTTACCTTTACGGCAAAAACGTTGGTAGCGCCGACGGTGACGTAAGGTGTGATATCCCACGAGAAGGCCGCGAAGCCGCCTTGATGCTCGCCGACGAAAGCGCCGTTGACGTACAGATCGGTCGTATAGTTGGCGCCATCGAACTTGAGGAACAATTCTTGGCCAGCCAGGTTGGTAGGCACGGTGTAGTATTTGCGATACCAGCCCGTACCGCGGTAATAATCATTGCCGCCGTCCTGTCCATCCAGGTTGTTCCAGGTATGCGGCAAAGTGACGGCCGTCCAGGCCGAGTCGTTAAAGCCGGCAGCGGAAGCCCCAGCCACATCCTGACGGAGGAATAGCCAAGAGCTGTCAAGACTCAGCACGCTTCTGCTTAGCAGCCACCGATCTTCTAATTGTTCCGCCTGGAGGGGAACTTTACGACATGGTGAGGACGTACCCCGGCCCTTGCCGGGACGAGGAAAGTGGGAGCTGGGCTTCATGGCGTCGTTGCCTATACAAAACTTTCGACGTTTCGGTAAGATCCGGGCGACCGAAGCCAATCTTGAGAGATGGAATCGATCTCCGTCGCGAACATCCGATCATAACAGATCGGAGCCTGACTGCAACTAATTTTCGCGCAGAATTGTGGCTGAATTTGTGCAGGAAACGAATGTACGCGGCGGTTGGCAGAATGGCGCGATTCTGCCAACCGCCGCGAAGCAGAGAGTCCCGACACGATTGCGGATTCGGTGATGATCTCCAGCCGATCGGATGAATGTCCTAAGGTTTCCTGCCGCTGGTCAACGTCTTGATGCGGCACAGATCCTTATCGGCGGTCACGTATAAGACACTCCCGTCGTTGCCCCACGCACAGTTTGCCGTGGGCACGCCGGTGGCAATCGTGCCGAGATGATGGCCGTCCGGCGCGAACACCAGGACCCCGCCCGGTCCTGTTGCGAACAGGTTGCCGTCGCGATCCACTTTCATGCCATCCGGCAAGCCTTTCTTGGTAGCGACCCATTTCGTCGCATCAAAGAAAACCCGCCCTTGGCCCAGCGTGCCGTCGTCCTTCACCTCGAACGCCATCCACACGGCTTTCTCGGGGTCGGAGTTGGCAACGTAGAGCGTTTTCTCATCCGGTGAAAAGGCGATCCCATTGGGCCGGCTCATTTCCTTGGTGAGTAACGTCAGCGTGCCATTTTTGGCCAGTCGGTAAACGCCACAGAAATCGAGCTCCCGGCCGGGAAAACCCTCCGATCCCTTGACCATCAAGCCGTACGGCGGGTCGGTGAAGTACAGATCGCCGTTGGATTTGTATGCCAAATCGTTCGGACTATTGAAGCGTTTCCCCTGGTAACGGTCGGCGAGAGTCGTTTTCGTCTTGTTGTCTTTTTCGAGGCGATACACCCGGCGCTCGCCATGATCGCAAGCCACGAGCCGTCCTTCCGAATCGAGAGTCAGGCCGTTGGAACCGGGCTCCCGCAACCGGTCTTCGCTGCCCAGGTAACCGCTGGGCTTCAGGAAGACGCTTTTGCCTTTTCCTTCTTGCCACTTGATGATGCTGTTCTTGGGAATGTCCGAACAGAGCAGGTAGCCACCGTCTCGGGATACCCATACCGGACCCTCGGCCCAATCGAAGCCGCCGGCCAAGATTTCCAAGGTGGCTCCGGGGGCAATCAATTTGTCAAAACGGGGGTCGTTGCGTTCGATGATTCCCAATGTGCGAACCGGCTTTTTCTCCTGCCCACTGAGGGAGGACGCGGCAAGGGGAATTGCGGAGGCGACGAGGATGGCAGCCAGCAGTCGTGTCGTGGTCATGGCGTTGGTCACCTAGGAGAGAGGCATCAACGGATCAAACCCTGCACAGGGTTTCGCGTCTGGCGGTCAGTATAACGATTCGATGGCAGACCGAGCAGTGGGCAGTGTCCGGGGGTTTTGTATATTGCCCATGACTTACACTCCAGCGCGAGGAAATCCATGCTCCGCCACCTACTCGTTGTCATTGTCATCCTTTTGGGGGTCTGCACGATCGTCGCCGCCGGCTCGGCTCAGGAACGGATTCCGCCACCCTCGCCCGCTTCCGGCGGCGAGAGAAACGCACCGCTCCTCCTCCCCGGAATCCAACCTGGGGGGGCGGTCCTGCTTCCGAACCAGTGGTCGCTGCGGCCTGCAGGAAGACAGCTTGCCCTGGGCGATTTTCCGGTCAACCTCGCCCTGCACCCGACCGGCCGCTGGCTCGCCGTTCTCCACGCCGGGTATGGCGAACATGAAGCGGTGATCGTCGACCTGCAAAGCGACAAAATCGTGACGCGCGTTGCCATTCCGCAGACGTTTTACGGGCTCTGCTTCGCGCCGGACGGCCGAACCCTGTTCGCCAGCGGCGGCGAATTCGAAGTTGTCCACTCCTACCAGTTCGAAGATGGCTCTCTTTTCCGCCACAAAACGATTGCCATTGCCAAGGAGACGGAGAAATTTGTCCCCGGCGGCCTAGCCGTCGATGCCCAGGGGAAAACCCTCTTTGCCGCGGGGACCTGGGGCGATGCCGTCTGCGTCGTTCCCCTGGAGTCGCCGGAGAAACGGGCCTCCATAACCCTCGAACAGCACAGCTATCCCTATGCCATCGCCGTCGACCCGGCAGGCAAACGCCTGTTCGTAAGCCTCTGGAATCGGTCGGCAATCGCCGTGCTCGATGTGACGGAACGGCGCCAGGTTGCCACCTGGCCCACGGAGAAGCATCCGACCGAGATGGCGTTATCGCCGGACGGCAAGACGCTTTTCGTGGCCTGTGCGAATTCGACAAAAGTATCCGTGCTCGATGTGGCCAGCGGCAAGGGGCTGGAGACGATCTCGTGTTCGCTCTACCCCACGGCCCGGGCGGGCAATACGCCCAGCAGCCTCTGCCTCACTCCCGATGGACAGCTTCTGCTGGTTGCGAATGCCGATGCCAACAACTTGGCCGTGTTCAACGTCGCCCAGCCGGGCTACGCCAAGCCGCTCGGGTTCATCCCGGTGGGATGGTATCCGACCTGTGTACGATTCCATCCCGCCAAGAAGCGAATTTACGTGGCCAACGCCAAGGGGATGATGTCGTTGGCCAACCCACAGGGCCCCAATCCGCTGCGGCGGAATATTCGGAGCGTCGAGCAATATATCGCCGGTCTGTTCCGGGGGACGTTGGGCGTCATTGAGCTGCCGACTCCCGACCGTATGGCGGAGTACAGCAAGCAGGCCTATGCTTGTAGCCCTTTGCGGGCCGACGAGCGCGTGTCGGCCGAACCGGCGGCAGCCAATCCGATCCCCCAGAAGGCCGGCGACGCCAGCCCGATCAAGCACGTCCTGTACATCATCAAGGAAAACCGTACGTATGATCAGATTTTCGGCGACATGAAAGAAGGGAATGGCGATCCGAACTTGTGTCTGTTTCCGGAGAAGATCACGCCGAACCACCATCGGTTAGCGCGGCAGTTCGTGCTGTTGGATAATTTCTACTGCGAGGGTGAAGTCTCGGCGGACGGCCATGAATGGTCGATGGGGGCCTATGCGACCGATTTTGTGGAAAAGGTTTGGCCGCTCGTCTACCGGAGCGGCTCCAAGAAGAAATTAACCTACCCCGCTGAGGGCCACGTCGATGCCATCGCCCGGCCAGCGGGCGGGTACATTTGGGATCGGTGCGCGGAAGCCGGCGTGAGCTATCGCAGTTATGGCGAATGGATAATCAACGGCAAAACGGATAAGGATCCCGGCAAGGCCAGCGTCAAGGCACTGGAGGAGCATTTTGATCCCTGGTTCCGTGGCTTTGACCTGGATTATCCGGACCAGAAACGCGTCGATCGCTTTCTGGAGGAACTCGCCCGTTTTGAAAAAGAAGGAGAGCTGCCTCGCTTCACGGTGCTCCGCCTGCCGAACGATCACACGGCCGGCACTCGGGTCGGCAAAGCGACGCCCATCGCCATGGTCGCCGACAACGATCTGGCGCTCGGCCGGCTCGTAGAAGCGGTCAGCAAGTCGACGTTTTGGAAGGACACCGCCATCTTCGTCGTGGAGGATGATGCCCAAAACGGCTCGGATCACGTGGATGCGCACCGTACCGTGGCGCTGGTGATCAGTCCGTATGCGAAGCGTGGCCAGGTGGATTCGACCTTGTATTCGACCAGCAGCATGCTGCGGACCATGGAGCTGATTTTGGGCCTCCAGCCGATGAGCCAGTTTGACGCCGCTGCTCGGCCCATGTACAACTCCTTCCAGGTTCAAGGCGACGCCCGGCCCTACGAACACACTGTTCCGGAGACCGACTTGAAGGCCACCAATCTGGCGGGCGTCTGGGGCGCGGAGATTTCCGAGCGGTTCGATTTGACCAAAGAGGATGCGGCCGATGACTTGCTCTTGGGTGAGGTGATCTGGCGTTCTGTCCGCGGAGCGGATTCTCCGATGCCTGCGCCGGTGCGAGCCGCCTTCGTATTCCCGCACCTCAAGCCGGAGAAGGACAAGGAAGAAGGACCGTCACGGCCTTGACTGAGAGTGGTTCGGAACCGTTCGAGCCGCACAGGGACTCGTTGGCCGATGAACTTGCCAGAATTCCTTACGCGCTGGAGTGCCATCCTGGCTCTCGCGCTCTATGTCGTCGGGCTGACCTTTCTAATTGATGCGAAGGAAATTCGAGCCCGGCTAGCCTGGGCACGCCGAGCTTGGACCGCCGGCTGCCTCCTTTTCCTCGTCCATGTCGCCTGTGCATTCCAGTTCTACCACCATTGGAGCCATGGGTTGGCCTACGCCGTCACGGCCCAACAGACGGCGGAAGTCGTGGGCGTTGCATGGGGTGGCGGGCTGTATGCGAATTATGTTTTCACCTTGGTATGGGCAGCGGAGGTCATCTGGTGGTGGGGCGGTCTGGACCGCTATGGTTCCCAGCCACGTATTCTCAAGTGGGCGGTACAAGGCTTCCTTGGGTTCATGGCCTTTAATGCGACGGTGGTGTTCGGCACGGGGACGGCACGATGGCTGGGCGTGGCAGCGACCTTGTTCTTGACGGCAGTCATGGCGGTATCCATTCAGGCGTGCAGTCGCCCACGTCAATCCGGAGGATAGCTCATTGATCGCAAATCGGTTCGTCGGGACAGAAGGCGGGTTAGCAGGTTCCCTCGCTGAACATAGTTTGATGCTTGTCCGTTCTTCTCCGTCCTTTCCCCTCGCCTACTCCGGGGCTTGCGGCCGAGTGTCCCAAAGCTGGACCTCTTTGTCCCTTACGATTGCGACGTGTCCCCCATCAGGGCTGATAACGAGCCCGGAATTCCGCTCCGGACGCATGGGCCAAGTCAGAAGTTCCAACCCGGTTTCCATGTCCCAGACCCGTATTTCCTCGGGCTGTCCCGATGACTGTCCGACAGAAAGGATTCGTTTACCGTCGGCCGAAAAGGCAAGGCAGCTAAGCTGATCGCTCTCCGTCTTGATGAGACGAACGAGGTCACCCGTGTTGGCGTTGTACACGCCAATCTGTCCGCTTGGGCCATCGAAAGCGATGGCTCGGCCGTTCGGCGCAAAAACCAGTGTCCCGCCAAAATAATCTCCCGGAAAGCCCCGTTCGATGCGCCTATTTGGCGATGGCTTGGATGACCTATCAACGGAGGAACGTGGAATCGTGATCAGTTCTTGAGTGGTCCCGACGTCCCAAAGGGTGACTGCGGCATCACTCCAGCGCGCAGCCAGGTTGGTTCCGTCTGGGGAAATAGCTAGGTCCACAGGGCAACCCGTTTGCCGGACAATGTTGCGGGAGGTGCCGCTGGGAACATCGTAAACCGTGATCCCGTTATTATTCCCAACGGCGAGCGTTTTCCCATCGGGTGCCAACGCAAGGCAATCGGGACGGACCTTGGACACGTCTGCCAGCACGCGTTCCACGCCCGTACCGAGGTCCCACACGGTAAGTTGATGGACGAACGCCTTCTCGTCCGCGTTAAGGCGCGGCTCCTGACCTTGCCCGGATGCGTTTCCATTCGGCGGCTTCTGGCCCAGAAAAGGCATCCGCATGTTGATAAATGCCAGGAAGCGTCCATCGGCCGACAGTGCCGACGGAGCGCCCATAACACCCGATGCCTTCCGGCGGCCTCCCGCCTTTTCTTTTCCCGTGACCGGATCGCAGAGGGCAAGATGAGTCCTGCTCTGAATAAGGAATTCTTGTCCATTGGGAGTAAACCAGCTCCCCTGGAAATCCTCGATCCCTTCACTGTGCAATCGGACCGGACCCTGTCGTGCGGCTACTTCCCAGAGCCTGATGGTCTGATCGGTGCTGGACGAGGCCAACATTTGGCCATCGGGACTGAAAGTTAAGGAAACGATCCGCCCCGTATGCCCGAGAAAGCTGGCTTTTAGCCGACCGCTGGCCGTGTCCCAGATGAGGATCTGATTGTCTTGATCCGCGGAAGCAAGCATCTTCCCATCCGCCGAACAGGCAAAGAGTCCAGCCGTCCCGGGGAATGTGTGTAGAGACTGCCGCCGATTCATATCCCAGAGCTCGATTTTCCGCGTCATCGCGACGACCAAGCTTTGGTCGTCTGGAAGGAAGGTCATTCCCTTGATTTCATCTGGCTCATCCCCTGGCAGCGGAATTCGAGCTCTTTCCTTCCCCGTACCTGCTTCCAAGATAACTACGGTACACTGTTGTTCCAAGTTCTTCAGAGCCCTGCCTCCGAGCGCGAGCAGGGAAGCATCCGGAGAGAAACAGGCGCATTGGGGTTGAAAACTGGACAATGGAACGGTCATTTCATGGCCGTCGTTCAAACGCACAAGTCCAATCTTCCCTTGCCAGACTCGGGACACGGAACCCAAGATCGACTGCTTGTCCGGAGCCTCCATATCCTTCAGAACAGCCTCAACGTCGGGCATCTTGTCCGGAGCCTCGATAGCCTTCATGACAGCCTCAACGTCAGGAATCTGCAGTATTGCGAGAAGCTCTCTGTTTGGCGACAGTGAGATGCCCCCGGGAAGTGAACCTCTCGGACCTGCTGTTGTTAACACCCGAACCGTCTGCTTTCCCTCCAAGATGTTCCACCGATGTTCAGCGAGGCCCCATCCCTCTTCCGATGTATCCACGGACACGCCTAACATCGCCTTGCCATCGCTCGTGAAAGCAAGTTCAAGCCCCGCAGGGAAGGGTTGAAATTTCCAGACACCGGCCGCTCTCTGGGTCACCGGGTTCCACAGAGTGACTCCCTCTTCGCCGACCGCAGCCAGTATTTTCCCGTCGGGCGAAAATGCTAGGTCCCGAGCCTCCGCTCGGACGGTCCGTTGATTGCTGTGGCAGAGGTTCCATAAGAGATGCCATTCCAACCCGCGAAGATCTTCCTCATCGCCTCGGGGCCTTTGTCGATCCAGGAGACTCAAGACGCGCCCCACTTTGCGGTTCTCCCAAGCATGTTGCGCCAGATTGAGATCCGCGGCATACCAATAGCGGCGGTTGGTGCGCTCGCGCTGCTTCGCCATTTCTAACGAGGCGCTGACTTGGGCGTTGTGGATGCCTAAGAGCGTTAAGAGCCCCAGCGCAGAAGCCGCCGTGACCGCTATCAGCCCCGTAGCCGCAGGCCGTCGCTTCGCCCATTTAAGCAAACGTTCGGCTGCGCTGCTGGGTCGCGCTCGGATCGGCTCGCCTGCCAACCAGCGCTCGAGATCTTCGGCTAGCGCTTCGGCCGAGCCGTACCGCTTCTCAGGCTCCTTCTCCAGGCACTTGAGGCAGATCGTCTCCAGGTCTCGATCCGCACCCGGGTTGAGTTTGCGTGGAGGCATTGGCTCCCCGTCAAGAACCTGCAAAACGGTTTCCAAGGGTGTCGCAGCCTTAAACGGCGGTCGGCCGGCTAGCATTTCATAGAGGATGGCTCCCAGGCCGTAGACATCTGCCACCGTCGTCAGCACCCTTTCGGAACGTGCCTGCTCGGGAGCCATGTAGCTCGGCGTGCCGACGATAGCACCGGTCTGCGTTTGCCGGGTGCTCCCTTCGATGCGTTTGGCCAGGCCGAAATCCGTCACGTGAGGTTGCCCTTGGCGGTCCAGCAGAATGTTGCCAGGCTTAAGATCGCGATGAAGAATCCCACGCTGGTGGGCATGATGCACGGCCCGGGCTACCTCCGACAGCAGCTTGGCCGTGGCTTTCGGGTTCTGGGTAAAGCGTGCCAGCTGTTCGGATAGGCTGCTGCCTTCAATGAGCTTCATGCTGAAGTAATGTTGCCCCTCGTGCTCGTCTACGTCGTAAATGGGCACAATATTGGGGTGGTCGAGATTCGCCGCCGCCTCGGCTTCAGTGCGGAAGCGCTCCACATCCACCGCAGAGGCGGATTGGCCGGCGAGGATCATCTTGAGGGCAACCGTGCGGTTGAGACTGATCTGTCGCGCCTTATAGACGATACCCATGCCGCCGCGGGCGATCTCACCCAGCAGATCGTAATCGCCGAAATAGCGAACCTTGGTGCCAGGCAAGGGAATGGATTGCTCGGCAGGCGGAACCGTGGGCGGAACTGTTGGCTGCTCGGCATCCGTGACGGCCTGTAAGTCCCCTTCCCGAGTAGCGAAGTCATTTGGTTCCGCGGGCATCGGTCACTCCACATCACGCGGGTAATGGTCGGCTTGAAGAAGGTCCAAGAGGTATCGGTTCAGGTGTCGCAGTTGACAGCATATGATCTGTTACTTAATCCAGCTACATGAGTCCGTCACCGCTGATTTCCGAGAAGTTGTGGCAGCAGGCCTCCCCTCCCATGCAGGCGGCAATCTGCCAACTGGTGCGACACTATGAGCAGCAGATCGCGACGCTGCAGCAGCGACTGGCGGAACCCGGACAGCGGCTCGATCAGAACTCCACGAATTCTTCCCGGCCCCGCCCAGCGATGGTCCGACGGTCAAGCGCTGACCACCGGAACCGCCTTCGGGTAAGGCACGCGGCGGGCAACCCGGCCATTGCAAGCAGCAGCGTCCCTTGTTGCCGCCCGACCAGATCATTGCTTGCAAGCCCAGCTGCTGCAAGTACTGCGGCTATGCCCTGTGCGGCGATAATCTCCAGCCGCATCGGCACCCAGTCCTGGAACTGCCACCGATCCACCCCGAGGTTACGGAATACCAAGTGCATCGCCTGCACTGCTCCCGGTGCGGCCACCGCACCAGCTGGGCCCATCTGCGTCGTGATTTTCAGGCCATGATCGACCGCAACAATGCCGGAACGAAGATCGGCGAGGACTTACTGTTCTTATCCGACGTGATGTTCGATACCTGGCATCGGGTGCGGGACGGAACGCTACAGCGGAAAACGTTGTCTTATCGCACTGAGAATTGGTACCGTCCCCATGTGCGTCAGACGCTGGAGGCCGGCCGTGTGTGCGGCTGCGCCAAGACGGAGGCGACCTGTCGGGAACTGCTGGCATTGGAGCCGGCGTTTTGGACCTTTGCCCGCGTCGAAGGGATCAAGCCCACGAACAACGCGGCGGAACAACTGCAACGTCATCCCGCCCAGTGGCGCAAGACGAGTTACGGCAGCGACAGTGTAGCCGGTGGTTGTTTCGTGGCCAACATTCTGAGCCTCGTGGCTACCTTTCGCCAGCAAGGCAAGAAGGTATTGGATGTCTTGACCGCATGCTCGCAAGCAGTGCTTACTGGTACGCCGCCCCCATCGCTGCTGCCGCAAGCGACTTCCTGAGTAGAAATATCATTATCGTGGTGAATGCGTGAACGGATACGTCATGGCGTACCAAGGATGGAAAAAGGTGTTAAACCATTCTCGAGGTACTCTACCAGCTACGTCTAGGGAACCATTTCAAGAATAACTTCCCCGCGCGCGTTTCGCGTTCGGAAATGGCTACCGAACGCAAAACGCGCGGGGACTCGACCCCGAAGACGAACGCAGGATCGGGGCGCACGTTCCCACGTTCGTCTTCGGGCTTGTGCTTCTGGGAAAGGCTACGCCCGTCGTTTCCTCCAGCAGCCGATTCCTTGCAGAACCAATCCGCCGGTCAGCAGCAGAACGATCGTGCTGGGTTCGGGAACGGGCGCGGCAGCCGGCGCGATGGCGCCGAACAAACCGTGGGTTTCTCCCATAATGCCCGCTCCGAAGTAGAGCGTATTGACATCCCCGCCGTTGCCGCCGTTGCCGAAATTGATTGCCCACAGGCCCTGATTAATGATCGGGTTGCCATTGGCATCGCTCAACGTGCCACGAAAGGCACCGGTCACAGGGTCGTAGGCGTTGATCTCGCTAAACGCATAGGAGAAGTTGCCAACGAGCAGGTCGCCGCCGAAGGTGCCAAAACTGGCTGGAGCCACCGTAACTCCCCAGGGCGCGGCTAGCTTGCCGCCGACGATCAAGGAACCCGCCTTGAAGTTCCCGCTCGAATCGAATTCGGCCACGGCACCCTGTCCTTGCGCCGCCGACGTCTGAGCAGCATGGCCAGCCGGCGCGTAGGTGACATAAATGTTGCCGTTAATGTTCTGCACGTTAAACGGCACGAGCCCGGCCGGGAGCCCAGCGGGATTGGCAAAGGCGTTGGCGCCAAGGCTGACGGGAGCAAACGAGCCGTTGAACACGTCGATTTTTCCCGCTGCGTTGTTCGCAGCATAGAGGAGACTCCCTGAGGCGTTGCCGCCGAGGGCGAGCCCCGTGTAGTTGCCACCGGTAGTCGTGGCGACCACGACGGCTTGGGTATTCGGCGTCAATCCACCGTTCCACGCGGAAATCGTGCCATTGAGGTTCGAGAAGATGAAGCTCGCCTTGGCATTGTCAGCGGGAATGACGAAATCCGAAGCGGTCGAGTTGAAGACCTGGCCGGTGGGGCCCTGCGGTCCACTGCCAGTGGTCGGGACAGCGACTTCCAAAGCGTTTTTGCTCACGCCCGAAGCGTTCACGACATAGAGGGTGGCAAGGTTCTTGCCCGTGTCCGAGACCCAGAAGGGGCTCGTGCCGCTGAACGAAACGCCCCACGGATTGACAAGGCTGGGGTCGGTGACCTGGGCGAGTCCCTGGATATCCGAAACCAGATTGGTTTGCTGGTAAACGGTATCCGCCCGGCACAGAGACAGTGCCGATGGCACGGCCATCAGCACGAGCAAAGCAGTGGCCCCTACGAGACTGCGCATGACATGGTCCTCCTCATCCTGGGCGAAACACAGATGGCCTAACTTGGGAGCAGGATGACCCGCGCGACCCGCCAGACACTGCGCAAAGAAAAAGGTGCTCCACACGCCTTGTTTTCGCGCAGCGACTGCGTGCATCTAGCACGATAGGGCACCGCGGATCACTGTACTATGCGCCTATAGGAATAGCAAGGGACCGGCAGAAAAAATCGCTCGGCGACCAGCTGTGCACTTCGGCTACCGATGGAATCCGCTCGGCGGGCGGCCGACAAGCCAGCCTTTGTCTTGATGGGGCTTTTGATAGACTGGCATCATGTGTCACTGGAGGCTTCCTACCCGACCGAGTTCCCGCAGGGCATCCCTGCCAGCCGAGCGCGTGGGAGAGACACGATGACCATCCACACGCTTGCTTGGGATGAGATGCCTCCTGCCTCGAGCCGCGGCGGTGCGGTGACGATTGGCAACTTTGATGGAGTGCACCGTGGCCATGCCGCGCTGCTGGTCGAGGTGCGCCGCCAGGCCGAGGCGGTCCGAGGGCCTGCGGTTGCGCTGACGTTCGATCCTCACCCGCTTCAGCTCCTCCGCCCGGAACAGTTTCAGCCGGTCCTGACTACCACCGCCGAGCGTGCCGAGTTGCTCCAAGCCTGCGGTGCGGAGCAAGTGCTCATTCTGCGGACGACCACCGCGCTGCTGCACTTGAACGCCAGCGATTTCTTCCATCATGTCCTGCATGAGCGCTTGGCGGCCCGGGCCCTGGTGGAAGGCGTCAATTTTGGCTTTGGCCGCAACCGTGAAGGGACGGTGGATACTCTTGCCACTTTCTGCCGGCAAACAGGAACCGCGCTGACGATCGTTCCGCCCGTGGTCTGGAATGGTCAGCCAATCTCCAGCAGCCGGGTCCGCAACGCACTGAAGCGCGGAGCGGTCCGCGAAGCAGCCGAGCTTCTGAATCGGCCCTACCGACTGCGCGGCACAGTCGCCACCGGCCTGCAGCGGGGTCGAACCCTTGGTTTTCCCACGGCGAATTTGGAGCGGATCGAGACGTTGTGTCCCGCCGATGGCGTTTATGCGGTGCGCGTTCACCGCGGCCGGGAACACTGGCCGGGCGCGGCCAATATCGGCCCCAACCCGACCTTTCGCGAGATGGGACGCAAGGTGGAGGTCCACCTCATCCACTTCCAGGGTGATCTTGTGGGACAGGTATTGGCGGTCGATTTTCTCGAACGTTTGCGGGATACCCGGCCGTTCGCCGGCGTGGCCGAGCTGACCGCGCAATTGCGTCAAGATGTGGAGAAAGCCGAGGCGCTGGCTACCGGGTGGCGTTAGGAGCAGAAGGTGTCTTTATCTGCCGATCGCAACGACTTGAAAGCACGGGTGGCTGCCGTTTTGGCCGATGAGATCCGCCCAGCCCTACAACTGGACACCGGAGAGATCGAAATCCTCGACATTCGGGACGGCGTCGTCCAGCTCCGTCTACCTGACACCTGTAGCGGCTGCCCGAGCGTACTCATGGCCGTTCTCATGGGGATCGAACTGGAGTTGAGGAGGCGGTTTCCGGAGATCGAATACCTCGAAGCCGTTCCTTGACGGTCCCTCGGTCAGGACAGCCGGTCCCTCGAAAGCCACCACTTGTCCCGCGACGGTTGCCTTCACCTTCCACCGGCATAGGCTTATGGGTAATGGCTCGAATTTGAATCGATTGTCACTTGAGCCGATTCTGGGGGCACGTCCAGCCAATGGGCTGCTTGTATTTTGCGCTGGCAAAATTCGACGGAGCCCAAAACGCACGTGGGCAGGAAGCGAATAAGAGGACGGCGGTCGGCGGTGAGTACCACATCCCAAGGGAGGAAGAGTAATGCGACGTTTGTATTTGGCGGTCTGGAGTGCGGTCCTTGTGCCGATTCTTTGCGGGGCGGCCGCCCGGGCGGCGGATGACGAGAAGAAAGCCGATGCCTCCGCCCCAACGATTGCCGTGTTTCGCTTGACGGGAGCGGTTACGGAGGAACCCGCGGAGGAGACTTTTTCCTTCGGCTCGACCAAGGCGGTTTCGCTGAAAGATCTGGTGACCCGGATGAAGCAGGCGGCCGAGGACGAGGCAGTCAAGGCGGTGGTCCTCCTTCATGAAGAAGGAGCGATTGGCTCGGCTCAGCGCGAGGAAATCCGGCAAGTAATGGCGAAGCTGCGGGCAGCCGGCAAGGATGTCTACACCCATGCGGATTCAATATCGATGAGCGAGTATGTGCTGCTGTCGGGCGCTTCGCAGATCAGTGTCGTTCCGACAGGCGATTTGTGGATTACCGGCCTGTATGGCGAGCTGCCGTACCTGCGCGGATTGCTCAACATCCTGGGAGTCAAGCCGGATTTCCTGACCTGTGGCGAGTACAAGAGTGCGGCGGAGGTCTTCCTGCGAGAAGGCCCGAGCAAGCAAGCCGACGAAATGCAAAATTGGCTGCTCGACAGTCTATACAAGACCTATGTGAAACTGATTGCCCAGGGACGCGGCGTGGATCCGGCCAAGGTGCGCGCCTGGATCGATAACGGTCCTTATTCGGCTGAGAAAGCCAAGGCCGCGGGAATCATCGACGCCGTGGAACATCGCCAAGCGTTTGAGGCCAAGCTCAAATCCAAGTATGGCCAGAAGGTGGTTTTCGACAAGAAATATGGCAAGAAGAAACCGCCGAAGCTCGATTTTTCTTCGCCGTTTGCTGTCTTCAAGATCATGGGCGAGCTGATGGGCGAGGGCCAAAAGAAGAAGAAGGACAAGAGTGCGATCGGAATCGTTTATGTGGATGGGCCCATCGTGCTGGGAAGTGGTGTGGACGCGTTCGGCAGCAAGATGGCCCGCAGCACAGAAATCCGCAAGGCGCTGGAAGAAGCCGCCCAGGATGATTCCATCAAGGCGGTCGTTCTGCGCGTCGATTCCCCTGGCGGCTCGGCGGTCGCGAGTGAAATCATTTTGGACGCCACGAAACGGGTCAAAGCCAAGAAACCGTTCGTGGTTTCCATGGGTGACGTGGCGGGCAGCGGCGGCTACTATGTGGCCTGTGGCTCGGATGTCATTTTTGCCGATGAATCGACGATCACCGGATCGATTGGCGTGGTGAGTGGCAAGTTTGCCACCAACCCCATGTGGAAGAAGATCGGCGTCACGTTCAAGGAATACAAACGCGGCGCCAACGCCGGCATGCTCAGCTCTGCCGACGTATTCAGTCCGGCCGAAAAGGAAAAAATGCAGGCCTGGATGGACGAGATTTACGGCGTTTTCAAGGGCCACGTCACGGAGATCCGCGGCAACCGCCTCAAGAAGCCGATTGACGAGCTGGCCGGCGGCCGGGTCTACACAGGCCAGCAAGCGCTCGACCTCGGCCTGGTGGATAAGATCGGCACGCTTCAGGACGCCATCACCTACCTGGCCGACAAGACCCATCTCACGGACTACGATGTCCGGATCGTGCCCGAGCCGAAGAATTTCCTCGAACGGCTGGTGGAGGAGATTTCGGGAGAAAAGGACGAACCGAAGGGGTTGGACCTGAAAGCGCATGCGGCCATTATCGACGGTCAGCCATCATTGTTTGGGTTGGCCCTGCCGCATCTTCAACATTTGGATCCGCAGCGCGTCCAGGCAATCAAGATGGCCCTGTTGCGGCTCCAGCTGATGCAGCAGGAAGGCGCGGTCTTGATGATGCCCGAGATCATCCTGCGCAATTGAGCGGCATGTTGGTCATCCGTTTGGGGGCGGTTCGCAGAACCGCCCCCAAACGGATCATTGACCTTCGACCAGCCGCCAGTACCGGTTGGCGGCCAAATTGTCCCAGTGTTCCGTCTGGCCGGATGGCCAAACCACCGTCAGT
>DATGIQ010000324.1:0-47758 GCA_035295665.1 Gemmataceae bacterium | reverse complement strand
CCATTTTTTTGAGCCTCGTGCACCGCCAAGTAATCAGAAGCAGGATCGCGTATCCTATCCTCGGCAGATCCGCTGCATTCTTCCACCCGCCGGGTCCTTCCGATGGCTCCTTGTTTTCCTAGGTTGTTCCTTGTGAATTGTCTCTCGCGGCCAGTATACGGATCGGACGCGAGGAGCCATGCGCTCGGGATTCATCGGAAACATGGGGGGGGTCTGCACCATGTCCCAGTATCTGTTGCTCACCGGTTCCACCGGCCTTGTCGGTCAATATTTGCTGCGCGATTTGCTCCTGGAAGGAGTTCCCGTCGCCGTGCTCATTCGATCCACGGGGCGTGAATCGGCCCAGGACCGCCTGGAGTCCGTGATGAGCCATTGGGAACGGGAGCTATCCCACCCGTTTCCTCGGCCCGTTTGTCTGGAGGGGGATATCACCTTTGCCGGCCTGGGACTGACGGCGGAAGCACGCCGCTGGGCCTTCCAGAATTGTTCGTCCTTGCTCCATAACGCGGCCAGTTTGACCTTTTTTGGCAAGGATCGCGAGGCCGATCCCTGGCTTTCCAATCTCACGGGGACAGCGAACGTGCTCCAATTTTGCCGCCAAGCCGGCATCCGCCAGCTGCATTACATGTCGACGGCTTACGTATGCGGGAAACAGTCCGGCACCATTTTCGAGGCGGATGTGGATCATGATGCGGAGTTCCGCAATGATTATGAAGCGTGCAAGTATGAAGCGGAAAAGCTGGTGCGAGCGGCGGACTTTCTCGATCGCTTGACGGTCTACCGGCCGGCAACGATTGTGGGTGATTCCCGAACGGGTTACACCACGACTTATCACGGCCTTTACAGCTATTTCCAATTTGCGTGGATGCTGCGGCAGTTCGCCCATTTGCAGGAGGACGGGCGATGGCACGTGCCGGTGCGTCTGAATCTCACAGGGAATGAGACACGCAACCTGATTTGTGTCGATTGGGTCTCCGCCGTGACCACGTACCTGGTACTCCATCCCGAGCATCATGGCCAAACCTATCACCTGGCGCCTCCAGAACCGGTACGGGCGCGAGAGATTGAAGAGGCGATGTGTAGCCATTTTGGCTACTACGGTCCCCAGTTTGTCGGTCCTGCCGGCTTGGCCGACGGCACGCTGAACGAAATCGAACGGCATTTCTACGAATACGTGGGCCGGTATGCTCCGTACTGGGCCCAGGAGCCCACGTTTGATTGCACCAACACCCTTGCAGCTGCCCCCTCCCTGCCGTGTCCGCGGATCGACACAGCCTGCCTTCACCGGCTGATCGATTTTGCCATTCAGGATCGCTGGGGAAAACGGAAGACCCGCAAGGCGGAAGGGGCTGCGCCGCGGGCGCCCATAGGGCAGCCTTGAACCCCGCTCCGGTTCCTGCCATTCTCGATTCCCGAGAGTCATCCCTTGAGGGTCGGCACCAGCAAGGTAAAGGGAGGCACGTAGGCTTGCAGCATCGTCAAGCCGCCGACCACGATGGCCAATAGGATGCTGTGCCAGAAGACGGCTTTGAAGATATCCGCCTCCTTGCCGAGTTGATGGGTTGCGGCCGTGGCCACGCAAATGCTCTGGGCATCGATCATTTTGCCCATGACGCCGCCCGTGCTGTTCGCGGTGCAGATGAGAATCTGAGACTGGGCCAAACCCAGGTAGTGAAACGCGCCGCCCTTGAAGACCTCCGTGGCGGTGATTTTTTGCAGACTGCCGAACAGGGCGTTGCTTCCTGCATCGGTGCCGGTGAGGAAGACCCCGAGCCAACCGAGAATTGCCGCGAAAAACGGATAGAGCGGCCCCGTCTCCGCGAAGGCGACTCCCAAGGTTGCGTCGAGGCCGGCATAACGGGTGACATAACTGAGCCCCAGCATGCAGGCAATGGTGGGGATCGGAATACGCATTTGGAAAAAGGTGCGGTGGAACACACGTCCCACCTGCGCCGGACTCATCCGCAGCAGAAGCATTGACAGCAGTGCGGCAGCGAATACTGCCGAGCCCGGCGCCGTCAGCCAGGCGAAATCAAACTCGGCTTTTTCCGCCCGGGGCGCCCATTGCCGCGCGCTGTAGGCGTTGACGATCGCTCCCAGCGGATCGGTACTTCCGATCGCCAGGGCCGCAACCTGCTCTGTTCGGACTGGTACAAGCCTCGGATCCCGATGCGATTGGTCATGCAGGGCATAGATCTCAAAGGCGTACTTGGTACGCAGCGGACCGATATGTACAGGACCGTGTTGTTCCTTTTGTCGCACCAGACCCGTCCATAAGAGCAATAGCGACATCAACGCATAAGGCGCCCATGCGACGCCGATTTTCCAGGCGGTGAGGGGAGGCTCTTGCGAATCAGACGAGGAGCTCGCCGGACCTGAACCCAAAGAACTCAACGGCACAAGCCGATTGAAATCGGTCCCGTTTTTCTCACCCCCCTTCTTCTTGTCCGCTTGCCGGGAAGAGAAGTGCCATTCGGTGTGCGGCTTCCAAAACTTCAGGAAAATGGCGGTGATGATCAGCGAAAAAATGCCGCCGCCGATATCGGTCATCGGGTAGAGGACCAGCCCCGGCACGTAGTGATGGAGCGTCGCAAAGGTGAACTGGAATACGCTGAACGAACCGCCGGCTACGAGGAGAGCCGGCCACACCTCCAAGGTCTGTTTCCAGGTGCACATGCATTTGATCATGTAAATCGGCACGGCAAAGGATAAGAGCGGCAATTGGTGGCCGGCCATGATGCTCAGCGTTTCGGTCGGCAAGTTGGTGACGCCTGTCAGCGTGATCAAGGGCGTACCGAGCCCGCCATAAGCCACGGGCGATGTGTTCGCGATCAGGCACAAGACAGCCGAAAGAAACGGGTCGAATCCCAGTCCGACCATGATGGCGCCGCAGATGGCCACCGGCGTTCCGCCCCCCGCGGCCCCTTCCAGGAAGGCGCCAAAGGCAAAAGCGATCAAGATGGCTTGGATTCGTGCATCCGCCGACAAACCGGCGACGGATCGGCGGACCGTGCGGAAGTGCCCGCTTTCGACGGTGACGTTGTAGAGCAGCATGGCGTTGAAGATCGTCCAGCCCACCGGCAGTAAGCCAAAACCGGCGCCGTGAACGAAGGCCATGATGGCCATGAGGGGCGGCATCCGGTAAACGAACCAGGCGACCAGCAATGCCGCGATCGCCCCACCGAGAGCTGCCCGAGGAGCCGGCCAGCGGCGTGGAACCAGCAACCAAAACAGCACGATCACCGGAAGGGCCGCGAATGCGGTGGAGAGCAGGCGGTTGGAAAGGGGATCGAGGTTTTGCTGATAATACGCCCAAAGCATGCGGAGAGTCCTCGGCGCGGCAGGGGGATTCTGGGGATTGTAAGGGGAAGCGCGGAAGTTGCAAGCACAGCCCGTTCGACGCGGTAGAAACTCTTCCTGTCTATGAGGGGGATCAATTTCATTCCTCGGCCGGCCTCTTCCTGCCCATCTTGATCGCTTGGCGGCGGCGTTTGGTACGGAGCCGTGCAGCCCGGGCGCTGCGCGTCGGCTTGGTTCGTTTGCGAGGCTTTGGAACGGCGGCCGCCTGACGGATGAGCTGGCACAACTTCTCCAGGCAGTCCTGCCGATTCCGTTCCTGATCCCGGAACCGCTGCGAGTTGAGCACCAGCTCACCCGCGGACGTGATCCGCCGTCGTTGCTGAGCACGGAGGCGCATCTTCACCTCGGCCGGCAGGCTGGGACTGCCGCCCACATTCCAGCGCAGCACCGCCTTGGACGCAACTTTGTTGACATTCTGGCCGCCCGGCCCACCGGCGCGGACGAAGCGCCATTGGAACTCGCTCTCGGGGATCTGGATCAGGTGATCAACTTCCAACATATCCGGTGCCCTTGGATTACGGCCGCGCTAACCCAGGCTGCCCAGGGCCAGGGTGGCGCGGATGTTGCGGGCTGGTAGCTCTGATTATAACTCGGCGGGCAGTTCGTAGGATAGGATCTCGTTCCCTGAGCTGCGGCTGGCCCATGCAGCCGCGCTATCGCTTCTCGCCTTCTCACTGATTGATTGAGTTGGCCGATCCCGCTGGGAGTTGCCGCAAGATCGTCCGCCTGTCCAGGTGGATCTCGTCGATGCAGTAACTTCTATGTGGAGGGGCGGCACTGGGGCCATTCCTGGCTGTCACCGTCGCCGCGCAGGGGCAAGCTGCCTTCGCCTGTTCGATCTGGGGCTGTACACTCGGCAGCACAAGGGTCGCGGTTGCGACGTTGCTCAGCCTTGGCCGTCTTACCAGTCCGCCGCATTGAGCAGGATGACCACGCCGAATTCATAACCGACGGCTACGTCCGCATAGCCATCGCCGTTGAAATCCGCTACCGCAATGGGGAAGGGATAACGGCCGACGGGGTAATCTTGCGCCGCCTGAAACGTGCCGTCGCCCTTGCCCAACAAGAGGCCTACCGCGCCATCCAGGGCAGCGACGAGGTCCAGGAAGCCGTCGCGATTGAAATCGCCGATGGCCAGGGAGCCCGCTCCCACTGCGAAGGTGTGTGCGGCCTGGAACGTGCCGTCGCCGTTGCCTAAGAGCACACTCACACTGCCATCATTATGGAGAAGAGCCACGTCCGGATGTCCGTCGTTGTTGAAGTCCCCCACCAGCACGGCCGCCGCAGACGTGGAAACAGTCGGACAGCTTTGCGGTGGCTGGAACGTGCCGTCGCCATTGCCGAACAAGATACTCAACGTACTGGAGTTCGGCCCGATCGCCAAGTCGTAGGTTACCGCGATGTCGACGTGGCCGTCACCGTTGAAATCACCCACGGCCACCGAGTTGGGCCCGTCACCACCCACCCAGTAGTCCTTGGCCGGCTGGAAAGACCCGTCGCCATTGCCCAACAACACGCTCACCGTGGTGCCCAGACCGGAGCGCACAAAGCCGCTATTGGCCACCGCCAGATCGGGGATGCCGTCGCCGTTGAAGTCCCCGAGCGCCAGGGCCCCGGCAAAGGGTCCGACCGCGTACGTCCCACCGGAGCGGAAGCTCCCATCGCCGTTGCCGAAGAAGATCCGCACGGCGCTCACGGTAGCGGGATTGAGGAGAGCGAGGTCGGCAATGCCGTCGCCGTTCATATCCGCCACGACCAGGGACGCGGGATAGTCGCCGGCCGGAAAGCGTTGGGCGGGCTGGAAGGTGCCGTCCCCCTTGCCGAGCAGGATCAGGACCGTGCCGCTGGCGACTTGATTGGCCACGGCGAGGTCGGGGAGCCCGTCGCCATTGAAGTCGCCCACCGCTACCGGAGGGCTTAAGGCGTCCAAGGCGTACGTCCTGGCGGCCGGGAAGGCGGCGTCACCCTTGCCCAGCAGGATGAACAGCCCCGCTGGTCCGGCCACCGCGATATCGAGATGGCCATCGCCATTGAAGTCCGCCACGGCTAGGGAGCTTGCCAGCCCCGTAGCAAAGCCCTGCGCTGCTTGGAAGGTGCCATCGCCGTTCCCCACGAGGATGCTCACCGTCCCCGGTTCCGTGCCCACGGCCAGATCCAGATGACCGTCGTGGTTGAAGTCACCGGTCGCTACCGATTGCGGTCTGAAGCCGGCGTCAGAGCCTTGGGCCGGCCCGAAGGTGCCGTCGCCGTTGCCCAGCAGGATATACACACCAGCCACGGCAAGGTCGGGGATGCGATCACCGTTGAAGTCGCCTACGACCACCGCTTGGCCGTACACGGCGTAACTCGCCCCAGGCTGGAACGTGCCGTCGCCATTGCCGACAAAGATGCTCAGACTGCCCCCGCCGACGCTGGCGAGATCGGCAATGCCGTCGCCGTTAAAGTCGCCCACGGCCACGGCAAAGGCGGAGGCCGTAGCATAGTTTTGGGGTGCCTGAAACGTACCGTCGCCGTTACCGAGCAAGACACTGACTACCTTGATAAAATCTCTGGTCTCGCCTGCTACGGCCAAGTCGAGCCTACCGTCGCCGTTGAAATCAGCCACCGCGATAGCCGTGGGGTCGAGGAATCCGGGCGCAAAGCTCTGTGCGGCCTGGAAGGTGCCGTCGCCATTGCCCAACACTACGCTGATCGTAGCATTTCCGTTCACGGTCACGAGGTCCAGCTTGCCATCGCCATTGAAGTCGCCGAGGGCCAAAGAGCCAGCTGGGGCACCGATGCGGTAATTCTGCGGAGGTAGGAAGGTGCCGTCACCCTTGCCGAGGAAGATGGTCGCTCCGCCATCTCGATAGGGGGGATCGCTCCCATAGTTGGCGACCGCGAGGTCGGGGATACCGTCGCCGTTGAAATCGCCCACGGCCACGTAGCTAGGACCAGGGCCCGCTGGGTAGACAGGCGCGGTGACAAAACTCGCTGCCACAGGCTGCCCGAGAAGAACCATCGCAAGAGCCGCAGCGCAAGCAAACAACGCGGCCGCCAGCGATCGGCTGCATAGCAATCTGCGGAGCGCGGGTGATTCCCCGCCCTTCAGCGTTCCTACCTGGCCGGCGACACGAGCCCGCGTCGAAGGGATTTTCATGGATCGACCACCGCGATGGAAGGAGGAAGCCTCTGCCGCTCGCAGCGGGCAGGACATCGTTCCCCGAGACACTCTTGGCCTGCGCACTCGGCAGCATAACGGTGACGGCCGACGCGCCGAATCGCGCAGGCAGGGATCCGATACCACCAGCCTCCAGGGTAGCCAGCGCTTTCACGGAAGTCAAAAGTGAAGCACACGAAGCGACAGTTTATCCAAGATGCTTCGACGAAAGCCCGTTGCGGATAAACCGGGTCTACCGGGGCCCCTATGGCGGGATCCGCGGAGGGGTACCAACCTACCTACAAGATCACCTTCTTCTCGTGGCCGGTCAAGTTTTTGCATTTAGGTTGATTTCTTAGCACAGCCCAGTCATATTGGGGCTTGTCGCAAGGTTGTCTGAATGGGCCGGGGGGGGTCTCGTCGGTGAAACAGCTCCTGTGCGGATTCGTGTCGCTGAGCCTGGTGCTGGCACTTTCCGGAGAGGCGCAGGCTCAGCCTGCTTACACCTATTCCACCCTCGACGTACCGGGCTATTACATTACGCTAGCCGCAAGCGTCAATGACGCGGGACAGATAGTGGGATATTCATCGACTTTCCTCGCACCCAGCAACCGCCATGGTTTCCTCTATAGTGGCGGCACCTATACGACCATCGACGTGCCCGGCGCAGTCGATACCTTGGCCAACGGCATCAATGCCTCGGGTCAGATCGTGGGACGCTATGACGGCGGTCTGTTCGGCGCCATTCACGGCTTTCTGCTCAGCGGCGGCAGCTCACGAAGATCGACCTACCCGGTCTGAGCGACGGGACGCAAGCCTATGGCATCAACGCTTCCGGTCAGATCGTCGGATCCCCTGGCTTCCTGCTGAGTGGGAACAGCTTCACGACGCTTAGCGTGCACGACCCACTTTCCGGTACCTACGCCTATGGCATCAACGGACTCGGAGATGTCGTGGGGAAGTACGAAGATAGGAACGGTGCCGACCATGGTTTCCTTTATATCGGTGGCAGTTACAAAACCCTCGACGTACCGGGTGCAACGGATACGGAAGCCGATGGCATCAACGATGCCGGGGAAATCGTGGGGGGGTACGTGGCTGCCAATGGTTCTGAGCACGGGTTCCTCTACAGCGGCGGCAGCTACCTCACGTTCGACTTGCCCGGCGCATTCCACACCGCGGCCTATGGTATCAACAACGCCGGACAAATCGTCGGAGAGTATGGCGATGCCAACGGACGAACCCATGGCTTCCTGGCTACGCCGACTCCCGAGCCATCGGCTCGGCTGCTGTTCCTCATCAGCACGGTAACCGTTCTTGGGTATCCCTCGTGGCGCCGGCGATGCGGCACCAGCGCCGGACCTCCGTATCGACCGCAAAGCAGCCAGCTACGGGGCTGACGCCTTTGGTGGCATTTCCGGCGTCTCCCAGTTCCTCACGTCTCGTCCCCAAACAAGCGTGATCCCTACCCCTTTCGCAGAATAACCTCTGGGTGGGCTACGAGCGTGCGGTCATGCTCAGCAGCGGCAGCAACTCGCTGTCTACGGAACAGGTCACGACCCTCTTTGGCACCATCGATGGCGGCACCAGCGGCAACCACGGCTGCCTCGGCCAGGGCGGCAACCAGGGTTATGCCCTCTACGACTTCCTCGGACACTAATAAACGTCGTGCGTGGCCGGAGAGGAAGACAAAGCGGAGCAAACGAAGGCAACGGTCTTTTTTCCCGCCACTCCCCACCCGCCACCTTGTGACCGCTGCACATCGCCCGGAACCGTTTGAACAAGTTTCCGCTTGCAATGAGAAGCTGCACCGCTACGATGTTATCGTAAACGGCGGCGGCAAGCGGACTCGCTCTTGCCATCCATTCCAAAGCATTTTCGCCGATCCGGGGGTGTTTCTCATGTTGCAACTGGAGACTCGAAACGGCGTCCAACAGTGTGATGGCCTGACCCGGCGCGATTTTCTGCGGGTGGGCAGCTTGGCGGCGGGGGCGGTCGGCTTGTCCTTGACGGATATGGTGCAGCTCCAGGAGGCGTGCGCTGCGGCCCCGTCGGCCGATGTCCGGTGCATCCTGCTTTTCCTGGTTGGCGGGCCAAGTCAGTTGGATACCTGGGACTTGAAGCCGACGGCTCCGGAACCGGTGCGCGGGCCCTTCCAGCCTATCCGGACCAATGTCCCCGGCATCGCAATTTGCGAACACTTCCCCCTGCTGGCCCAGATGGCCGACCGCTATGCGCTGGTTCGGTCGGTGCATCACCTAGCCGCTCCAATCCACGAGACCGGGCAGCAACTGCTTCAGACCGGCGCGCTGTCCCGCGGCGGTCTGGAATATCCGCACTACGGATCGGTCTTGTCCTGTCTACGTGGACCACGGCCGGACGGATTACCGCCATCGGTCATCCTGCCCGGGCCAATCCGCAACACGGGCGTGAGCGTGGGCCACGGCCAGACCGCCGGCTACCTGGGGCCTGAGCATGAACCGTTCTTCTTGAGCGGCGATGCCGTCGCCTCGGATTCTCTCCGTACCGATTGCGATCCGGCCCCGTATTCGAGCCACTCGATGTTCCGCGATGCGGTGGACCGTGCCCAGCGTCACTTTGAAGCCGCTCAACGCAACCGGCCCGTTCCCCACGCGGCCGAGCAGGCATTTGGGCTGATCTTCGCGGACCGTGCCAAAAAGGCCTTTGCCATCAGCGAGGAATCCGACACCCTGCGCTGCCGCTATGGTCGGAATACCTTTGGTCAATCGTGTCTCCTGGCCCGGCGGCTCGTGGAGCATGGGGTCTCGCTGGTGACCGTGAATATGTTCGATACGGTGTTCAACCAAATCACCTGGGACTGCCACGCCGACGGCGGGTCCTTGGCCTCCGATCTGGACGACTACAAGGAAACCCTCTGTCCCATGTTTGACCACGCCTATTCGGCCCTGCTGGAAGACCTGCACCAGCGCGGCATGCTGCAAAATACGCTCGTCCTGGCAATGGGCGAATTCGGCCGGACGCCGCAACTCAATCCGCGCGGCGGCCGGGATCACTGGCCGGGCTGCTGGACAATTCTGTTTGCCGGTGGCGGCGTCCGCGGCGGACAGGTGATCGGTTCGTCCGATCACATGGCATCGGAACCCAAGAACCGGCCGGTCGGTCCCGAGGAAGTGGCGGCCACTGTCTATGCTGCCCTGGGAATCGATCCCGCCACCCGGCTGCCGGGACCGGATCAGCGGTTGCTCCCGCTCGTTTCGGCGGCTCCGATTCGCGAGTTGTTTGGCTAACGCGGAATCCCGAGGCCTTTTCTGTGTGGGTGGGTTCGGGCTGTTATACTTTCTCCTCGACCTTTTCCGGTTCCAGCGGAATGGCGGGCGGGGAGGCAAGGAAGACCTGGCACGGCGCTTCGCGCAAAACTTGCTGGACATCGACGGCCAGTTTCTGCTCCGGGTCGGCGGCGGGGCTTATCCCGAGAATCAGCAGATCGTATTTCCCATCGCGGACCAGGCGCAGAATTTCAGCGCCGACCTCGCCTCGGGCGGCCGCTCGAACATCCACGGCCCGGCCCAATTGTTCCGCGCGCTGCAGATTTTTTTGCAAAATGCTGTTGCCATTGGAGAGGGTCGGAGGCTTTCCCTCAATCGGAACGAGCGACAGGATCACTTGCGGGTCCAACATGGTCAGTACCGCATCGAACAGATCCCCGCTCTCCGGATCGCCATAGTGGGCCAACAGTACGCGATCCACGCCTACCCCCGCAGCCCGCAACTCCGCAACGGAGCGGGCCCGGCGCTCGCTGATCCGGGGAATCCGATTTCCGCCGGCCAGATCGAGATGGACATCGCGATCGCGCCCCAGAATGCGAACCGTCAGCGGCACGGATTGACCCTCGTTCACATTCATCCAGTAAAACGCGATCTGCTCCAGCTGTTCGTCGGCGGTGTATTTGTTGGAAGCGCCGACGACCAGCTCCTGCACTTGGAGGTCCTTGGCTGTCCGAATAATCGCGTACAGGGGATTATTGGTCGGCACGATGACCGATTTGACTTCTTTGCCCGCTTTCTCCGCGCGATCCACCACGGCCGTCATTAGCTGTTGATCGTAGTCATCCAGTGCTTGGGGAATATCGGAGGAATCGCCCGGTGGCGTAACCTTGGCCGTCATGACGATAACGTCGGTCGTTGCCGGGTCGGTTTCGGCAAGGGTTTTCACGAGCATGTACAGGTTCTGCGGCGAACGGATGGAAACGAGCTTGCGGTAGGGCTTCTGGAGGCGGAGGCTGGACGGCGTGATGGCGTCGGTCGTGGCCTGGTTGAACTGTTCGCGGTGCTCGTGGCGAGTGCCACGCCGCCGGCGTTCGTGAAAGCGTTCGGAAACGATGAAGATCGTCAGGAAGCCCGCAGTGAACGCGATCCCGCCGAGGGTTGCTACCTCTTTGGTGAAGAAATTCAAGACGGCCGTGCACGCAAGCACGAGGAAAATGAGCCCCAAACCAATAGGGATTTCGACGGTGCCAATGCGGATATTGAGCGGGACTTTGAATTCCCGCGGGCTACGGTCCTTGAACCGCAGCACCACCATAGCCAGGGCCTTGAATACAAAACTCCAGACGACCCCGAAGGCATAGGCTTCGCCCAGGACAATCATGTCGCCGCGGCTAAACAGGATGGTGGCCAATTGCAGGGCCGTGATCAGATACAACAGCCGATACGTGGTGCCGTAACGTGGGTGTGGTTTGAGGAAGGAGTCGGGCAGGACGCCGTCTTCGGCCACGCGATTCAGCACGCCATTGGAGCCAATGATTGCCGTGTTCACGGCCCCCGACAAAATGAGGAATCCGACCACAACCACGAAAACCTCCAGGCACAGCTTGGCAAGCGGGGGCCCGGCGACATGACGCGCCAGCCCGCCAATGAGGTTGTCGGCATAGAGCTTCATGCGGATTTCATCGGGGATGAGCCACACCGCCAGGAAGCTGATGCCGGCCGTCAGAAGCAAGCTATAGACGAAAACGATGAAGGCGGCTTTCTTGAAGTTCGGCAGCTTGGGCGACTCGACCTCGCGGTACACCTGGGCCAGGGTTTCTTCCCCGCTCATGGCCAGAATGGAATGGCCGAATGCGATCAACAAGCCGAGGACGCCGATCAGGCTAAACCATCTGCCGACCGGACGGCGAAGTGCATCGGACCAGGAGAATCGGCCGAGGAAGCCCAAGGGATCGGCCTGCGTGTGGATGCCGAGTTTCTTGAGAGCTTCATTGTCTTGAGGAACGAGGTGACCATCGTCCCGCTTGGGGAGCAGCTTCCCGGGATGTTGGGGATCCTTGATCCAAATCTCACGCTCTTCGCCTGGATGAATGGGATCGGGCTCCATCTGGGTGGCGAGTTCCCATTTCTTGTCGAGGTCGGGTTGCCAGGGGACAGCGTTGACCGGACCACTGAGCCCCAGGCTGATGCCACACCAAACGAGCATCACCACAGCCATGACCGTCGTGGCGTACATGATCTTCAGGGCTTTGTCGCTGGACTCGTGGATGCCACGCAGGTTCTGGCGGAAGAAGTAAATGGTGACCGCACAGGCTAACACGACGGCCCCCCAGCGCTTGACGAGGTCCCCCGGTTCACCGGAAGCCAGGTCCTGTTTATCCAGGCCGTGGCCGAAGTAGAACTCGGGGACGGTGATGTGCAGAAATTCGAGCACGAGTCCCATGATGTAGGAACCCGCCGACACGCCGCTGGTTGGGCCGGTCAGGACGTAATCGAACATCAACGCCGACACCGACAGCTTGGCCAGAAATCCTCCCAGGGCTTCTTTCACAACGCGGTAGACGCCGCCACGGACGAAGAGTGAGCAGCTCTCAATGTAAACGGAGCGCACGGCGTAGCTGAAGAGCATGACCGCCAAAATGAACCACGGCGCCGCCGGCCCGATGGCTTGCTCGACAATCCCGCCGATGTAGTAGGCCGTGCTGGCCAGGTCACACAGCACAACCGCGGCCGTACGCCAGTAGGAGATGAACGTGAACATTACGCTGCTGACGACAATAACCTGGGCGGCACGCATGAGGCTGCGGCCGCGGCCATCACTGGAGTTTGAGGGTTCGCCAGTTGCAGTCATGATTAAGAATCCTTCACGAGGCGGACGGGGCAAGGCAAGGGCGCTCACTTGATGGCCGAGGATTAGGCTGCACAAAGGAGTGATTATATCGGCTCCGGTACTCTCCGCAAGTTCCCGTCTGGATGAACTTCCCAACGGATCACCTTGCGTCTGATTCACCCGGAGGAATTCGATCAACCGATTACGATCGGCGGTTGTCGCTGAGAATCAGGCTCCGACTTGCGGATCAGCTCGCGGACCATCCAGGGCACATTGCCCTGGCCGAAAAGCAAAAAATTGATGTTCGCCGCAATGGGTGTCTCGTTCGACCAACCGAAATGGATTTCGGGAGGAGTGCCCACCTTGGACAATTCCAGACCAGCCGCCGCCAGCACATGAGCAACCGAAGCGGCACGGTGGATGCGAACAATAAATCGCCCATCTTCCTGGATCACCTCCAGCAGGGGCCGATGATAAAACTCGCTCACATCTCCCAGTTCCACCTCGACGAAGACGAGCGGCACATCGGGACTCAGCCGATGCCGCTTGCGGATCATCTCTTCTTTTTCGAGGAGACTCTGGCGGCCTGGGCGGTGTGGAACCAGGATTGGAAACTGCAAGTAAACCAGGCTTTCCCAGAGGAACCGCGAGCGCTCGTCCAGGAACTCAAACCCCTCAAAGCGAAGCTCCATATTGCGAAGGATGCGCGAAAAAATGGATGAGGCAAGAAGCGCCAAAACGAAGCAGAGCGCGATTACCAGGCCGTCCGGTGTGGTGAGGATGGCGGAAAGAGCGGAGACGCAGAACACGGCACTGATGCCGACAAATAGCCACGGCGTGCGCCGCAGCCAGGTTCCCGACCGTCTCTGGCGAAGATCGATCGCGGCGGCCACAGCGGCGCTGCTCATGAGCACGAGCACACTGGTAGCGTAGGCCCCCCGCTGGGCGAGGACGCTGGCGCGGAACAGGACGGTAATCATCAGGTTGATGCAATTAAAGGCATGGAGGATCGCCCCCACATTATGGGCCCACTGCAGCTCCATGCCTAGGCGGTGCAAGTAGCGCGGCACCAGATCGCGGAGACCCATCGTCACGCTGGCCCCAGCCAGGCACAGCAGGACGATGGTGCTGATGTCGTAGAAAGTGCCGAATAGGCCTCCGAACATACCGTTCATCTCTGCCGCCGAATGGCCATCGGTCAGGAGGCCGCCGTGGGCCAGATACGCCAGAGCTCGGTTGGCCGCCTGACTGGTTGTCGTCAGGGCCCGAGGCGAAAGGAGCGCGGTTGTTACCAGAGTCGAGCTCAGCAGGTAAAGCGACATGATGGCCGCCGCCGTTACCAGGAGCTTCCGGGCGTTGCCGACGCGGCGCTCGAGGGCCGTTGCCCCCCTGCTCTGCTGAGCTTTGATCAGAGGCAAAACGACCATGCTGAGCTCAAAGCCGCTCAGCCCCAGGGACATCTGCGGGAAGGCCGACAGACAGCGCGACGAAATTGACAGCCAGCTTGGAACGGACCCAATGTTGCCGTGGGCCGATCCCGTGACCGTTGTGCACTTGTGCCACCAGTCTTGTAGCAAGTGGGGATGCGCCAACAAATAGGTCAGTCCGCTGGCGATGATGATGGCGGTGAGAAGAAGATAAACGCTGACCACAGCCACGGCCAACTGCACGACCCGCTTCCGACTTGCCCTCCGGAAGATCGTCCAGAAAGCGAATCCCAGGAACGATAACGCGAGCGTGACCACTAGTTGCCGGTTCCAGTAGGCAGCGATTCTCTGCCAGAGCGGAGGAGGAAGCCATTGCGGGACAGGACCATCGGTTCCACCGAGGACATCGAGGGTTTGCTGCCAGACTGGCTCGCGATTGTAGATCAGGTGTTCCGCTGCATCGGCCACGGAGAGAGTCTTCGTGATGACGAAGTCCGTGGCAGCAAACCCCAGCAGGACAACAATCAGAAGCTTGCCAAGCCACCCATGGACGGATCGTTCGAGCAGTCCAATGGCTCCTTGGCCGTGCGGCGATCGCCCGGCCACGTAGCAGTACACCGGCACGGCGCCGAGGAACGTGAAGAGCACGACGACCACGGTCGCCAGCGGTGCGGCGTACCCTGCACTGGCAAAGGCGATCGACGGCTGATAAGCCAGCGTGCTGAAATAATCGAGGCCAATCAGGCACAAGACGCCGAGCCAAAGGCTCTGCTGGGGTACGGTTGGGGGCGGGTTTTTTGCGGGCATGGCAGTGTACCGACTCCGAGGACGAGTCATCGGGAGTCTATGATAGCGGTTCGCTTGCTCGGTATCTCGGTATAATGGTACACGTTTGGCTCTTGGGCCATGGCCCTCGAAGGTCCAGTCCGGATAAGACTCAAGATGGCGTGCGGGCGATGATCGCCATCCGCGAAAACGAGAGGGGCCAACTCACGATCTAGCCAACTGAATTCTTAAATGCTCTCCTGTGCTGTCCCGTACAGATTGAACCCGCATTCCGCCTGCTCGGCCCTGCACTCGGCATTGCCGTGCAGCATGACCGCGCCGTATACGATGCATTGGTCCGCGCGCTTGCAGATGACTTGAAACTGGTTGGCGTGACAGCAGATAAACCCTTGCATCAGCCCGTGCAGGCTGCTTATCCACAAAATGTGTTGTTGCGCGACTGGGAGTGGCACAGCAGCGGAAAAATCGCGTTCCATTCCTCGGCCTCAGTTACCCTGCGCGGCCGTCGAGAGCTCCTCGAACGTCTGATTCAAAATCGGATACATCCGCCAATCCTTGTAATCGAAGTGCCACCATTCCGCTTCGTAAACCGTGAATCCTTCCTCCTCCATAGCATGGCGCAGCAACTCCCGGTGCCAGCGCTGTAGGGAAGTGCCGCCCGGATAATCGGGATACGAACGATCGGACATCTCGTCGTAGCCTCCCATCATCGCCACGGCCTTGCCTGTACTCCGCTCATAAAGCGTCAGGTCCACTGCGCAGCCACGGTTGTGGCGCGAGCCCTGCGCAGGAACGGCCACAAAGATTCGGTCCTTTTCCGGCGTGGCTTCCCAGAACATTTTCGTCACGCTCCAGGGCCGATAGGCATCGTAGATCAACAGACCATAGCCCTGCGCCGCCAATTTCTCGTGAACGCGCTGGAGAGCGAGGGCGGCGGGTCGTTGCAAATAGGCCTTTGCGGACCGGTACAACGGGCTGCTCAGAAAATTGTTCGTCGTCGCGTACCGGATATCGAGCTTGATCATGGGGTCCAACGTGGCCAGATCAACCAGGTCGGGTTTGCGAAACTCTCCCGTCTCACGGGGCGGCTGCGCTGCGAGCGCTTCGCGTCGCAATTCCTCGATCGGGCGGAGTGGATGAATCCGGAACGTTTCCCCGTTTTCCCCCGGGATGGGGCGGCGCTTGAAGACCACACTGGCCGCTTCGACTTCGGTGGCTCGGCCGGCAGCGTCGCGTTTGAAGAGGAGCTTTTCGCCGTCGTACAGTCCCCAGTCCGGAAACCGGAAGATGTCCGCGGCCAACTCCTCCAGCGGGTACAGAAAGAACCACTCAATCAGGGCGTACAGCTTGCGATCTTTCTCGAGGATGTAGAGCACATCATGATCCCAGCCATACTCGCCGATCAGTCCATCCCAGCGCGCCGGCGGCGCGGCTGGTTTTCCAACCGGGACGCGCGCAAACGTGGCCTTTCCTGCGATCAGCCGATCCCCCTCCACCAGCACCTTTGGGCCGTACTCCAGAGGATCATCCATAATTAACGCATCGCCGAGTCCGCGCAGCTCGGCGCGAAACCCGCCCCGTAGCGGCAACGCGAACAATTTGCCATTCCGCTCGATCAGGTCCACGCCTTTGCCGTCCTGTGCATACCGCCCTGCCAGCCGGCGGGCTCGTTCCGGTGCCAGCGGTGCGGATTCTTCGATCGTGGGCGGCGGTTGTCCTTTCCGCACGGCCAGCATCTGGGTCACGGCAACGTCCGCAATGTGGCGGGCAACATCGTTCGCGCAATCCTTGGCGGCAACGACGGCGACGCCGAGCTTTTCATCTGGCAGAGCCAGCAGTTCCGTCGCAAAACCGTAGATGGCGCCATTATGTCCGATGCAACGATGGCCCTCTCGTTCACTCAGCAGGAAGCCGATGCCAAAACCCGTCTTGTCCGTGGCCGGGGCAAACTGTGGCGTCCACATCTGCTCGATGGTCGATGGCTTTAGCACCGGCCCTCCCGGTCCTCGGCCGTCGGCGAACAGGACTTTCAGGAAGCTGGCCAGGTCGTTCACGGTGGAATACATGCTGCCAGCCGGTGCCATTCCGAGCGGAAACGTTGGGGCATCGAACACCCGGCCGTGATACGTCCACATGATCCCGTGGGCGAGGTCCTTCATGAGCGCAGGGTCCGGCTCAAAGCTGCTCTTCTCGAGACCGAGCGGATCGAGCACGGCTCGCTTCAGGTACTTCGCGAAGGGCTCTTTTTGCGTCTGCTCCAGAACCAAGCCGGCCGTGGCGACGGCGGCATTGGAGTATTTGATTTTGGTCAGCGGTGGGTACACGAGCTGTGTCGTGTTCAGACTCTGTACCGTTTGCGCCAGCGACGGCTGGGTCGGATCGAAATAATGGCCAATGGGCGGTTCGCGAACAAGGCCGGAACGGTGGGCCATCAGCTGCCGGAGCGTGATCGGTTTGCCGGAGGGATTGTTTGGCTTGAAGTCGGGCAAGTATCGGCTGACCGGCGCGTCGAGATCGAGGACGCCCCGCTCAACGAACTGCATGATGCCGATATCGGTGAACAGCTTGGAAACCGAGCCGACCCGGTACACGGTATCTGCCGTGGCCGGGATTTTCTCTGTCGGATTGCGGAAGCCAAAACCCTTGGCCCAGATCACCTCCTGGTTATCCACCAGAGCGATGGACAGAGCGGGCAATCCTTTGTTGGTAAGCTCGTGCCCAATGAAGCGCTCGAGCGCTCCCATGGCGGCCGCATACCGCTCGGGAGGGCGGACGCTGGTCTGTGCAAAGGACCCGCAAGGCAACCATACCAGCCAGCTAACCCCCACGCCCGCGGCAAGGCGAACGAAAGGTAAACTTCGCTGTCTCATTCGAACTCTCCAAATCGTGGCGCGTGGCGGGAAAAGAATCGGGGAATCAAGCAGGGTCCGTAGTGGCCGCTTCTCCTGCCACCCGCCTCCCACCACGCACACTGTGGAACGTAGCCGGCCTAACCGGAAAAGCAAGTACCGGGGACAAGTGGGCATGGGGAGAGAAAAAATCCTGGACAGCCGACCAAAGGTACGAATTTTGCTACAACCTACTACAAGGTCGTGCTCGTGTTTGCGATGGGGACCATTCGCAACGCTGTCGATTTGAATAAGCCGCCAACTCCGGTGGGGCCGGACCCAAGTGAGGAGAGAGTGGAATGCGCATTTGGCCAGGGCGACCCTACCCCCCGGGAACCACATGGGATGGGGCGGGCGTGAACTTTGCGCTCTTTTCCGAGCACGCCACCAAGGTCGTGTTATGTCTCTTTGACACGCCGGATGCCACGGCCGAGAGCCAACAGATTGTGCTCCCCGAACACACAGACCAGGTCTGGCACGCATACTTGCCCGATGTCCGCCCCGATCAGCTATACGGCTACCGTGTTTACGGGCCGCAGGAGCCGGAAAAAGGTCACCGGTTTAATCCTCACAAGATCGTGCTCGATCCCTACGCCAAGGCCATTGGCCGCGATTTGCGTTGGGGCGATGAACTGTTTGGCTACCGAATCGGGGATCCGAAAGCAGACTTGTCGTTGGATGACCGGGATAGCGCGGCCCAGGCGCCCTTGGCTGCCGTGATCGACCCGGCGTTTACGTGGGGGGATGATCGGCCGCCGCGAACCCCGTGGCACAAAACCTTGATTTACGAACTGCATGTGAAGGGGTTCAGCAAGCGCTTGCCGGACGTACCGGAAAAGCTGCAAGGGACCTACGAGGGGCTGGCATCGGAGCCGGCCATCAGGCATTTGACGAACCTCAATGTCACCGCGGTAGAACTAATGCCGGTCCACCATCATGTGGATGACCGGCATTTGGTGGAACGCGGACTCACCAACTATTGGGGCTACAACACGCTGGCGTATTTTGCGCCGGACCTCCGCTATACGACGGCCCATGCCCCGCGCGAGTCCGTCTACCAGTTCAAGATGATGGTGCGCGCTCTACACGCCGCCGGCCTGGAGGTGATCCTGGACGTGGTGTATAACCACACGGCCGAGGGAAACCAAATGGGTCCCACGCTGTCGATGCGCGGGATCGACAACGCCTCGTACTATCGGCTTTCTCCGGAAGACCCGCGTTACTACATGGACTTCACCGGATGCGGCAACACGCTCAACATGGTCCATCCGCGCGTCCTCCAATTGATCATGGACAGCCTTCGCTACTGGGTTCTCGAAATGCACGTTGACGGCTTCCGCTTCGATTTGGCCAGTACCCTGGCCCGCGAGCTGTACGCCGTGAACAAGCTGGGCGCCTTCTTCGATATCATTCATCAGGATCCGGTCCTCTCCCAAGTGAAGCTCATCGCCGAGCCGTGGGACGTCGGCGAGGGGGGATACCAGGTCGGGAACTTCCCCGTGCTCTGGACCGAATGGAACGGCAAGTACCGCGATGGTGTGCGCCGCTTCTGGAAAGGGGAAGGGGGGGCCGTTTCGGAATTCGCCACGCGCCTGAGCGGGAGCAGCGACCTCTATGAGCAAAGCGGCCGCCTCCCCCACGCCAGCATCAACTTCATTACATGCCACGATGGCTTCACGCTGCAAGATCTCGTCAGCTACAACCAGAAGCACAATGAAGCCAATGGGGAAAACAATCGGGACGGCACCAACGATAACCTGAGCTGGAATTGCGGTGTGGAAGGCCCAACCAATGATCCCGCAATCCTCGCCCTCCGGGAACGCCAAAAACGCAACTTGATCGCCACGTTGTTCCTCTCTCAGGGCGTGCCGATGATCTGTGGCGGCGATGAGCTGAGCCATACACAAAGGGGGAATAACAACGCCTACTGCCAGGACAACGAGACGACCTGGCTCAACTGGGACCTGAACGAAATACAGCAACGCTTCCTCAACTTCGTCCGCATGGTTACCGAGATTTGGCAACGCCAGCCGGTTTTCCAGCGTCGCAGGTTTTTCCTCGGTCGGAAGATCCGCGGATCGGACATCAAGGACATTTCCTGGTTCGACCCCTCCGGGCAAGAGATGTCCGACGAGGCGTGGGGGGCTGGCTTTGTCCGCTGTTTGGGCGTTCGCTTGGCGGGGGACCTCATCGGCGACGTGGACGAACGCGGCGAGCCTGTGATGGGCGAGACCCTGTTGCTGCTCTTGAACGCCCATCACGACGTCATTCCTTTCACGCTGCCGGCGACGAAGGACGAACACCACTGGGAGTGCTTGTTCGATACGGCCAACGAACGAGTCGATCCGCTCGCCTATCCGGGAGGGCAGAAATACGCGTTGCAAGGACGCTCGCTGGCGGTGCTCCGGACCCGCTTGCCGGAGGAAACCGATCACGCCATCCTCGCCGCCGAGGTTGAACACCTACGCCGAGAGACTGGCCCGCTTCCTCAGCCGAGTACCGCTCCGGCTCTCACTTCGGTGCCCTGACCCGGCTCGGTCTGGATGACCTTCCGGGTGGATGGGGCCAAGGAAGTCCATCATGACCGATGTCATTGCAAGCCTGCTGGAAAAGGTGGCGGAGGAGTTGGGCAAGGGCCCGGATTGTCCCGTCGCAACCTACCGCCTTCAGTTCCACGCCGGCTTTACCTTCCGCGATGCCTGCGCGCTGGTGCCATATCTGCATGATCTGGGTATCAGCCACTGCTACGCTTCGCCTTACCTCAAGGCCCGGCCTGGGAGCACGCATGGCTACGACATCACGAACCACCAGCTTCTGAACCCCGAAATCGGCAGTGAGGACGAATATGCCAAGTGGGTGAAGGCGCTCCATGCCCACGGGATGGGCCAAATCCTGGATATCGTGCCCAACCATATGGGGATCGCCGGCAATGAAAACCCGTGGTGGAACGATTTGCTGGAAAACGGCCCAGCTTCGCCCTATGCCGGTTTCTTTGATGTTTCCTGGCATGCTTCGCCACGGCCGGAGCTTCAGAACAAGGTGTTGCTACCGGTCCTGGGCGATCCGTACGGCAAAGTGCTGGAGGCACAGCAGCTCCGCCTGGCCCACGCGGCCGGCGCGTTCACGGTCCACTACTTCGAGCACCGTTTCCCGGTGTCGCCGTGCAGCTATGGAATGATTCTCGGGCAGCGCATCGAGGAATTGCAGCAGGCCTTGGGAGCGGAAGCTCCGGCCTTCGTCGAGTACCAGAGCATTCTGACAGCGATCGGCCATCTGCCGCATTATTTCGAGACGGAACCGGCCAAGGTCGCAGAGCGGCAGCGCGAAAAGGAAGTGATCAAGCGCCGGCTCGCCGCATTAGTGGAAGAAAATCCGCCAGTGCGCGAATTCGTCGAGCAAACCATCGCTCGGTACAATGGCGTGCCCAGTGATCCGCACAGTTTTGACTTGCTCGACCATCTGCTCGATAACCAGGCCTATCGCCTGGCGTATTGGCGGGTTGCCTCGGACGAGATCAACTACCGCCGCTTCTTCGACATCAACGACCTGGCCGCCCTGAGCATGGAGCGGCCGGAAGTCTTCGCCGCGACCCACGAGTTGATTTTCCGCCTGCTGGGCGAACGATGCGTCAACGGGCTGCGTATCGATCATCCCGACGGCCTGTACGATCCCAAGCAGTACCTGGAGCGTCTCCAGCACCATTTTGTTCTGGCGCGGGCCCGTAACATCTTCGAGAACCAGCCCGAGGGTCGGGAGCGAGAATGGAAGGACGTGCAGGAATCGCTCTTGCAAGCAATCCTCGACGCTACGCAAGAGAACAAGGAAAGTCCATTCAAGCGGCCGCTCTACGTAGTCGTGGAAAAGATCCTGGGCACTGGCGAACCCATTCCGGCCGATTGGCCCGTCTACGGCTCCAGTGGCTATGGCTTCCTGAACATGATCAGTGGACTTTTCGTGAACACGGACAACGACCGGGCGTTCACGCAGCTTTACAACGACTGGATCCAGGAAGCCCCGTGCTTTTCCGAGATCGTGTACGCCAAGAAGTTCCTGATCTTGCAGATCGCTATGTCGGGTGAGTTACAGATGCTCGCCCACCAACTCGACCGCCTTGCCCAGAAGGATCGTTGGTCGCGCGATTTCACACTCAGCAGTTTGCGCCACGCCCTCCGCGAGATCATTGCCTGCTTTCCGGTCTATCGTTCTTACATTTCGGAGGAGGGCATTCACGAATCGGATCGCAAATACATTCATTGGGCGGTGAACCGAGCCCGGGCCAAGAACGCGGCCCTGAGCACCTCCATCTTCAACTTTGTCCGCGAACGGTTGCTGCTCAAATACCCAGAGTCCGCCGATACGGAGACGCGGGCGGAGCAGCGCCGCTTCGCCGGCAAGTTCCAGCAGGTGACAGCGCCGGTCATGGCCAAGGGAGTTGAGGACACGGCGTTCTATATTTACAACCGCTTGCTGTCGCTCAACGAGGTGGGAGGCGACCCTGGCCGATTCGGTCTTGCCCCGGCTGCGCTACACCGTTACTTCCAGGAGCGTCAAGCCCATTGGCCCAATGGGATGTCCACGACATCGACCCATGACACCAAACGCAGTGAGGATGTCCGCGCCCGGCTGAACGTGCTCTCCGAATTGCCTGGGGCGTGGCGGGATTGTCTGGCGCATTGGGGCGAGCTGAATCGGCGTCACCGAATTGATCTTGAAGACCTTTCTGCGCCGGATGCCAATGAAGAGTACCTGCTGTATCAGACGCTGCTGGGCGCCTGGCCGCTGGAACCGTACAGTGCGGAGGAGTACGCCCAGTTCGTCGAGCGCATCCAGGCTTACATGCTCAAGGCGCTTCACGAAGCCAAAGTGCATACCAGCTGGATCAACCCGAATCCGCCGTACGACGAGGCCGTCCAGGAGTTCATCGCACGTATCCTGAATGTCGAGACAAACGGTGCCTTTCTGACCCACTTCCGTGCCTTCCAGAGGCGCATCAGTCACTACGGACTGTTCAATTCCTTGGCCCAGACGCTGCTCAAGGTGACCGCTCCGGGCATTCCCGACACTTACCAAGGAATGGAGTTATGGGATTTCAGCCTGGTGGACCCGGACAACCGCCGTCCCGTCGATTACGAGCGTCGCCAGGAATTGCTGCGGGAACTCCAGGCGAGTGCGGCGGCGGCCGGTCGCAGCCTCCCGGAATTTACACGCCAGCTGACGGCATCGAAAGAAGATGGTCGCATCAAGCTTTACCTCACATACCGGGCTCTCCACTGCCGGCGTGCGCACCCAGGCCTGTTTGCCGGAGGTGAATATCTGCCGGCGACGGCCGGCGGAGCCAAACAGGAGCACATCTTCGGATTCGTGCGCCGTCGGGACAGGGAATGCGCGGCGGTGGCCGTGCCACGTCTCGTCAGCCAATTACTGCCGGATCAAAACGAGATACCGTTGGGACCCGACGTTTGGCAGGATACGGTGCTAACCTTGCCCGAGGTGGATCCCAATCTTCGCTGGCGCAATGTCTTTACCGATGAGCTCGTGAAGACCTCGGTTTGGTCAGGGCAAATCGCGCTTCCTATGGCCGACACACTCGGGTACTTCCCTGTGGCCCTGCTGTTGGCAGAAGACTAAGAAACACGAAAAGACGTTGTCTGGAACCTTGATTGTAGAGTTCCAGACAACGTTTTTCGTATTTCTAACGAATCGTTTCCCAGAATGATTCATCCAGGATTGCGAGATACCCTTCCTCCCAACGGTCTGTACGGATTAAGCGACTGCCCAGACGGTCGTGCCCCATCGATGGGGCGCTGGAAAGATGACTGGGGTCGCTCATGATGTGCGCGACAGCCTCGCGCTCGAGATTCTGCTGGCTGGGCGTCCCCGGCGCGGCGGCGGCTTCACGGTTGATGCCAAGGCCAAAGGCCTGGCCGCCTCTGCCAGGTCTGGCTCCGGGAGGGGGGACCACCCCGACGACGATGGTACCGGTGACGGTGACCGTGCTCCCGCCCACATCATCGATCTCGATCGTCACCGTGTAACTGCCCCGATCATGGTACCGGTGGCTCCCATAGACACTGAATTGATTGGATCCATTCGCCTGGATCGTGCCAAGAAACGGCGCGTCCTGTGAATCACCCCAGTCAATGTTGGCCAGGTAGTCGCCGACGGTGCCATCACCGCCTGGATCGGTGAAGCTGGCTACGATTCCATTGAATTTCTCATTCACGGCCACCTGCCCATTCTGTCCCTGGGCTTGCAGGGGGGCATCGCGGACGATCTCTGTTCCACTGGCGGAGAGCTTGCTGCCGCCCACGTCCGTGATGTCCACATGGAGCGTGTACTTGCCCTGCTCGGCAAAGGTATGGCTCCCTTGAACCACGAACCGGCGCAGCCCATCGAAGAGATTGACGACCATAACGGTGCCCTTCGTTGGTGTGCTGCCGTCGCCCCAGGTAACCATCGCCGAGTAATCCTGGACAGTGCCGTCGCTACCCGGGTCATTGAACTGGGTGATGATCCCAGAGAACGACTGCCTTTCGGTGGGGAATAGCTCGGGATGATCCATCATCGAGGCCGTGCTGTTACCCACGCTCAACAATTGCAACGGCGCATCACCGACCGCCGCCCAGAGCGCTGCGCTGGCCGTCCCATCCGGGTGACCGTCGGATACGGCAACCAGAATGTGATACGCCACTGTCGTCTCTTCTGGATAGGAATGGCTCGTGCTGAACGCCTTGGATCCACCGGGCAAATGATAGACGCCCGGCTGGCTGTGATCGCCCCAGTCCACCGTGACGGTAAGCATGTCGGTGAGATCGGGGTCATCGATCGTGGCCGTCAGAGCGGAGGGAGCGACTTCAATCGGCTGAAAAGCAAGGTTGCTGATGGAAGGCGGAGCATTCAAATGGTTCAAATCTACATCCTTATTGCCATCGTCGCCGGTGTACGTCAATAACTCGAGCTTGAGACCCTGGGCAAGAAAGACAGAGCCCGGCGACAGCGTGTGTCCCTGGGAGTCCTGGAAGAGGCCGGTCCGCGGCTCGGTGCTCTGGTTATCCAAGAAGACGAAGGAACTGTTCACGGCAAAATGGCTACTGATGTAGGCGGCCGCGGCGGGACTCAGGATAACGGGAGCGTTGTTGATATTGATGGTATTGAGGGAACTGCTCAGGCCGCTGGGAGCGGCCCCTTTCACCGTGAGCAACCCACTCAGGCCGTTCACCTGAACTGCGTCCGGGGCGGGTCCCATATCGATGGTGGTCAGCACGACACCCGGGTCCTCGAGCGTGAACGACGCGCCGGCATTTTCGCCGTCGACCTCCATGCTACCCAGCCCGAAATAATTGATCGGGAACACAATCGGAACGTCCCCGGGGATGGTGTGAGTCGCCCGCGTGACGGAGAGGTCCCATTGCGAAAACCCAGTTCCATCCCGGTCGTCGATGGTCAAGGCATCGGACCCCGTGCCACCAGCGATGGTCAGCGCACCGATTGACCAGGGGTGCACCAGGAAGTTGTTGCCGGCGAGTCCGCCGTTGCTGGTGACCGTCTGGGCGTCGTGCGTGATGGTGTGCGCGACGGCCACGTCGATAGGAGCCCCCAGGATTTCACCCTTGATGTAGTTGGTGCGCTGGATCATCGTACCATTGATGAACCAGGACGTGGTCCGGGGCAGCGCGGGCCAGTATTCCGGCTGGCTGTCCTGATCGTTGACCAGCAGCTGATTATTGCGGGAGCCGGCGTTCTGATCCTGGATCGTCACATTGGCGGGTAGCTCGTCCAGGTTTCTTCGATCGGGGCTGAGGATATATGTCTTTGCCGGGGCGCTGCCTCGGAGGACCAGATTGGCAATCTGGCTATAGTCGATGGAAGCGTCGCCGTAGTGCGTACCCGGAGGGTGATAGAAGGCTGGGAAGGTACGACTAATGTTGGTGCCGGACACCTTCCAGACGATGTTGTCGGAGTTGTTTTGGCTATCATCCGCAATCAAGGTGTCTTTCGGGTTGCCGGCGCCGTTGAGCGTTACGGAGGCGGGAAGAAAATCGAGGTCGCCACCGGAGGTTCCATTGAAATTCGTCAGCGCAAACGTACTCCCACCAACGCCGCCGTCAATGACCAGCGTCTGTAGCTGGCTATTGACATTGACCGGAGGTGCATACGAGAGTGTTCGCAGGACAAAGGGGGCTCCGTGAGCGAAATCCGACGTGCGGGTAACACCAAATTGAGCGATGCTCCAGCCCTCCCCATGATGGCTGCTTTGATCGAAGACATCGATCTCGCTGTTGCCGCCATTGGGGGAGAGATTCACGGCGCCGGGCAGTTCATCGAGATTCTGACCATCCGGACTGAACTCGAAATAGCTGTTGGCTTTGCCGGAGTCGATGTCAAGTTCGGCGATATTGCTGTAATGAACCGTCTGGTTGACGAAAAGGTACTTGTGAGTTCCCGCATCATAGATTTCGTAAGTACGAGTGACGGCGGAGCCTTCGATGTCCCAGGTTGCGGAGATCCGCAGAGCGCTATCATCAAGGATCAGCGTATCGGTCGGACCATTCCCTCCCCCCTGTACGGTCAGAATGACTTGCTCGTTGACGAGGTTCGCCTCGGTGACCCGCACCGTGTCGAAGCCGTTCCCCTCCGCAAGCGTCACGGAGCTATGAGAGACGCCGTTCGCCGCAAGTCCCTGGATATCGAGCGGCGGACTGTCCTCGATGAACCCGTTTCGGACGGGGTCAAAGCGCTCATTATGAATGGCGAGCCCTTCCTGGCCATCCGAGAAGATGTTGTAATGATCGTTTGCCTCGGGCCGGCCATAGGTCATCACATGGACGCCCGCTTCCGGCTTGGTGTCCCACACGCTCATGCCCTGGAGCGATGTATCACTCAGGTCGAAAATTTGGCCGGCCGAGCTACGATATCCGAGGGAAATATTGCCCCCGCCGAGCTCGACGGACAGGTAATCGATGTCGAGGGCGCTGAGCGAATATTGTGTGGGACTCCCACCAGGATATACATCGGATAGGGTAAGGCTGGCGTGCGCGTCCAAGTCGTCCATGCCGAACGGATTGGGCCCGACGATGATGTTGCTGTTCGGGCCATCCTGCGATAGGTTGGCGAGCACACCGATGTACTCCAGATAGTTCTGTCCGCCATTGCCGCCATAGACCGTGTCCGCCCCCGTAGGGAAGCCAAACTGATCCAGCGCGGGATGCAGATAGAAATCATTCCGCCCTCCCTTGAAATAAAACTGGTCTCCTGGCATCGTGTATAGCCCGAGCTCAGCCAGGGAGCCACCGCCGAAGAGTTGGCCGCTTCCGTAGAAGATGTTGTTTCCAGAGCCGCCGTACAGATGCCCGCTGCCAGTCAGCTTATCATCACCATCACCGGCTTGAAGCGGCCGTTCCACCGCCAGGGGTCCGACATCCTCGGCGGCCCACTTGGGAAAGTCAGGTTCGTTCTCGGGGACGAAATCGACAGGAACTCCTCCGCCGAATTCCCAAGTTCCGCCGGTCAGGTTGCTGTTGCCTGGGCCGCCGACCATGACGGCTTGGCCGGAGGCGTAATACTCAAAATCATCCTGACTGTTGGGACTGGCTCCGGATCCGTCCAGGATCTCGGCGTCGACCGGCTGGAAGGTCACTTCATCTCCAACCACGCCGTGCTCCACAGTCACGCGGTGATTGGTGCCCGCTTGGAATTGAATATCGATCTGATGGTACGACGTAAGGACAGTGCGGTGCGTCCCGGTGGAGTCAGTCCAAATGTCGGTCGTGGGGTAGCGCTTGATGGCACCGTTGTCGTCGATCTCGATACCGCCCTCGGTAAGTTGATCTGTAACCCGGTGCTTATACTCATGTACGTCGATGTTGTGATCGCCGCTCAAAATGCCCAGATCAATGATGCCCTTGGCATTCGGCTGGGATGGATGCCGTGCCGTACTGAAATCAAAAATCGGAATTTCCGGCAAGTTGAAAGAGAACAGCGTAACATGGATTGGGCCGACGTCGAAACCCACGTCGATGCGGAAGACCAAGCTGATTTTGCCGTTGATATCAAAAACCGACAGCGGGTCATCCAGGTTGCCGGCGAGGTTCGGATCATCCAGGCGGATCTTGCCCGACGGATCGGCCTGGTAGCTACCCAACGTGAAATCGATCTCGCCCCGGATGCCGGCATTGACCGTGGCGATGACCACAGAGCCGTAGAGGTCCATCCCCGCCGTGATTTTGAGCCCCGTGTCCGTCTTGAGATAGAACCCGTTGGCCAGATCGCCGGTGTCGTGTTGGGGGTCGCCCAAGTATTTTCGCACCCCTGCGGTGTCGTAGCCGGTATCGAGCACGGCTTTGAAGCCAACGGTTCCCTTGATTCCGACCGTGACGAAACCAATCGAAAACAGAGGGATTGGGCCAACCGTGAGCGCCTTGTCCGAACCAAACGTATCGTTGTACTGGAAGAACGAGACATCCCTGCCCTGTAAGAGATTGAACACAGCCGGCGCTTGGCCATTGGCACCGGCCTCGACGATCGGAAAACTCAGTCCCTTGATCACTTGCTCCGCTTGGTTGAGATAGACATTCAGGTCTGTGGTTGAGGGTGGGTTGAAATGAGTCCCGTCGGGGATCCTGAAGTTGCGGGCATCCAGGTCCGCCGGGGTCAAGCTCCCTCCGGAGCTCGAATCCACCAGCTTGAAATCGCCAAAGGTGACGAATTGGTTGTCCGAAATATTCGGATTCAAGTTCAGCTTATTGATGCCGTCGATGGAGCCGGCAATATCTTCGATCAAACTGCCGCTGTTCGTGACGATGTCCAGGACCTGAGCCAACGTCGGTTTGATACCGAAAATGGTGAGCCCCGGTACGGCCGAGTTCAGGATGCTGGCGATCGGCTCAAACGGGGCCGTGATCGCCTGGATTTTCTGGATGACGGGCGTCAGGAAATTGACGCCGAAGTCTTTTGCTCGGATTCCCACGCCGCTGAATTGGACATTCGAGATGGTGCCAAATGCGTCCAGCGTGGCATTCAGATCGGTGTTATTGAACTGCCAGTCGAGTGTCAATTGCGAGGTCACGTCGATGTTAAATGTAGCTTGGCCGGGAATGAGACCGGAATCGAGCTGGACATCTAGGTGCAGGCGGCTGTTCGGGGCCAGGAATGGACTACTGGCATTGCCCCTCGCATCGAGGTTAACTCCGACGGAAGCGACGAAGCCGGAGTCGCCTTTGTCCGTGACTGTGCTGGTCAAAAGGCCGTTGACGAGGGCCTTGAATTGGAACGGAGTGCCTCCTATAGAGTTGGCCGCCAGATTGATCGCCAGGGGAGCGTTGATTGGAGGCGCATTCGAAATACTGGAAAGGGCGGCCATGCCGTTGGGTAACCCAAGGACCAACATCGAGTTGTTCGTGTAGCTGAATTGCAGGAGAAAATCAAAACCGACCGTGACCGACGGCCCCTGCGATGTTCCTTGAACACTGAGAAAGCCGGCCAGGGCCTTCATTTCTACCTGCGACAACGACCCCGAAAAGCAGACGGATTGGTGTACGAGGAATTCGACGGCCACGCCGTTAGCAATATACTGCGTGGCGGGCTCCACGATGACGAGCGAACCGAGTGCGTGTTGGATATCGGCCTCCGGATTACCCGTATCCTTGGCTGTCCCTAGCTGAACGGCAATCTGGTCGAGCAGGCTGCTCAGGACATGGTTGCTTTGCAGTTGCAGCTGATTGCCGATGATGGGGAGATTGGCCGCATTGGCGAATTGCTGCGATACGCTGGGCTGAAGCGTGTTGTCCACGAGCGGCTGCAGAAGTTCTGGCACGCGGCCGTAATCGATTCCTGACAGGAGGGTACGATCTTCCAGAACTTCGAGGCGGAGCTGACAAGGGTGGATAATTCGGGGGCGTGGCCGGTGCTGCTGAGTCTGGTCTGGCCTTTCGCCAGCGCGGCACGAGCCATTCATCAGAGCGGGAAACATCATAGATCTCCTTTGGGATGAGGCGTTTACCGTTGTCGGCACCCGTTGGAGAGCGCCGCGTCCTTAACGCGGTTCAGCAGCCTGAACACCGCCAGATCATCGTTGGGCATAGAGGAATTGGTTCCGCAGGGTTTCCGGGCTACCGCCGAATTATTGGCGGCTGGTGCCAAAGCGAACCTCCAGAGCCTCTGATCGGAGTTTAAGCCAACGCCGGGACGGCCGATGTGGACGGCTGCCACAGCCACTGCACGAGCGGGGAGGGGACGTCGGGTTCGAACGCTTTTTGGTCCAGTATGAGACCGACACGGGGAGCTTCCTCCAAGCTTTGTGGAGAAGGCGCGCCGATAACGGAGCGTTTCTATCTGGGTCATGCCCCCTCGGGACTAATACCCGACACCGATTCGCGCGCCATCCCTTCCGAGTTCAGGCAACGACAGGTTTACCGATCAAGTTGCGGATGTTATGAGGGCGCGGATGGGCCGCAGAAAGTGGGTTGGCCGGAACGTCGGTTCAACGGTCAACGGACTTGCTCCGGCTGGAGCACCAGGCAATCGAGTCCCCAGGCGTATCGGTAGCCTTTGGACTCCGAGTTGGCTCCAACTACTTCCAGACGGAGGATCGCTGTGCCTTTCTTCAAATTGACCACGCCCAAATCAATAGGTCCCACGCTCGGCTGAGAACCGGGAAGGCACAGATCAATGGGCTTTGCAAGGAGCTTGCCGTCGACGGAGAACTGCACGATGCCGAAGTCGGCAGCCTTGGTGAGATAGACGATCAACCGCTGTGGACCGTCGGTGGCGACCGGTACTTCCAGCTCGGTCCACGCGCCTGCTTGCTCGATATGCGCAAAGAGTTGTTTGTCATTGCTCCAAAGATCGAGGCCGAACCCCCGCATGTCCTGGGTGCCGGCGCGGCAATTCGCACTGCAGCCAACGATTCGTAGATCTTCTCCCTCGATCGCATCCGGGACGCGCAGGACTGGCGACACTTTGAGCTCCGTGAGCAGATGCTGGAAGTCTGGACGGTCCCGCAGCGGGTCAAATGTGAAATCCGCTCGGAGGGCGCGCAGATCCTGGAAGCCCCGGGCATAGGCCTGCCGGAGGAATTGAACCGCGTGAACCGCATAGTCTTCCGCAGACGGATCTTTGCCCTTCAGAACCCCCGCCGCAAAGACATAGAAACGGGCGGCACCATAAAGCGCGGATCCAGAGGCGTCCGAGGCCTCCACGACAGACCGAACTTCGGATGCTGCCCGATCAACCTGTTGCATCCGAACCAACGTTCGCGCATGTTGGAAGCGGTATTCTTCGGGCGGTCGGCCATCCGGGACTTCCAGAGCCCGCTCCCACATATGCAAAGCTTCACCGTGTCGTCCGAGTTGGTCGAGTGCCATTGCCAGCGCATCGCGGGAGTTGCGGAGGAACGTTTGCCCTGTCCGATGATTCGACTCCTTCGCCACAGCTGCTTCCAGGACAGCCACAGCCTGCGCACACAATTCCGATGCCTCCTCAGTTCGTTTCGTAGCAGCCAGAGTCCCACCCAGGTTGCACTGCGATCCCCCGAGCTGAATCGCAAAATCGGTATTCGCCGGATGATCACGTACCAGTTCTTGACCGATTCGAAGCGTTTCTCGTTCGACCGCCTCCGCTTCCTGGTAACGCTGGGTGTCATGGTAGAGGAGACCCAGGTTATTGGAAGCCAAGCCAAGGCCGGCCTTGTAACGAACGACACCGGGGTGCTCGCGGACCAAGTCCGTGCCGAGCGTTCGCGCCTCCTGGTACGCTTGCTCCGCCAGCTGATTGCGACCACTGGCCGCGAAGATGAGTCCCAAGTTGTTATAGGTCAAGGCCAGCTCATCCTTGTATAGGGCGATGGTGGGGTTTTCCTGGACCAGTTCCTTGGAGAGCGTCAATGCCTGCTGATAAGTTTCTTCGGCTGCGCGTGCCCGGTTAGTCTCTTGGTACACAACGGCCAAATTGTGCAGGACATGGGCCAGAGACGATCGATGCCGGGGGATGGCGGAGTGGTCGTGGACTAACTTCCGATCGATGATTAACGCCCGTTGAAACGCTTGCTCGGCTTCCTGTGGGCGACCCGTGAAGCGATACATCACGCCAAGGTTTTCATGGTTCTTGCCCAATTCCGCTTGGTAATCCGCGACATCCGGATGATCACGAAGCAATTCCGAAAAAATGGCGAGAGCTTTCTGATAATAGTCGATGGCTTCCGTTTTGGAGGCCAGCTGTTGAGTCACATTGCCAAGTTCGCGGAAAGCGCGGCCGCGTTCGGCCTGGAAGTCCGGTTCGTCGCCCCGGAGTTCGACGAATTTCTGGTAAAAGAGCAATTCGGCATGGAGCACTTCCCGGCGCAGGTCCTCCAAAGGGCCGGAGTTGAGGCGGGGATCCTCCGCCACCTTGGCCACGCATTCTTCCAATCCTTCGCGCGCCAGGCGATAGCTTTTTTCGGCTCGCCTTCGGTGCTCGTCGGTCTGCTGGGCGTTGGCCTCTGCCCGGCGCCACTGCCATGTTACGCCGGCCAGTCCGCTGGTTAGGACGATTAGCAGGGCGAGGAACAAACCTGCCACGATGGGATTACGTCGGCACCAGCGCCACGTTTGTTCCATCATCGTGCTCCGGCGCGCCTGAATCGGCCGATCCGCCAGATAGCGGTGCAGGTCATCGGCCAACGCCTCGGCGGTCGCATAGCGTGCACTGGGCTCCTTGGCCATCGCCTTAAGGACGATGGTTTCGAGATCGCGCGGGATTCGCACGTCCAGCTGACGCGGCGGCGGAGGAGTTTCGGTTCGCGTCTGCTCGATGAGGGGGGCGCGATCGGATTCCGAGAACGCCGGCCGCAGCGTCAGTAATTCGTAAAGGGTCAGGCCAAGACTGTACACATCGCTGCGCGGTTCCGAATGACCCTGGAAGCGCTCAGGAGCCATGTAGCGCAGCGTACCGACAATGTCACCTGGACATGTCAAATCCTCCCCGCCTTCAGCTTTGGCCAGGCCGAAGTCCGTGACCCACACCGTGCCCGCCGTATCCAGCAAGAGGTTCGAGGGCTTGATATCCCGGTGCAGGATGCCTTGGCGGTGGGCGTACTCCAGCGCCTCCGCCACCTGCAAGCCGATGCGGGCCACTCCACGGAAATACTCGGCTTGTGACCAGCCGGGTGCGACGGATCGCAAAGCGGCAGGATTCTCTGAATCCTCGTTCAACGAGCGATCATCCCAGATCGCATCGGATTTCGGCTCGGTCTGATTCGCTGCCGGGACTGGTGTACCGTCCGATGACGCGTTGTTTCCTCCAGGCAGACATGCTTCCGCCGGCGACTGCGCAAAACGACCGGTCACAAGGCTCGCGGCGACGTCCGCAGCCAAATCTTGGGATCCGGTCGGGGAGGCCGCCTCTTGAGCCCTGCGCCGCTGCTTAACTTCACGCAGCACATCGTGTAGGCCTACCCCCTCGATATATTGCATGGCATAGTAATGCACTCCCTCATGCTCACCGACACCAAAGACCGGGACGATATTCGTGTGATGAAGCTTAGCCGCGGACCGAGCCTCGCGCTGGAAACGCTCCAGGTGCGTCGGGCCGAGCCAGCCGTTGAAGGGCAACACCTTCAGGGCCACGTGTCTTCCCAGCGACTCCTGGATCGCTTCGTAGACCAGGCCCATGCCGCCGCGGCCCACTTCACGCAGGATGCGGTAGTCGCCCAACCGCGGCGGGATCCTCCCGGCTCCAAGCGACGGCATTTGAGCGACAGGCGAGCCGATTGGCGGCCGTTCCGCAAGCAGGGAAGCGGGCGCGACAGCGCGGATCAACCAGGCACGATCCAGTTCCGGAAAGCGGGCGTGATACTCGTCTACAATGGGCTGTTGACCGCCGCGCCGGCGATAATGGATTTCCAGAAGGACCAATTCGCGCAAGAGATCATGTCGCCCCGATCCAGCGAACGCGGTCAACGCATCCTCAATCGCCGGCCACCGGCTGCCTTGCAGAGCGGCTTTGCAGGCAATTTCGAAGGGCGTGCAAACCTGATCGATGCGCTCATCGAGGGCGAAATTCTCTTGCTGGGTTCCCACCGTATGGCTCATGCTCGATCCTCCTGGGCCCAGCGGCCCCGGATAATGCGCAATTTGCGTTCAATGGTACGCAGGGAGCAGTCCAGTTTGGCCGCGATCTCTTCGTTGGTAAATCCTTCCATTTTCCAGATGGCAATCGCTTCCATCTCCGGGTCGGCGAGCCGGCTGAGCAAAAGCTCATACTCTTCGGCGACGCTGGCCGCGAACTCGGGTGATGGTTCTTGACCGACGATCTGTTCCATGCCGACGTCATCGACACGATTGGAATCGCCCTCGGGCCACGGAACAACGCGGGCCCGCTTCTGCCGCGCTTCATCCCGGCGCAGATGCCAGGCTTTGCGGGCGGTGAGGACCACGAGCAAGTGCCAGAGATTATCGCGGTCTCCAAGCTGCGGGAAACGGCCGTTTTCGGCGCCCCGACAAAAGCTGTCAAACGCACTCAGGGCCACATCTTCCTCGTCCGCAGCCCGCCGGCGCGTCCCACGGAGTTTCTTGCGCGCCAGCCCGACGAGTCGATGAAAATAACGTTCCCAAAGCTGCTGGGCGGCAGCTTGGTCGCCGGCCTTGAGTTGGCCAATCCAGCCGGTGATGGAGCCATCGGATGCCATGCGAAGTGACCCTCCGCAACAGGCTCGCCGAACGATAAGTGAACGGTATTGTAATCCGTCCTACGCGGCCGGTAAAGGACGAGAGCGGTCCAGCCATGCATTGTTGGAATTCTTGAGATGCGGAGAAGCGGTCGCCACGGTGAGCCTGGCCCGTCCCGGTCCGCTGCCGGGTTCAGACACGGAATTGGCGGATCGCCGCATTTTCATCGCCAGCCTGGCGTGCTTGTTGCAAGCAGCCAAACTGGTGGGCTGACGCCACTTGTGGAAATGCGCGACTGCAATCGGCGGTCGTGTATTTGCCGTCATTTCCAGGGATGTGAAAGGTTAACGCATTGCCGTCGTGCCGCCACACTTTGAAAAACTGGAACGCCGCGTAAATCCCAAGCCGAGGGAGCGAACCGTGCGTGACATCTTCCTCGATGGCAAGGTCCGCATCGAATCAATTTCTCTTACTCTTCTGCCGGCGCGATGCCATCCCGCGTCACGAGGAAGGGGAGCGGGGTAATTGGATAGGCCGAAGTGTCATGATCTTTGCGCATCTGCTGGCCGATTCGCTTCTTGAGAGCGCGGCGCTCAGAAAACGCCACCAGCGTACTGCGATCGGGAATGCCGGCCCAGAACGGGCTGCCGAGCAGACCGGAAAACAGGTGATGCAGGTCGGGATGGAGAAGCCGGCTCGCGGCCAGGCTATCGTTGGTCTCAATCAGGATCACGCGGCCGCCGTCTTCTTGGCCCGACCCTTCCAGGCAGCGCGGCCACGGAAGCTGGGCCAAATTGTCCAGCGCCAAATCATGCAGGGCCTGGTCCAGGACCCTGGGCAGCGCGGCCGCCAGCCGATCCGTATCGAGACTCATCGGCAGGATCGAGATCCACAGTCCGACATCATCGCGGTCATGGGGTCCAAATCCGCAGGAACGCGCCTCATCGTGCTGCACTTGGTCCCATTGGGCGGGGCGCTGGAGCCGATACACCTCAGCTGGGTGCACAAATGTCTTCAGCGGAGTCGGAAACATGAGCTTCACGCACAGCGAGATCCGAATGCAGGGTTGTGACGAACAGAGTGATTTTACATCGCTGGCCACTGCTTGCCGAGGGAAAGCCCAGGGCTCTTAGACAACCTCCTCGGTAGATGGATGGGCGGGGCTGTTTCCTCCCGCGGGTGGCAATTCCTTACTTCCAACCACGGTCAGGTTCAGGCCGATCTGTACCGAGACCAGTTGTCCATCGACCTCGACCGTCGTTTTCCCGTTGAGATACCAGCCCAACGACCCGGTCGAGAATTCCTTGACCACGGCCTGGAGCGGCACGTTGTTGATCGTCACCGTGAGCGGCTTGGCTGTGGCAAGAAACTGGGAGCGCGTGATTGGGCAAGTCGTTTTCGCCATCGTCATCCTCCTCATTGGGCTGCATCACCGATCGCCATCCGGCGGTGGCAGCATTCGGATCCGAGATCTTCCGCCGGCTCGCGCCGGAGTCTGGGGTCTGATATAATAAACCATCCCCGTTTCTTCCAGGAGTGGGTCGGGAGGGCACAGGCTCCCACGGGAGAGAGGCAGTCGGTCCATGCGCGCATTCTCTGAAATCAACAAGCCGCCTTCCGTCCGGCTCTCCTTGCCGTTGTGGAGCGAGCGGTATGCCAGTCCCGTGCTGCCCATGACCCCGACCGAGATGGCGGAGCGCGGATGGGACGAGGTAGATATCGTCTTCGTTACCGGCGATGCGTACGTCGATCATCCCAGTTTCGCTATGGCGATTCTGGGCCGGGTCTTGGAGGCGGCCGGTTTTCGCGTGGCCATTCTGAGCCAACCCGACTGGCGCTCTTGCAAGCCGTGGCGGCAGTTCGGCCGGCCGCGACTTTTCTTCGCCATCAGTGCCGGCAACATGGACTCTCTCATCAACCATTACACCGCCAATCGCAAACTTCGCAATGATGACGCCTATTCCCCCGGCGGCCGAATTGGTCTCCGTCCCGACCGTGCCACGCTGCCGTATTGCCACCGTGCCCGAGAGGCTTTTCCCGGCGTACCGATCATTGCCGGCGGGGTCGAGGCATCGTTGCGGCGGCTCGCCCATTACGACTACTGGAGCGATACCGTCCGCCGTTCGATTCTCCTCGATTCCAAGGCGGATCTGGTCGTCTACGGCATGGGCGAGCAAGCCATCGTGGAAATCGCCCGACGGCTGGCGCGGGGAGAAACGGTGCGCGACCTGCGCGACATGCGCGGTGTAGCCTACGTCCTGGGAGCTAGCGAAACGCCGCCGTCCACAGCGTTCGGTAAAGAGGTCGTGCACCTGCCCAGCTACGAGCAGGTCAAAGCGGACAAGGGACTATTTGCCGAGGCAACCCGTCTCATTCACATCAACACGAACCCCTACAACGCCCATACCCTCGTGCAGCATCATGATCGCCAGGCCGTCGTCGTCCATCCGCTCGCGCTGCCGATCAGCGAAGCGGATATGGACGCGATTTACGACTTGCCCTACACCCGCCGGCCGCATCCGTCGTACACCGAACCGATCCCGGCCTACGAAATGATCAAGGATTCGGTCACTCTCATGCGGGGCTGCTTTGGTGGCTGTACGTTTTGCTCGATCACGGCTCACCAAGGCCGGATCATCCAGTCACGCTCCCAGAAATCGGTCCTGAAGGAAGTTCGCAAGTTGGCCGCCGATCCGGAATTCTCCGGCGTGATCAGCGACATTGGCGGGCCGACCGCCAACATGTACCAGATGCGCTGCACCCAGCCGGAGGTCGAGGCGAAATGCAAGCGGCTCTCTTGCGTCCATCCCACCATCTGCAAGCTTTTGGGCACGGATCATGGTCCACTGGTGCAGCTGATGCGGCGGGCTCGGACGGAACCGGGAATTCGCAAGGTGTTGGTGGCCAGCGGCATTCGCATGGACCTGGCCCAGTTATCACCGGAATATATGCAGGAGCTGACGGCCCACCACGTCGGTGGTCGGCTCAAGGTGGCGCCTGAACACACCGATCCCACGGTCCTTGGGTTGATGAAAAAGCCGGTGAACAACAACTTCGAGGGGTTTGCCCGCGATTTCAAAAGATATTCTCAACGCGCTGGCAAGCCGAAGCAGGCGTTGGTGCCCTACTTCATCGCTAGCCATCCCGGTTCCGACTTGCACGCCATGATCGACCTGGCCGTGTTCCTGAAGCGCAACGGGTACCGCCCAGACCAGGTGCAAGACTTCATTCCGGCTCCGTTTGACATCGCTACAGCACTTTACTACACAGGAATCGACCCTTTCACGAAGCAGCAAGTTTATGTGGCAAAGGGGCTTCGGGACCGCAAGATGCAGCGTGCGCTGATGCAGTTTTTTAAGCCGGAAAACTGGTTTACCGTTCGGGAGGCGCTAATCGAGGCCGGCCGCCAAGACCTGATCGGCAGCGGCTGCGACTGTCTGATCCCGGCCCAACCGCCGAAGGAAGCCATCGAGGCAAGGCGGCAACGGGCCAGCGACCCGGACCATTACCATTCGGTTGCGAATCCTGCCAAGGGTGAACCGGCGGGCGAGCGGGGCTTGCCAAACCGCGGCTACCGGCCGGGCCGGAAGAGCGCCAAGCGGCGGAAGAGGAGGGCTAAGTGACACGGCGGTCAAGCTTACTCATCTACAACCCCACCGGCGTCTCGCCGGCGCGCGGGACAAGTTCGAGGACATGCCGGCCCAACTCATTCAGGTCGAGCCGCCGGATTGTCCGTGCGACTGCGTTGTCAGGGACACGCCGGGCTGGATTCGTTCGATGGCTCCCTGTCCGACCCGAACGGCATCGACTTGTTCCGAGTGAAATACTTCCCGGATGGGATCGAGAAGCCACAGAAAAACCAGATCCTCGATTCGTTTGCCACGGCTCGGGACAGCAAGAAGTTCAAGGTGAAAAGCTGGACGGTGTGCCTGCCGATCGACATGAGAACGGATGAGACGGAGGGGTTCGAAGGCTGGGCGAAATTGCAGGCTGGTTCAGGGATCACGATCAACGAGCCGTGGGGGGCGCTCCACATTCGGAGATGACTCGCCCACTGTTTCTCCCAGGCCGGGAACGGCGACCGCGGAGGACAGCGTAGCGGCCTCGCGATAAAATATCCCTGTGCCCAGGATTAGAGGCGGCCCTGTCTTCTCGCCGATGAAGGCGGAGATGCACGTTTGGACTCGCTGTCCCGAGACGAGCACAGGTTTCACTACCGTGTCCCAGCCGCAAGCAGAAGCGCTGTACGAGCAGAAGGAGTGGTTGCGGGTCACCCTCTCCAGCATCGGCGATGCGGTCATCACCACGGACACCCACGGCCGCGTCACCTTCCTGAATCCCGTCGCCCAGGCCCTGACCGGTTGGACACAGGAGGAGGCCGAGGGCAAGCCCCTGGAGGAGGTCTTCCGGGTCGTCAACGAGGAGACCCGCCGGCGGGCCGAGAACCCGGCCGCCAGGGCCTTGCGGGAGGGGCTTGTGGTCGGGCTGGCAAACCACACGCTGCTCACCGCTAGGGACGGCACCGAGCGGCCCATCGACGACAGCGCCGCGCCGATCCGCAACCGGCAGGGTGACGTTGCTGGCGTCGTCCTGATCTTCCGCGATATCAGCGAGCGCCGGCGGACCGAGCGGGCGGTGCAAGATGCCCTCAACTTCGCCGAGGGCATCATCGCCACCCTGCGGGAGCCGTTCCTGGTGGTGCTGGATAAAGACCTGCGGGTGCTGAGGGCCAACCGCTCCTTCCATCAAGCCTTCCAGGTGTCGCAGGAAGAGACGGAGAACCGGTACGTCTATGAATTGGGCAACCGCCAGTGGGACATCCCCGGCTTGCGGACGCTGCTGGAGGAGGTCCTGCCCCACAACCACGCCTTTCACGACTTCGAGGTCGAGCACGACTTCCCGAAGATCGGCCGCCGGACCATGTTGCTCAACGCCCGCCGCGTGCGCGCGCCGGCCGACGGCCGCGAGTTGATCCTCCTGGCCATCGAGGACGTGACCGACCGGAGGCAGGCCGAGGCGAGACTCGAGGCGAGTGAGCTGCGCTACCGTCGGCTCTTCGAGACGGCCCGGGACGGCATCCTCCTCCTGGATGCTCGCACCGGCAAGATCACCGCCGCCAACCCATTCATGTCGGAGTTGTTGGCGTACGCGCCCGGGCAACTGCTCGGGAAGGAGCTGTGGGAGATCGGCCTGTTCCAGGATAAGGCGTCCAGCCAGGCCGCCTTTCGCCTGCTGCAGGAGCGTGGCTACATCCGCTACGACCATTTGCCATTGGTGGCGGCGGACGGGCGGCAGGTGGATGTGGAATTCGTCAGTAACCTGTACCAGGCGGACCACGAACCCGTCATCCAGTGCAACATCCGGGACATCACCGAGCGCCGCCAGTTGGAGTGGGCGCGGGCCCAGGCGCAGGCCTCGGCCGACCTCCACCGCCGCAAGGACGAGTTCCTGGCCATGCTCTCCCACGAACTCCGCAACCCGCTCGCTCCGATCCTGAATGCTGTGCAACTCCTCCGTCATCAGGGCGAGGGCGCGAACCCCCTCCAGGCGCAAGCGCGGGCCATCATCGAGCGCCAGGTGGGCCAGCTGAAGGCCCTCGTTGACGAGCTGCTGGAGGTCTCCCGGATCACGACCGACAGGATCAGACTGCACTTCGAGAACGTGGACGTTCGGGGCATCGTGGACCGGGCGGTGGAGTCGGCCCGCCCCCTGATCGACCAGCGCCGCCACCAACTCGCGGTGACGCTCCCCCCCGAACCGGTCTGGCTCTACGCCGACTCGACGCGCCTCGAACAAGTGGTGGTGAACCTGCTGACCAACGCCGCCAAGTACACCGAGGAAGGCGGCCGCATCTCGCTCGCCCTGGAACGCGAAGGGGACGAGGCGGTGCTGCGGGTGCGGGACAGCGGCGTCGGCATCGCGCCCGATTTGCTGCCGCGGATCTTCGACCTGTTCATGCAGGCGGAACGGTCGCTGGACCGCTCCCAAGGCGGCCTGGGGGTGGGGTTGACCGTCGTGCAAAAACTCGTGGAGATGCACAGGGGACGGGTGGAGGTGTACAGCGCGTTGGGGCAAGGGAGCGAGTTCGTCGTGCGCATCCCGGTGGTCCAGCTTCCAGACTCTCAGCCCCAGCCGGAGCCGGTCGAAGCAGCCGGGCGACCCGCCCAGTCCTTACGGGTGCTCGTGGTCGATGACAACGTGGATCAGGCCGACAGTGCCGCCCTGCTGCTGCAGGTTTCAGGACACGAGGCCCGCGTGGCGTATTCCGGGCCGGCTGCGCTGGAAGCCGCCGTGGAATACCGGCCGGACCTGGTGCTAATGGATATCGGGTTGCCAGGGATGGATGGATACGAAGTCGCACGGCGGCTGCGTCAGCAGCCGAGTCTTCGGGGCACGATGTTGGTCGCGGTGACCGGTTACGGGCAGGATTCCGACCGTCAGAGGTCCCGGCAGGCGGGGTTCGATCACCACCTGGTCAAGCCGGTCAACATGCAGGCACTCGAAGCCATCTTGGCACAACGAAAGCAGTGACCCTGAGGTTGATGCATGGCGGCGACGGGGACGCGGGGAGCAGTGGGGTTTCCTCATCGTGCAGCTGAGTTGCTCCGGGCCGGCCTCGACCCACGTAACCGTTACGCGGCCGAGGAGATCAGCTGGCACGGGCTGGCCGTGGACCGCGGCCGCCTGGCGAACCAACGGTCCGACCTGGTCTTCCCGTCCAAGGCCAACGCAGCCAACGAGCGGCTGGCTCAGCAGTTGTGGGCTCATCGCGACGACCGGTTCATGTTCCTGCGTGAGCCGGGGCTGGACGTCGCCAACTGGCGTGCGGAGCTGGCCATCCGCTGCGGCGTCATCTTGCGAAAGGTCTGAGGCGGCGGTTGGACCTGGGTAGGTGCACGAGCGCAGTCGGTGCTGATGTCGGTCTGGCGGACGTGCTGGCAGCAGGGGCGTTCCGCCCTGAACTGCCTCAGTCAACTGATTCGGGGTATGCCAGCAGAGCTGGCCTTGCCCCCGTGACCTGGGGCATACGAAACGAGGCCCTAAAAAGTACCGTTGCTTGCCCTCCGCTACTGGGTAACGTGACGGCCACTTGTGAGCCGGCCATTTGTGACAGGCCGTCGTCTGCGACGGCGGAGGCATCGACCGACCCCCTAGGTCGACACAGTTGAGGAGCCGTATGGCCAGATTCAAGCGCAGCATCATCCCCGCCGTTGTCGTCGTTGGCTTTGCGGCGTCGCTGTGGCTGTTCTACCAGGCGCGCGCCAGCTTGCGCGATCGCGACGAACAGGTACAACGCCTACGCGAGGGACTGGCTCATCTCGAGCTCGAAGTCGCGCCTCTGTCATCGCGGCAGCCGATCGGGCTGCCTCCCGACGAGTTAGAGCCCTACTTGTCGCTCCCGTACAAGGAGTTCGACGCAACACCCGGATCGGGCCACCGCCGGTTTCGAGACCAGCCTCGGGACCCAGCGCAGGCCGGAGCATTGATCGAGGTCTACCTTGAGCGACATACCGATTTGCCCTTAAGTCAGTGGACCAATCTGCAAGGCCACGCGGCCCAGTTGTTCGCCATGGGAGGCATGAATCAGCGGGCGATTACTCACCTGGACCGACTGCTTGCGCAGAACCCCAACGATAACTGGGCCAATGCCACAAAAGCGTTTCTGTTGTTCGACCGCGAAGGATTGCTCGCTGCCCGGCGGCGGATGGCCAACGGAGAGGCCACCGATCTCGTGGATTATCTGATCGATCATTTCGGAGAGTCGTACCTCGACATCTCGCGGTGGACTCCGATCTGTTCGACGGTCAAGTTGCCGGCGGGCGCCTCGGTAAGCCATCGGGCCGCTGCCGATCAATTGGCCCTAGCATTTGGGCTGCCGGTTTCGGTCGCTCACGAAGCCCCGGCGGAGGGGGGCATCCCCAGCAATTGCATCTGGCTCGATGTCCGGCCGATGGGTGGGACACCTGATCTGGCGGGGTATATCATCCTTCATGCAACCAAGAGTACCGTGATCACCGCGACCGACGAACAACGGCTCGCCGCAGCAGTGAAGCGATTCATCGAATCGTCCCGCCAGCACAACGGCAAGTACCAAGCGCCATTCGGTTTGGTGACGAGCTTCGAGTTGGCCCGTTGAGGCGCGAATCAAAGAGGTCCTGAAGTTTATGCCGATGGCCCATGATATTGCCACGGCACTTTACCATACGGAGATCGACCCGTTCACAAAGAAAGAAGTCTATGTTGCCAAGGGACTTCGGGATCGGAAGATGCAGCGGGCGTTGATGCAGTTTTCCAAGCCGGAGAACTGGTTTACTGTTCGGGAGGCGCTTATCCAGGCAGGGCGGCATGACCTGATCGGCTCGGGGTGCGACTGCCTCATCCCGGCCAACCCGCCGAAGGGGGCGCTCGAAGCACGGCGGCGACAGGCCAACCGGACGGTCCGCAACGAGGACGACAGCGACCACTACCACACGGTCGCCAGCCCCGCCAAGGGCGAGAAGCCCGTTGAGCGGGCCGCAGAGCCGCCGAAGCCGGCGGGCTACCGGACGGGGCGGAAGTCACAGCAACGATGTAAGAAGCGGTGAGCGATGGACCGGGACGCATCCAAGCGGGTTCTGAACCGCATCACTCTCGTGAGCAATAACGGAGGAGGGGCCGTAGGATGAAGAGGTTATCTCCAGTTCGCTTCGCATTCGTGGTCCTGATCGGTCTGGCGGACCCCGGCACCGATGCCCCCGCCGCGCCGAAGCAGCCGGGGTACAAGGTGTACGACCACGTCGTCAAGGCCACGCCGCCCGCCATGGGGGAGCACAAGTTCCGGCTGGTGGTGCCCGACGGTCTGGCGGTCGTCCGCGGCCTCTTGGTGGTCGGGCCGTACTCCGGCGGCGACTCGCGGGACTACCACGAGCAGGCCTGGTACCGCGAGTTCCTGAACCTGCACGGGTTCGCGTTCCTGGGCGCGTCCAATTACTACATGCACGACTACCAGGTGATGCAGGCCGCGCTCGAGCAGTTCGCTAGGGACTCCAAGCACCCGGAGTTGGTCAACGCGCCTTACGCCGTGACAGGTTTCTCGGCCGGCGGCGGGTACACACGGCTGCTGATGAAGGCGGACCCAGACAAGGTCATCGCAGGAGTCGTCGTGGGGTCGACGATGAAGTTGCGGGGCGAACTCACGGACGACCACCGGCGTGTACCGATGTGCGTCATCAACGGCGAACGCGAGCACGATCCGGGAGAGGGCCCTGGCATGGCGAAGCAATTGGAGCCGGTGCTGGCTGAACACCGCCCGAAAGGGGCGCTCTGGGGGTGGATGGCGGTTCCGGGCGTTGCTCACGAGTTCGCCGGCCAGGAAGTGCTATCCATGCCGATGCTGGACGCTGCCGTCAAACTCCGTTACCCCGCCGACGCCGACGTGCGGAAGGGGCCGGTGAAGCTGAAACCCATTGATTTGGAATCCGGCTGGGTGGCCGACAACACGACCTGGAAGAGCGGGCTGACGGCCATCACTCCTGCCAGGCAGTCCAAGGGCGACGTGGCCAAGTCGAGCTGGCTGTTGAACGATGACGTCGCATTCATCTATCGGGCCTATTCGACCCTCGATTGGCCGCTGAAAATCTCCTCGCCGAACAACATGTCCGCCAAGAGCGAGGTGTTCGACGCTGGCTCCGCCGTCACCATCAAGGTGGACGACTCCAAGTTCGCCGGTTGGAAGAAACGGGAGTTATACGACGGGGCGACGAAGGTGGGTGAGTTGACGGAAGGCAAAGCCGAGTTTACGGTCAAGGACCTGAAGGCCGGCTACCACGCCTTCTCGATACTTGGGACGGATGGCAAGGCCAACACCCGCACCTCTAACCCGGTGCTCGTCGTCGCACGGAAGCTACCTGGTTCGGCGAAAGATGTTCCCGCACCCCCCGCTGAACCGGGCGTCACCATTCTTACCACCTTCCCGGGCGATTCCGGACCCGGTCCCAAGGACGCGCCGGACAACAGCGGCGCGGTCGGGCCGGACCACGTCGTCGATTTCACCAACGCCAACGTCGTGATCCACGACAAGAAGAGCGGCAAGGTCGTCAAGCGGATGACCCAGACCGAGTTCTGGAAGGCCGCCAACCCCGGTTTCGATTTTCCCAAGCTGAACGATCCGCGCCTGCTGTACGATCCGCTTTCCAAGCGATGGTTCGGCGTCATCGCCGAGTTCAAAAAGCTGTCCGTGGGCTACTTGGCGGTTTCCGAATCCTCCGACCCCACCAAGGGTTGGAAGGCGATCAAACTCCCGATGGAACCGACCGATCCGGGGATGAAACTGGGGATGGACAAGAACGGGCTGTACATTGGTTTCTACCAGTTGACCGGCGATTCCCACACCATGATGAGCGTCCACGCGATCCCCATCGCCGACGCCGTCGCAGCGGACGGGCCGAGCCTCGCCCATCTGCAGACGTTCTCCAGGTTGGAGATTGAGTGCTTCCCCGCGACGGACCTGAATCCGAACAAGGCCGCCGACGCACCGGCCATTCTTCTCCACCACGAGTTCGGCAACAGCTTCTCCAAGATGTTCATGTACAAGATCACCTGGGCCGGGAATAAGGCGTCGATCTCCAAGATGCAGACGATTCCGCTCGGCAAGACGTACATCATCCCCAATGCCAGTGGCAAGAATCACGCCGTTCAACCCGCCCCGGGCGAGAAACTCCGTGCCGATGAGGGGCGGCGCACGCTGTGCGTTTATCAGCACGGCGACAGCCTCTTCACCTGCAACGAGGCCAAGCGCACGCTCGACTCACGCTGCGGAATCTTCTGGTGTCAAATCCGGGCCAAGGACGGTGCCCTCCTGCAGGAAGGGTTGGTCGATGATCCCGATTCCGATTATCTCGTGCCCTCACTCGCCGTGGATGCCAGCGGGAACGTTGGGCTGGGCTGCACGCGGACCTCGGCCAAGCAGTATCCGTCGGCCTACGTCATGATGCATGACGCGAATGACCCCCCGAACACGATGCGGCCGGCCGTCCTGGGAGCGAAGGGGACGACCGTGTACTCGGGCAGCCACGAGAGCAAGTACGGGCTGGCCTGGGGCAATTATAATTCAACCTGCGTGGACCCTTCGGACTCCGCCGTGTTGTGGACGTCTCAGGAATATGCGACGAGTTCGACTCCCGGCCGGTGGACCACTTGCTGGGTCGCGTTCAAACGGAAGTGACAGGCGGCCCTGATTACGTCCATCTGTCCAAGGTAGGACTTGCGGCGGGCGCCACCTGACATCGCGACGTGCGTGTACTACACCGGCATGGACCCCTTTGCCAAGAAGCGTGTCCATGTCGCTAAGGCAATGCGCGAAAGGAAGATGCAGCCGGTGTTGATGCAGTTTTCTAAGCCGGTAGACTGGTTTACGGTGCGCGAGGCGATCATCAATAGCGAACACGAAGGAAAGCGTCTCTCTCACGGAGCTCGGCTTGGGAGCAATCCAATGGTTGAAGTAAAATCAATTTGAATCACCGAATGCGAACCCGCAGGGCTGGTGACAACCGTGAGATCGTGGATCGGGTGAGAGCATGACGCAGGGGCTGCAAACTTGGACTGTGGTACCGGAACAGGCAGGAGCCACGCTTGCCGGCTTTCTGCGTACGCATTTGCCCACTCTCACCTGGAGCCAGGTTCGGCGATTGGTGGAAACGCGCCGGGTGCGCGTTGGCGGTGACTTGTGTCTCGATCCAGCTCGACGGCTACGCGAGGGGAACGTAGTAGAGCTAACCTCGCGCCCGGCCCCCAAACCGCGGCCACAAGAAACCATCCAGCTCCGCTATCTGGATCCGCACCTGGTCGTAGCTGAAAAACCGGCCGGCATGTGCACGGTACGGCATCCGCTGGAGCGCCCCTGGCCTGAGCGCCGCAAAGAGCTCTCGCCAACCTTGGAGGACATCGTTCCCAAGCTGATCGCTCGGCAAGAAAGCCGGCCTTTCAGTGCCGCACAGCCACGGCTTCGCATCGTACAGCGACTCGACAAAGAGACCAGCGGGCTGGTAGTCTTCGCCCGCACCGTCCCCGCAGAGCGCGGCCTGGGAAGACAGTTTCATGCCCATACCGTGATTCGCCGTTATCTGGCCATTGTTCCCGGTTTTGTGCAACCCCAGCGCATGGCCACACGGCTCGTCCGCGACCGGGGCGATGGCCGGCGCGGCAGCACGTTGTTACCGGGCGCCGGCAAGGAAGCCATCACGCATATCGATGTCGTGGAACGGCTGCCGGGATACACGCTTCTGAGTTGCCGGTTAGAGACGGGACGGACGCATCAAATTCGCATCCACCTTGCGGAGCTGGGTCATCCAATTTGTGGCGAAAAAGTCTACAATCACCATCCCGACGGCAGCGTGCAACCTGACCCGAGCGAAGCGCCGCGGCTGGCCTTGCATGCGGCAGAGCTAGGCTTCGTCCACCCCATCAACGGCGAAACGCTCCACTGGACGATGCCGCTCCCGAATGATTTGGAGACGTTTCTCCTACGACATCGTGTGGCCGAACGGGTAACCAAGCAGCCCCAGCGCGCTGCACAAGCCGGACGAAACCAGGTCATGAAGAAGCCGAGCAAGCGTAGGAAGACCGATGGAGATCAAGTGGACCGACATTGATCCGGAAAGCGGCCAGCGGCGGTTCTTGTGCGCCGAGCGCTTTGCCGGCGAATGGCGCTTTCGCTGGAAGCTGCAACGGCGCGGGCAATGGATGCGCGGTTTGGAACCAACCCGCACGATGTGGGAACACGTGCTGGACAGCTTGTGTCGCCGTTATCGGCGGAGGGAAGGCGTTAGCGATGAGGATGTCGAGCAAGTGGAACGCATCCTGGCAAGCTGGCGCCAGCCGTCGGATGAGGAAGAGTAACAGTTAAGGGTCTGGATCCGGGCAGGAATAAATCATGAGTAAATGGGATCTCATTCTATGGAGATCAACGACCTAGTTCGGGGCCACCTATGAACCGGAGATTCTCCCAGAGCGCAAGCGGAATCTTATTCGTTCTCAGCATCTTCTCCCTCGGATGCCCCGCGGCATATCGCAGTGAAACAGTCTGGCATGCGGACGGCAGCGTGGACCGGTCGATTTATCAGGACCGGGGAGCGACGCCGGAGCCGGTCCGCCGTTCCAGTGCATGGCAGCAGACGATGGCTGCCCCAGATCCGCAAGCATTGGAGCGGAGCGGCTGGACCGGCGCGATCTCCAAGCTTCCCATCCACACACGGGGCGCCGCCGGACCCTACTTCGCAGCCTGGGGCCGATTTCGTTCGCCCGCGGAGATCCCCGCCCATTACGTCCGTGAAGCACCAAACTCAGCAGGTATACCCAACAGTGAGTTGGTTCGGAGTTGCAGCTCGACCGACTATGTCCTCGTCCGCGAATATCTCTGGAGAGAAACTCTTTCGGATACGGTGAAGCCCGAACAGATGCGTT
>DATGIQ010000323.1:0-2011 GCA_035295665.1 Gemmataceae bacterium | reverse complement strand
AGAGTCTCGGCCAGGTCCAGGAAAGGGGCGTGCGGGTCGAGCTGGTAGTGAGGCGTGTGACCGTCCCAGAGGAAGATGCGCATGAAGAGCCGGTAGTCTACCTCGAACTGCATCAGAATTCGTTTGAGGAACACGGGTACGGCCATCTGCAATTCGCGAGCCAGGGCCATGCCGTCGTAGGAACCCCACAAGATCGGTGTGGCCGACTGGAAGTCGCGTCGCATCACGGCATTGAGTAGACGCACGCCGAGTGGTTCGCTGCGCGCTTTGCCCACCTCCTGCTCGTCCAGCCGGTACAGGGGTTGGCCCGCTTTGAAGATCTCGATCTGGCCGTTGTGGACCGGCACCAGGAAGGAGCAGGGTAGGAAGAAGAACAGGTTATCGATGTTGTAGGTAAGCTGGTTAAGCCCTTTGTGGAGCTGTTCTTTGAACCGACCGGGCGCGAAGGCGGTGCGCCGCATTTTCTCGGCGTAACAGGCCCCCGCCGAGGGCGCCAGCTTCGCGTACTGCGGGACGAACGTGATCCGCTCGGGGTTCCAGACGAAATGGGGCGAGTTGACGAACTCCTGGCGGATCACGCGATGAACCAGATCCAGGTTGCAGGTCTTGCCGGAGAGGATGAGCCAGTCCAGAGGCTCCTGCACCCCGGCTTCTTCGTGCGGGGTGGTACCAGGGTCGGAGGCCGCCGACTCTCGTCGAGGCAGCCGGCCAGCCAAAAGACCGCGAGCGATGCCGACGGCTTGCTCGACAACCGGCTCGGCGGCGCGCTCGAAATGCCCGGCGTCGAGGGCCACGCGCAGCGTCCCCGGTTCCTTGAACGTATGGGCAATGCCGCATTGGGCGAGCAGGGCGCCGATCTCCGATTCGCCCAACTCAAAGCTGGGGGCATCGTTCCTCGGCTCCCGCCGGGCGCCCAACTTGATCTTGGCTGCCTCGGCGTGCTCCCAAAGGGTGTAAAACGCCTGGAGCCGGGCAGGGTTGTTGCGCCAGCGTGTCGGTAGTACCTGCTCGGCAGCGTTGAGGGCATCGGCGAACAGCGGGTCGCTCTCGGGCAGGTCAGTGACCGCGCTGAACAGAGAACCGGGCTGGTAACGGCCGCTGTCGTCCACGAACGCCTCACCAAGCTGCGCGATCTTCCCGGCCAGAGAGGCGCTTTCCAGGTGCTTGTCCTGAACGGCTCCGAGCAAGCGGTCGGCGAGGGCGGCCTTGAGCAGCCGGAAAACACGCAGGGTGATCAATTCGCCTCCCAGTTGCGTGTTGCCCGACGACCCCAGCAGACGCGGCGAGATGACATAGCAGCGTCCGCCAGCCCCCCGGTTCTCGCCGGGCAGGAACGGATCGACTTCCTCTAGAGTCAACTGGAGGAGGGCCAGGTCCGTGCTGCCGCCGCCGATGTCCAGCACCAAGACGTTCTGGAACCACTTGTTCTTGTCGCGGCGCGAACGCGCTTTGAACATCTCCGGCCCCAGGTCGAGCGAGCCGCCAAACTCCCGGTGCAGATAAAACAGGGCCGCCGCCACCGCCTCGTCGTAGTCGGTGACCACGTCGGGGAATTTCAACTCTCGCACCAGGGTTTCGACCTCGCGCCGCACCGAAGGCGGTGCCACCGTCGGGTAGGTGACCACCGCTCGAGTGAAGCGGCCCTTGGAGCAGGCCGTCGGGTTGCGTCCGCGCCACTGGTTGGTCAGCTCTACCAGTTGGGCCCAGGCCGCCTGCACCATCTGGTCGGAAGTGACCGGGACCAGCTCGCCGTCGATTGGTGCCTGAAACGACTTGCGGACCCCCAGGTAACGCTTGGGCGAGTGATGGAATCGCTTGCGGACGGCATCCAACGACAGAGGTTGCGGCTCCGCCTGTCCGGGCGTACCGGGGCCGTCGAACGGTTGCGCGGCGAGGGCGATGGCGTTGCGGCGGTTTTGCTGGGCACGGCGGCCCATCAGTACCTGGAGAGGGGAACCAGGGCCTTTGATCTCCATTTCACTGGGGATGTCCCGATCCTCTGGGAAGTTGG
>DATGIQ010000322.1:0-16479 GCA_035295665.1 Gemmataceae bacterium | reverse complement strand
GAGGACGTTGGGGGTGCCCCCTTCGAGGAAATAGGGAAACTCCCGCGGCTGGGTTTCGCTGGCGGAGTCGCCACCGGTTCCTCCTTCGCGCCAGGCGCGCACGTGGACCCGTGGCCCCACATACAATGCTCCTGTCCCGGTTGGGCCCAGAAGTGCCTTATGGCCGGGAAAGGCGAGCAAGTCCACGCCCTGGGCTTGCACATCGATCGGCACGACTCCCGCGGTCTGTGCTGCGTCCACCACGAAGAACAGGTCGTTTTCCCGAGCGATTTGTCCGACCGCAGCGATCGGTTGGATGGTGCCGAGCACGTTGCTGGCATGGGTCAAGGCAATCAACCGGGTGCGAGGCGTGATCGCCCGGCGGAAGTCATCGGGATCCACCGTGCCGCCGCCGTCGGCGTGTAGGCGGGTCAATGCGATCTGGCCGGCCAGCTCCAGCGCCCGCAGCGGCCGGCTGACACTATTGTGCTCCAGATCGGTGGTCACGACGTGGTCTCCCTCCGAGAGCACGCCTTTGAACGCCATGTTCAAGGCATCGGTGCAATTGAGGGTGAAGATGAAGCGCTCCGGCCCTTCGCCGTGGAAGAATTGATTGAGCAGATGGCGGGCATCATCGAGGGCCCGTTCGGCGGCCAAGGCCATCTTGTGCCCGGCCCGGCCCGGGTTGGCGAGGTCTTGGCGGGCGAAGCGATCGAGTGCCTGATAAACCGCTTCGGGTTTAGGAAAACTGGTGGCGGCATTGTCGAGGTAAATCATGCGGCTCAGACCGTCGAGGCTAGGAACGCATTTACATGCTTTTATTACGGCGGAAGGTTCCGAAAAACCGAGACTTTTCGAGATTATACGCCGAATTCGCCGGCTTACCAGGGCGAACCGGCGTGGAGGAAGTGTTGCCGGACCACACGCCGCTTCAACGTCGTGGCCGCAAAATCGCCGTTCCAAAAACATTTGCGGTCGGATGGTTTTTGCTTACAAGCCTGGGCAGTGCTGGCCATCCTGATACTCGTGCCGTCGTCGGCCGAGGCCCAATGCGGTCATTACGTCCTCATTGGCGGCAAATCGATGAACAAGGCCCACGCTGCCGATGCTTCCATTGCAAGGTGCGCGAGGCGGCCAATCGCATGAAGTGCCAAAACAATCTCAAGCAGCTTTGCGTGGCACTCCACAACTACCACAGTAGCTATGGCTCATTTCCACAGAGCCGAACACTTCCGAACGGATCTTCTTTCTCCGCCCATAGCCGCTTGTTGCCGTTTATGGAGCAAGATGCCGTCTATCGGCTCATTGATTCCAGCCTTCCCTGGTCTGACGCGAAGAATGCTGCGGCGTGTGCTGCGATCGTCTCCTCGTTCATCTGCCCTTCGGACATCTTGGGTGCTGTGCCACCTGATCGTGCGCCGACCAATTACCGCGCCAATGAAGGGACCAGCCTGGTGATGTGGTACGGACCTTCGGATGCCAACAAAGTCAACGGCGGCATGCCCTCCCCTAACGGGCCCTTTTTCGTGAATGGTCCCTACAAGGTCGCCGATGTCACCGATGGCACGAGCAATACCGCTGCCTTCAGCGAACATGTCACCGGCGATTTCAATCAAGGAATCGCGACGGATATGGGAGACACTTTCGAACCGGGGACTTATCCCGACACACCGGATAAGGCCATCGCGGACTGTCAGGCGGTCGATATCCAGGACCTGAACAAACAGGGCTCCTCCAACGTCGGCGCACCGTGCCTGTATGGCTATCACTCAACGACGAGCTACTGGCATTCCGCCCCCCCGGTTCCCGTTCGTGCATGTATCCCCCCTCGCGGATCATGACGACGGCCAACAGTCGTCACACCAACGGCGTCAACGTCGGTTTCTGTGATGCGTCCGTGCGCTTCCTGGCCTACACGATCAACCTGACGGCTTGGCGGGCGCTCGGTACCCGTAACGGCAACGAAACCGTCAACATCGACTACTAACCCGGTTGCGGAACGACACACGCAACAATCTAACATTCAGCAAATGGCCTTCCATCAACTGGGCACTGAGGGTTTCGAACCCCCGACCCCCTCGGTGTAAGCGAGGTGCTCTAGCCACTGAGCTAAGTGCCCGCACTCCGACTACGGCCAAGAGGCCTGTTAATGGCAAAGCGCCCCGGCAAGCCGGGGCGCTGGGAGAGGGTCAAAAGTCACTGGATCCACCGTCGGAACCGAGAGACGGCTCACATCGAGAATGAGCTGCCGCAGCCGCAGGTGCTCTTCGCGCTGGGGTTGGTGATGCTGAAGCCGCGACGATTGAGGTCGTCGTGGAAATCGACGATCACGTCGCTCAGATACATGAGGCTTCGCTTATCGACCACGACCGGCACGCCGTGGAACTCGAATACCTCATCCAGCTTTTCGTTGATGACCGGGTCGAGATCCAACTTATGTTGGAAACCGCTGCAGCCGCCGCCGACGACTCGCATGCGGAGATACACTTTCTCAGGGAGCCCGCCGTTGCTCTGCTGCTCGCTGAGGATGCGTTTGACTTCACCCGCTGCCTTTTCCGTAACCGTTATGGCCATCAGTAAACCTCCCTTTTTCAAGGATCCCTAATCTCGTTCAGCACTGGGGCGACCGAAACCAGCTTTTCCTAGCCTGTCCTATTATAGCGTAATTCTGTGACCATGTGCTAGCCGTGCACATGGTTCGCGCCCTGCACGGAGCGGAACGACCGTGAGCGGAAAATCGATCAGATGCCCATGACGTTGTAGCCACAATCGACGTACAACACATGTCCGGTAATCCCAGAGGCGAGCGGGCTGCACAGAAACGCCGCCGCATTGGCGACTTCTTCCGGCTGGATGGAACGGGGTAAGGGGGAGCGTTCAGAGGCGTAGGCCACCATCTTATCAATATCGCCAATCGCTCTGGCTGCGCGCGAGGCGTACGGACCTGCGGAGATGAGATTGACCCGGATATTCTTGGGTCCGAGGTTGCTGGCGAGCTGCTTGGCGTCAATTTGCAAAGCTGCCTTGGCCGTAGACATGCCGCCGCCGTAGTGCGGCACCACGCGGTCGCCGCCGAGATAGGTCAACCCCACCGCTGCGGCTCCGTTTGCGCGATTCTCCATCAGCGGTCGCGCCCCGCGCAACAGCGCCGTCAATGAATAGGCACTCACACTGAGGGCGGTCAAATAGGCACTGCGGCTAGTGTCAATGGCCTGCTTGGTGATTTCCGGGCTGAAGGCAATACTGTGCACGAGGATATCGATGGCCCCGAAATCCCTTTGCACCGTGGCCATCATTCCTTGAATGGAGTAATCGCCGTGGCGTTGGTACCGCCGATCTTGACGGGTCTTCTCATCGACATCGGCCAACGTGTCGAAGGCGACATCACAGGCCAGCACCTTCTCCACCTTGAGCATGCCGGCACCGTAAGGGAGGACACGGGTGTCCGCGTCCTGGTCCCGTTCCAAGATATTTTCCACGATGCCCATGAGGCGAGGATGGCAAGAGAATAGGAGGCGGGCGCCCGCGGCTTGGAGGGCCTTGGCGATGTACCAGGCGAAACCGATATTATCGCCGACACCGGCGACCAGCGCAATTTTGCCGCTCAAATCGATGGGAATCATGCCCGCCCTCGGGAACCGGGGAATGGAAATCCGGGCCAGGGAAGGGAAGGCCTTCCTTGACTGGCGTATGGTCTAGCAAATTGGCGGAGGACGGGCAAGAGCGATGCGGAAGCGCGAGTCGAGGCCATGAACAACTTTGTCGTGCACCGTGGAGGTGAATATGCTGAAGAGGAGAAGTCTCTTCCGGTATCACAGCCGGCGTTGAAGCCGGGGACGAAATGCCCATGGTGCGTGCGGGCCCGGTCGTGGATAGCAAATTCTTAACGGTGACGAAGCCTGAAGCGGAGGAACTGTCGGCTCTGAAACCGCTGACGGCTAGTGCATACTCTGCGGAGCTACTTCTGGTCGCATTAATCGGGGAGGCTCACGGCGTTTACGAGGAAGCCCTGGCTCTGTACCGCAAGCGGGCGGACATGCACCCGGCAGAGGCAAACTTTCAGATCGCACGGGCGAGTGATTATGAACGCAGCGGCCATGCCGACCTGGCCAAGGCGGCGCGGCAAAGGGCGATAGAGCTTGGAGCCGCGCTCCCGGAGAAGTGATTCCGGACCAGCAACAACCCCAGTGTGCGGCTCCATCGCCCCCTCGCCCGCCCATCCAATCATTTCGCCCCAGCGGCGAGAATGGTCAACGCCTGCTCCGCTTCCTGCCGGACACGGGGATCGGCGTCCTTTTTCAGCTCGCGGACCAAGGTGACAACCGGTGCCGTGTTCGCCTTCATCTTGGCCAGACAGCGAACACACTCGGCCCGGACGGTGGCAGCGGGATCTTCCTTGGCGGCCATGGTCAACGCCTGGACAACCTGCGGGTGGGTCCGCCAATCAACCGTTGCCATGCTCTCGGCCGCCCATTCGCGCTGCGACGGATAGAGCGAATCCCGCAGCGCGGTGACCATCTGTTGGACGTGGTCCGGCAGCGCCCGGTTGCCGGCAGGAGAAACCGCCGGCGGCTGCGCCGGATTCATGGCCGTCTGGTAAGCCGCGGGGCTCACACCTGGATTCGTCAGATTAGTGCTGGCGGCGGGATGGGTTGCCTGGACCAGCATGCTGTTTGCGCTGGACGCCGGTACGGGCAAGCCGGTAGGCGCGGCCGGGACGATCGCCACTCCGGTACTGAATGCATTCGTCGCTTGAGCATAGGTCTGGCGCGGAACGACCGGCGTGAACGCATTGGCCTGTGCTCCTTCGCTGCCCGCCGAGACAGCGCCGGACGTGCCGTACACTTGCGCCGGCGTCGTCATCGGAGGCACGGGAGGACGCCGAACGTCCGGAATGGTAACCATCGGTACGGGAATGTAACGCACCCCACCCGGGCCAGGATCACCGGCCTGGATCACGGATTGGGCACCCAACGGAACCGGCATGGTGACCGCCGGCGGTGCTTTGATGGACTGCGCAACGGTAGCCACAACCGGCGACGCCTTAATTGGCTCCGCGACGGCTGCCGCAGCGGGCTTCACCACATTGGAAGATGTAGCCGCGACGGCCGGGACCAGCATTGTGTCCCCTTTTTGGGCGCTGGGCTTCTCCTCGACAGGGCGCCGATCATATTGCGCCGGCATCTGGAGCGGATCCGGGCGCTTGCTATCGGCCTGAGGCAAGAGCAGTTTCGTCGGAGCCGGTTTGCTATCGCCGATGCTCTGGACGGGCTTGTCAGTGCTCAACGTTTTCCCATCGTCGGCCTTGCCCCAAGATTGACGCCAATCGCTCGGCGGCGCTGCGGTGACAGGCGCCGGTGTGGTTCCGGTGGTGACCGGTTTGGGGATCATCGCTGCCGGGGTCAGTGCTGTCGACTTCGTATCCTCGATTCGCTTTACCGTTGTCGCAGCGGTGCCAAAGGGACTATTCGCTGGGGGTGAAGCAACCACGGATGGCGCGATGGCACTGGATCCAGTCGGGACACTCGGGTTGCTGGGGACTGGCGCCACCGAAGAATAAGGACTCGCTGCTGAATAGCCGGCGAATGGTTTGTAGACCGGTGCGGCGGGGGCCGCTGCCGCGGTCGTCGATGTCACGGGAGCCGGCTTGACCGGTGTCGCCGGGCTCTGCGTAGCGCTGGACGCGGGCAACGGGGTGACCGATTGTCCGCTGGAAGTCGTCGATGCAGGGACTGGCTTCTTTTCGTTGGTCCTCGCCACCACCGCGCTGGGTACCGGAGTAACAGGAGTAGCCTGCTGGTTCACGAGCGGGCTTTTCGGTACGGCAGGAGCAGGGACGGCAGATGTCGGAGCCGGCGACGCGGTGTCATTCTTGGGTGGCATGACCTGGACCACGCGCGGGGGTGCAGTAGTGCTGGACGACAGCGCGGGAGATGCCGTCGTCGGCATCGCTGGGTAGGGACTGAATGTGGTTGGACGTGGCGTCAGCGTCTCGGTCAGCTTGTTGGCGGTGCTGCTCGGTGGACTCAGAGGTGTCGTCATCGTCCGCATGTCGGCGACATGGGGACTCGTGGAGCTGGGAGTGGCTGCCGCGGTGGTATTCGGCAGAGCAGTTGTGGATTGCGGCGTCGGGGTGGAATTCAGCACGCTTGGCTGAGGCAGATTCGCCGGCATGGGAGCCGGCTGCGCTGGAGTGGAACGCGAGAACCAAGGGAAGAACGTGCTGCTTTTCCCCGGTTCCGAATAAGTCGGAGCAATCGGTTTGCCAGCGCTCGGCAGTTCCGTACTGGCCAACTTCTTGGGTTGGGAATCGGACATGCTGGACGGCATCTTGTAGAATTCTTCGACCGGCGGCACCGGCGTGCCAGGCGGCGGCATTCTTTCCAGGCCCCAGTGGAAGATGCGCGTCGCAACGGCTTGGGCATGCGTGCCAGTCCCCCCCTGGGTCCCGACCATGTCCCGGGCCGAGCCGGTTTCGACAATCGTCATCATTTCGCCCGTATCCAAGGCCTGGACCTGGTAGGCGATCTTCCCATCGTGTGTTTTCCAGGTCTTGAGCACCTTGCACTTCTGGCCGGCCTTGCCAGCTTCTTGCACGGTGAAGGTTTGCCCTGTCGTTTCGCCCGGTTTGGCTGCCGGGGCAGAAGAGATCGGTTGCTGCGCCCAGGCCAAGCCGGCCCAGGCAAAGGTGGTAACGAGGGTCCTTTTCCAAATTGACCGGACCATCGGAAGGGCCTCCATTTTGCGCACTTGCTCCCGCACCGCCGCAAGGCGCCCACTGGGGCACCTTGTTCCCTAGTTATCGGCTACGGCAGATGGATGTATCAATCCGAATCCGTCGAGTTTTCGTGTTGTAGGGACTCAGCGACAGGAAATGAATAGACAGGAGAACTTGGGGTAAGTTCTTGGTCCATCGCAGGCTGCTACGGACGACGGACTAATTCGCTGCCATATTTTTGTCACCGCCCAAATTACGGTGATAGAGCGGCAGATGGCGATAGTAAACCTCCAAGGTTAGCAAGGCAAGCGAAGTGGTCATGATTCGGCCACCCGCCCCGCCGTGGGCGTCGCCGGCGGGAGACCAGCTCCCTTTGAGGTGCGGCTTTTTGGGATCCAGGCCTTTGTCCTGCTTGGCAATGAGCAGATCACGCATCTTGGGGTTCCACGCATCCCAGTCCGGGCCGCCCACATGGTAAAGAACCTGGGTGGCATAGTAGTAGTAGTAAATGCTGTTGCTACCGCCCGGCGGGGTTTGCTTGAGGTAGTGAACGCCGCCGATGATGCCGCTGTTGCGCGGTCCGGTGCCGAGATAGAGCCGGCACAACAGACCGACCGCGGTCATGGTCGGGGTCGGGCCAGGGCCAAGGTAGCCGTAGCCGCTTCCGTCTGAGCTACTCACGGAATTGAGGAATTTCGTGGCCTTGGCGAACGTGGGATTTTTCGAGTCTTCGACCTCCAGTCCCGCCATTTGTCCGCTCTTGAGGGCCATGACCTGCCAGCCAGTCACCGAGGTGTCGCCGCTTTGGCGGGGCTCGTAGCGCCAACCGCCGTTCTCACTCTGGGCGGCCCGGATGTAGTTCAAGGCACGCTGCGCGGAGCCCTTCAGGGTCGGATCGGAGGTCATGCCATAGGCCTCGCACAAGGCGATGCTCGCCAAGCCGTGGGCGTACATGCCGCCGCCGAAGTTGCCGTCTTTGGCTTGTTTGCTCATCAAATATTTCAGGGCGTTGCCGACGTGCTTGCCATAAACGGCCTTCGGGTTCTTGTGAGTTTCGCCAGCGGCGAGCAACGGAAGCAAGCCCAGCGCCGTGGCCGCAATATCGTTTTGGTGGCCGAAGCCCGTGCAGTTACAGTGGCCATGCTGGTTGAATCCGTCCAGCGACCAATGGCCATCGGGTGCCTGGTGCATGATCAGCCATTTAAGTCCAGCCGCAACGGCCGCCTCGGACTTGCTGTTGCCGCCGCCTTCTTCCACCAGCTGTTGTCGGGTCGCACCGCTGCGGCCACCGAACCCGCCCGGCACGTTTAACCCGCGCATCCCGCCTGCGAAACCAAACGGATTTGCCAAGCCTGGCTTCAGGGTGTCCAGTCCGCCACTCTGCCCCTCGCTTCCCCCCAGCCCCGCCGGGGGAGGCACGTTGACCATAGCTCCGTCGGGGGCCTCCTTGATCCCGATCGTTTCCATGGGAGCAACGGGACCCGGGACCGAAAACTCCTCGATGCGGCCAAGGTCGTAGTTGAGTAATTGGTCGGGGTTAAGACCCTCGTCATCATTGGTGAGATTGAAGTCCTTCTTCTCCTCGTCGACCAGCGTTTGGATGACCTCGGATTCCAGCGGAACATTGGCCGTGCCGACGTTGATGGTCACGAACAGGAACAACGTCAGCAAAATCGCATGGATGACCAAGCTGCCGATCCAGGCCATCACAAGGATCGACGCCGCCGGTTTGGCGCTTTCGAAACCGGCCAAGGAAGTTGCACGGATAACCGAAGTCAGACCGGTTCCCCAAACCTGAGAATTGTTTGGCGAACCGTCGTTTGGTTTGTTTTCCATGATGGCGGACACCTTCCACTCGAGCCCTCACCGTAGTTTTGCGGCGGTCCAGCGAACCGTGGCAAAACAGGCAACCTAAGCTATTATCGACCGACACCGAAGGCCTTTGCAACTCCGAAACCTCACGGACCATCCGAGCCGGGTTCGACAAAACCTGGGTTGCGGGTCCTATCGAGGTGCGTCTGCATGCGCCGGTCGGCATGACGGAACCACCAGTGCAGACCAACTACCAGCAGTGCTGTGATTACCAGGACAGCCAACAGCGCGGGGAAAAGCCAATCCGCAAAGGCACCATCGGCGGTGCCGCCGGAAGCAACCTCGCGATCGACCAAGGCATGGCCAATCAGAAGAGGTGCGTCCCGCCAGCCGTCGCCTGCCTTGTACCGATAGCGCTTGAAAAAGTAGCCATCCAGGGCGACTCGGTGATTGAGTGATTCCCCCAGCGGAACGGAAGGCGGCACGGCCGTGGCGATCACGCAGTAGGGGTTGCTGAAATAGGCATCGCCGAAAATCCACCCCTCGTAGAGCACGGGGACTCCCTGTTTCGCAGCCAGGCGGGGTGCATCAAAGCGGCGTAATCGTCCTAGCCTCCCTTCGATGTGAACGATTTGGCCGCGGTATTTGCCCGGCTCTTCGAAGAGGTGGGCGAACGTCAGGTCCCGGCGTGCGCTCTTGGCAAAGGCCGCCACCGGCGTGCTGTTGGCCTGGACCAGAAGGTAGTTGTAGGCCCGGGCTTCGGCATAGTTTTCGGCGGCGCTCCGCACGGGTGCCTTGTCTTCGATCCCCTCCAAAAGGTCCGGGTCCATTCTGGAAGCCTGATTGGAAGGTAGATTTATCTCGGCTTCCCAGAGGCTAAAACTTTTCGCCGTCAACAGGATGCTGAGCGTAGCAACGGGGTCGTTCATGGAGGTGGCCGCCGCGGCCGCCGCCGAGGCATGCGTCAGACCTTCTGCGAATACCACTCCGCCGCAGGAGCCGAGCAGCACGATGCAGGCCCCGTACACGATCAGTCCCTGCCAAACGAATCGACGCGAGCTTCGCTGGGCACGGTTCACCATAAAGCGGGCCCCTGGTAGCCGGTGGACTGACTCAGAACCGAACGGTCCTTCAAAATCCTAATATACCCGATAGAGCACGAATCCGACAGGATTCGAATCGCGCCGCCCGTTTCGAATGCAATCGTCTACAATGAAGAGATGCTTGTTCGTTACGACTTCTTTGTAGAGGCACAATTTCCTGAACAAGCCACTGCTGCAAGGAGACAACGGCGCGATGCCAGCCAAGGTACGACCTTCCCACTTGAAAGAACTGCGCGAGAGCGGTTGGGTTTCGAAGACGGTCAAGCAGGAGATTCGCGACAATTTCCTGCGGATGCTCAAAGAAGGAGACGAGCTGTTTCCTGGAATCATCGGCTACGAAGATACGGTCATTCCGGAGATTAATCTCGCTCTCATCGCCGGGCACGATCTGCTTTTTCTCGGCGAAAAGGGACAGGCCAAGAGCCGGCTCATGCGCTCCCTGGTCCGTTTTCTGGATGAAGAAATTCCTTACATCGCCGAGCCAGCTTCCCCGGTTCACGACGATCCCTATCGGCCAATCAGCAAGGTCTGTAAACAGATGGTGGCCGAGTTGCCGGAAGAAAAGATTCCCATCGCGTGGTGGCCGCGGAAGCAGCGTTACGCCGAGCGCCTCGCTCCGGGTACCAAGTTCGCGGACATCATCGGCGAAATCGATCCGGCCAAGCTCGCCGGCGGCACCAGCATGGCCGCGGAGGAGGCGTTGCACTTCGGGCTCATCCCGCGCATGCACCGCGGCATCTTTGCCATGAACGAGATTCCGGAGCTGGACGAACTGGTTCAGGTCGGGCTGTTCAACATTCTGGAAGAGCGCGATGTCCAGATCCGTGGCTATCCAGTGCAGTTCGATATCGACGTGCTGATCCTTTTTTCCGCCAACCCGGCCACGTACAACCGCAGTGGCAAGGTCATTCCCCAGCTCAAGGACCGGATCGGTTCGCTGATCCAGACGCACTACCCGCGTGACCGGGCCCTCGGCATCGAGATCATGGAACAAGAAGCCGGCCTGAGCCTTGATGGCGAATATCCGGTCGTGATCCCGTATTTCATGAAGGAAATCATCGAACAGATAAGCATATGTGCTCGCAAATCGAAATTTGTGGATCAGCAGTCCGGGGTCAGCGCACGATTCAGCATCGCCAACTACCGCACCCTGGTGGCCAGCGCCCGCCAGAGAGGCGTCCGGCTGGGCGAACGACCCGCGGTGCCCCGGATTAGCGACCTGGGGCATCTGTATTCCTCCTCGTTGGGCAAGCTCGAACTCGACATGATGGGCAGCCATCAAATGACCGAACGGCAGGTGCTCGAAGCGATTCAGGCGGAGGCGATCCGCACCGTTTTCGATGAATACGTGGACAAGCATGGTCTTCAGGAGATCGTCGAAGTCTTCGGGAAGGGAGTCAAGATCGAGGTCGGCGACGCGCTTCCCTCCGCGCACTATGCGGAACGCCTCAAGCGTGTGCCCAAGGCATGGGACAAGGCGTTCGAGGTCAATCCCAGCGAAAGCGAAGCCGTGCGTGCCTCTTGCATCGAATTCGTGCTGGCCGGGCTGTACGCCAGTGATCGCATCTCGCGGTCGCAGAAGCATGGAAGGATTACGTACGAAATCCGATAAGGCGACCACCCGGAAATATGTAGCGTAACGTTTGCCTTTGATCCCCATTAGGGAATTCTCATGAGCACCTCCAGCCGCCTCGGCGGCATCATTCACACCTACCAGAAGTTCGACCCAATCCACTTCCCCAGCCCGACGGCCCCGCCGCCGGACATGCTTTCCCCGGCATTCGAGCACCTACTGCTCTACGGCAACACCCGCCACCTCACCGAGGAGGAATTGGCCCGCGCTGTCCGAATCGATCCGAGCCAGATTCGCGGTCTCGGACCGAGCCTCGCTGCCTTGATGGAGATGCTCCGCGAACGAAAACGGAAGATCCTCGAAACCTACGAAACCGACCGCGTCCAGGCAGAAGCCCAGAAGCAATACCGCGACGCAGCGGACCAGCTCCGCCCGCCGCCGAAACTCGCCCGCCGCTATGAGCAGGCCGTCCGTGAAGAGCAGCTCCGCGACCTGGAACAGTTGTGGTACGCCGCCGAAGAACGCAGCCCGTTTGCTCGTCAGCTCCTGAAGTTGGTGGATCACTTGGGCGATCAATACCAGATCGATGAATTGGCCGCCAAATACCAGTTCACCGGCCGCACGGCGTTGACCATTCCCCAAGCCCTCGAAATCAAGGAAGAGCTGGAGATGATTGATCGCCTTCTCCAGCAGCTCGAAGAGGCCGCCAAGACGGCCCAGATTGGCATCATCGATTTGGAAGAGTTGGCCGAATTCGCGGAGCCGGGGGACATCGAACGGCTAAGCGCTCTCCAGCAGCAGATTGAGGACTACTTGCGAGAAATGGCCGAGCGCCAGGGGTTGGAAGAGACCAAGCGCGGTTTCCAGCTAACACCGAAGGCCTATCGGCTATTTCAATCCCGGCTGCTGACGGAAATCTTCAGTGCCCTGCAGGCTTCGCGCTCGGGGCGGCACCAGGGCCCGGTGGCCGGCGAAGGTGCCATCGAGACGCAGCGGACCAAGAGCTATGAGTTTGGCGACTCCGTCACGCACATGGATATCCCGGCTTCCCTCCTCAATGCCATGCTGCGAAACGGCCCCGGCTTACCGATTCGCCTCAAGCCCGACGACATCGAAATCCACCGTACCCGCAACAACCCCAAGTGCGCGACGGCCGTGCTGCTGGATATGAGTGGGTCCATGCGCTACGGCAACCTGTACTTCAACGTCAAACGCATGGGCTTGGCACTAGACGGCTTGATCAAGAGCGAATACCCTGGTGACTTCTTGCAATTCATCGAGATGTACTCGTTCGCCAAACCGCGACACGTCTCGGAGTTGGCTACGCTCATGCCCAAGCCGGTCACGGTGTACGAGCCGACGGTGATGCGCCGCTATAACATGGGGGATCCCAATGTCAGCGAGCTGCTTGTTCCCCCGCACTTCACCAACATTCAACATGGATTGCAATTGGCCCGCAAATACCTGGTGGCCCAAGATACGCCCAATCGCCAGATCATCATGATCACCGATGGCTTGCCGACGGCTCATTTTGAGAGTGAATGGCTCTATCTGCTTTATCCGCCGCATCCACGCACCGAATCGGCCACGCTTCGGGAAGCGCAGCTCTGTTCGCGTGAGGGGATCACCATCAATATTTTTCTTCTGTCCAACTGGAATCAGACGGAAGAAGATGTGCGCTTTGCCTACCAGGTCGCGGAATCGACCCGCGGGCGGGTCTTCTTCACTGCGGGTGCCGATCTGGATCGGTATGTCGTCTGGGATTACATTGCCCGGCGACGTCAGATTATTTCTTGAGTAAAGCGGAATTCATCCGAATGGGCTTCTCTGCCCGCCGGCGGCGCGGTAGCGTAGGGCCCAACTCCGCCCAGCGCCGGAGGAAGAATGGCGTATGAAATCACCATTTCCGGGGCTCGACCCATACGTCGAGGTCTGCGGCCTGTGGGAGAGCTTTCATAACCATCGGCTCGAGGCCATCTACCAGAGCCATCGCGAAAGTACTGCCCGGCGGTTATGTCGTCGCTACCGCGGTCCGCAGCTATATCGTCCCACGGGACAATTGAAGAAGCGACCGCTGCGATCAGTCAGCAGTGTGAAAGAGTGAGAGTCGCTGCTCCCTGTCCTTGCTCTACTTCTGTTTCGCTCCAGGCTGGAGATCTTCCAGCGCCGCTTTCAGCTCCACCGAACCCGATGCCACCACCCAAGTCTTTCCCGGTTGCAAGGAAGGCTCCGTTCGGGAACGATCCGGCTTCGAGGCCGTGGAGAGAAAGACCACCTCGCGCTCGCGTCGGGCCACCACCACCTGCTGCTGCCGGAAGTAGGGCTTGGTCAGATCCGGCTGAACGAAGACGATGCTCTCACGCCCATCTTCGACCAGGGCCGATGTCGGAATGATGACTTCGTCCGGTTTGGGAGGTAAGGCTACACTGGCGGTGATGGACTGCACAGCCCTCAGCCGTTCGTCTGGGTTATCTACCTGTCCCATGACGATCGCCGTGTGCTGGTTCGGGTCCACAGAGTAGCCGATCACGTCGATGGTGCCGGACAGGGGCTTGGCATTGGGATCGCCTTCCAAACGGATCTGCCACCGCCGTTGCTCTGGCTTCAGGGCCAGCAGGGTCGGCAAATCTTCCTCGTAGGCGTTGGCAAAGACGTTCAGCTTATCGAGCTTGGCAATCTTGAAGAGGTCGGTGGAGGTGTCCACAAAATTATGCAGCGCCACGCTCTTCTCCACAATCACGCCATCAAAGGGAGCCCGCATCTCCACGCGCGGCCAAAGCCTTTCCTGTTCCACATCGCGTTGGCCTTTGCGTTCGGCAATCCGCTCAGCCTCTTGCTCCACGGCTTTGATTTCTTGTTCCGGCACCCGCCAGGCCCGGAGCGTGGCCTCGACGGCGGCGACGCGATTCATCGAGGCTTCGACACTCCGCTTGGCCTGCTCCAGCTGAACGTCGGTTTGCGCCGCCTTCCGGTAGGCGTCTTCGACCCGTTTGAGGTTTTGCCGGTCCAGCCGAAGCTGGGTGATCGCGTCCACCAAGTCATTCTTTTTGTTGCCCAGATCGGTATTCCAAACCACAACCAAGAGCTGGCCTTCCGTGACCTTGTCACCATAACGCAGGGGACGAGAAACGGTTTGCAACGATGACTGCGCGCTCTCCGCGACGGTGCCGATCTCAACGACTTCGCCGGGAAAGCGGGATCGGATCTGGGCCAGGTGATTGGTGTCCCAACCGAGCGTCCCAAACAGGTGCAAGATGCCTGATTGCGTCGCCTCGGTAACCTGGGCCTTCGTCCAGCCGTCGGCATCCACCGATGTGGTACGGTGGGGTGGTTCCAGCTGTCCGGAAGAGGATAGCTGCTTGACCTCGGCTACGTGAATGCCGAGTTTCTGGATCACAGCGGGGACGAGGCGCAGAGTATCCGGTTGGCCCGGTACCAGCTCCGCCGAGGGCTCGGATTCGGCGGAAGGGGACGCGGAAGGCGCCGACCGCTTCCACCAGTCGTGGATCGGAGGAAGTCCAACCAGCGGCATGGCTGCGGCCGCCAGTGCTACCACGATGAGCACGCCCAAGATCATCGCTGCCAGCGGGAACCACTTGCCGGTGCGGAACTTCATGGGACGCTCCTGAAAGAGTGGCAGCCAAGCCGGCTGGCCGGCCGGAGCGCCAACTCGAGCCGGGGCATCGGCTGCCGATTGCGACACCTTGATCGTCCGCCGTGGATCACTGCAAATTCTCGCTGATGAATACCAAGCAGGGAGCTGCACGCCGTTGCTTCCGGCAATCCCCGTGCCACTGGTTCCAGATTTCCATAAGTCTTTGACAACATACGATTAACAGCACGTCTAACTGAGCAGGGCAACTCCGGTGGGTCAGGAGAGATGGTCTCGCGGCCGCCACCGTGATCGCCGGGAGCCCACTGCGGCATGCCCAGAAAGCTCTTGCTTTGGGTCTAGAACTAAGATATGGAGGCGGACTTTGTCGGCGAGAAGCGGCAATCCAGTCTTCCCACTCGCATCCCACGATTCCGACTGGGGAGGGTTTTCGTATGACGACCGGCAAGGTTCGCATGCTGTCCGGCGTGGCTGCGCTGGGGGCGATTCTGTGGAGCCTTCATGGGTATGGTCAAGAATTGCCGCCCACCCCCGTGCCGGTGGTTCCGTCGGCTTCCAATTCCCCTGCTCCGGCACCGGGAGGCCAGAGTCCGGAAACTGTGCCGCAGTATCCGGCGTCTTCTCCAATCAGCCCTGCTCCCTTAATGCCGCCGGCATTGCTGTACACGCCAATTTCCCCTTACCAGGATAACAACGGTCCGCTCCTGCGTGGGGACCCTCTTCTGGATCGGCCCCATTCCCCGGGACCCGGCTGCTTCTGGGCCCTGGAGCTCAACGTGGTCGCGCCCCAGATCAAGAACCGCCTGCAAGCTCCTGTCGCCATCAACAGCCCGATCCTTCAGGAGCCGGGCATCCAGGGGTTTCTCCCGAACCTGGTACACCTGCCGACGGCTGAGCTCGATTGGACCGGAGCGCCGCGTTTCGAGCTGGGCTACCGTTTTCCCGAGGGCTTTGGGGAGCTCTTGCTTTCGTACCGTTTCCTGGTCACCGAGGGCCGCGATGTCATTCCGTATTTTGATTTCGGCGACGATGGTTTTCTCAAGAGCCGGCTTGATATGCATGCCATCGATCTCGATTACGGCAGCCGGGAGTTCAGCCTGGACCCGCATTGGGACATGAAATGGCGGGCGGGAGTTCGCCTGGCCAATGTCTATTTTGATTCGCTGGCCGTCGGATTCTTTCGCGAGGAAAGTACGACGAACCATTTCATCGGCGCCGGGCCCCATGTCGGGCTCGATCTCTGGCGGACGCTAGATATTCCCGGCCTGGGACTTTTTCTCCGACTTGAAGGGGCATCGGTGATTGGGCAAATCAGCCAAGGTTTCGAGAGGATCGTCGCGGATGACACCTCCGTGGCCGGGGGCGCGACCCTGGTCCACCATACCCAGGCCGTGCCCGTGCTCCACGTGCAGGCCGGGCTGAACTGGGCACCGTGGTATGGCCGAACTCGGTTTGCCCTCGGTTATGAGTTCGAGCGGTGGTGGACGATTGGCGAAGCCGCCGACTCCCGGGCCGAGCTGACCACGCAAGGAATCTTCATGCGGGCCGAAGTCGGGTTCTGAATGCTTCCCTAACTGCGAACCGACAGCTGATCGTTCCGTTTTTTCCGACAGCTGATCGTTCCGTTTTTGTTGAATCGAACCGACTGCTGATCGTTCCGCTCGCTGTCGGTTACGTCTGC
>DATGIQ010000321.1:0-7871 GCA_035295665.1 Gemmataceae bacterium | reverse complement strand
TCTCTATCTATTAAAGCCGGCGAGGCGGCTGAGCGGCGCAACTATTTTGGAGAATCCCGGAACTTGTCACGGGATGCTCGGGCTCAGCATTGCACGGTAAGGGCCGTGGTCGTTGCATCTATCCCGTTGTATAGATGAATGAGTTCTCGGTCGGGATGGTCCCGGAATGCCTCCGTGACCATCCCTCGACTGAGCCTACGCAGAAAATGGCTGAACGGTGCGCTCGCGATACGTTGCTTCCGCGCGTGCTTGCTCTCCAAAGAGTAGTTCCCGCGCTGGCAGGTATTGTCAACTATTTTGCCACGCGGTTCAAAGGATGGTTCAAGGAGAGACACTCGCGCGAGATGTTGTGAAGAATGGCCCTGGACGAAACCCACGAAGGACAAAACAACGAGAGATGGATCGCAAGCTGAAAGACTATTTCCTCGCCGGAGTCAAGCTGGTTTGGTTCGTTGATCCGGCCAAGCGAACCGTGCGCGTCTGCACGGCACCCGATGAATCGACCCTGCGCACCGAAGAGCAGACACTGGACGGGGGCCGAGTGCTGCCACGATTTCGGCTACCGCTCAAGGAATGGTTCGCCTAGTTGAGCCCCCAACGGGGGCCGGTCCAAAGTGCGAAAATGGCCCTGAAAATGAATCGCACACGTCCGGCGAACTGCCGATTACTTTTCCTTTGGTTTGTTGAGATCGCGCTTCGGCCGAAGCGAACTCTCCCTCCAGATCCGCGCGGCTTCGTCTTCAGTAAGGTTAGGCACCTTGACCTCCTGGACGCCGCCGGGGCCGATCCGCAGGGTTTCATCCGGATAACTCTGTGATGATCCATCCTGATGCGAGAATGCTCGGTAGATCGTGATCTTCCCCGGTGGCAAGTTCAGGGAGAGCCGTTTGTCGCGGAGTTCGATTTCGTAAATCCAAAATCCAGGGCTCGGGTCCGGTAATCCGCCGCGCAGGGCGACATCGATCCGTTGAGGCTTACCTTCGACCGGAGCCAACTCGACCCGTGCCAGCGGCAGGAGGTCAATCGTCGCCTTTTCTCCTTCCGCAGGGATGCCAGCCAGCCCAAAACCGGTCCCTGAAATTGCGGCGAGGGCGTACGTCGGCGGTGGGGCGGGTTTGTCCAGGGCATGGACAGGTTGAACCGGTAACGTAAAGCGGCCGTCAGGCCCCGTAATGGTCCAGACTTCATCATGCGGGTCCCTGAGCGTGAGATCGGGCTTGAGCACGACCGGCATCATCCCTTTTTCGGGGACAAGCACCACCAGCACACCACCTTTGGGTTGACCTTTCTCGACGACAACCCCCGAACGCAGGGACTTCGGATCAGGGACAAGGTCCAGTGCCTTCTGAATCGCATCGTAACGCGGGGAGGCGCGTGGTGAAATTGATCCGAGCGACATGCCCGCTGGTTCGAACAACTCCTTGTAGATCTCAAATAGCTTCGCGTGGTAGGTGTCCCAACGGCCGGCAGAATGAGCACCGTTGGTGAAAAGGAAGTGCGGGTGGATCGGTTTGCCCCGGGCCTTGCGAATCTCGCGCAGTTCTGTCACAACCTCATCCCAAGTGCGGATTCGTCCGTCCCACACAATGACATGCTTCGCGATCACGATATCGAGCGAACGCGCCGCCGGGTTGGGCCTGGGTTGGGCAGCCGGCGCCGGCTGGGATTTCTGTGGCACGTTTCCTGCGGCTTGCTGGTCGTTGCCAACCCCTGCGGCCCAGGCTACCATCCCGAGTGCGCACGTGAGGGCGATGCCAGGCAAGAGCATGGCCGCAATCAGGCCAGCGGCACGATGCCGCGGCGTCGGTTGCCCGATCAGCCGCCGGATACGATTCGGCAAAGAACTACCGCTGGCGCCGAGCGCAAGAAGCGGTTCGGGGGCACACAGTTCCTCCACGTGCAACAGCGCTCGACCGTAACAGACGGGATCGCCGATGACCGAGAGCGCGATATCGTCGCAGCAATGCTCGCGTTCAACGCGGAGGCGACGCGACAAGCTCCAGACCGCAGGATGGTAAAAGAAGACCGTTTCCAACGATATCTGCCACAGGTTGACGAGAAAATCGTGGCGGTGGATGTGCGCCAGCTCGTGGGCCAGGATCGCTTCGAGTTCCTTAAGCGGCAGCTGGGCCACGATGTCGACCGGAACCAGCAATACCGGCCGCAGGTAGCCGATGACGAGGGGCGTTTTCGCCAGCGTCGATCGCAGGACCGATACCGTTCGCGTCATGCCGAGGCGAGCGGCAATCCGCGGAACGGATTCTCCCAGCACAGGACCGCCCGCAAAGGCCCCAACCGTGCCTAGCCGATGCAACATGAGCCAGCCCAGGAGCGGGCGTAGGGAGCATACCGACATTCCGGCAACCCAACCTGTCACCAGAATTGGCAACCAGGGACGCAGGCGGATGGCAAAAGTCCTCCAACCGGCAGACAACGTATCGGTCAACGAGTTGTCCGCGCGCGGCTGGTCCATTACGTGGTCGGAAGATGAAGTCGGACCACGGATGGCGCGACCTGGCTGCGCTGCGGCCTCCCTGCGCGGCTGCTGCATGCGTTCCACGGCCGCACCCGGCGCAGCCGGCCCAGCGTCCGCCAACGGCGTTACAGCAGCCAGATACCAGGTCACGACGGGAGCTGCCGTCATCGCCGCCAAGCCGGATACGCCGGCGAGATATCGCGCCGAGGCATGGGTACGTCCCGCGAACACTTGCTCAAGAAGGCGAACGACAAGCGCGATCAGTAGGAATTGCCACAGCGAATGGATCAGCACCCATCCGAGGCGTTCGACGGGAAGAAGCGCGAACAACGCGGTCATGGCTTTCCCTCCATCTGGTCGAGCAGGCGACGAATTTCGTCCCGCTCTTCTTTCGTGGTCCGTTGCATGGAGATTGCATGCAGCACAAGGCTATGCACGGAGCCGCTGTAGACTTTCTCGATAACATCGCGAACGAGCCGCTTGCCAGCTCCGTCGCGAGTGAGCGCTGCTTTGTAAACGTGCGGGTGGACCTTCTCATCCCGCGTGACGAGTTGCTTATCGAGCATCACCCCCAGCATCTTCACCGTCGTGGAGTAATTGGTCCCTTTGGCCGACTCCAGGCGACGATGAATCTCACGCACTGGACTCGGGCCGAGATCCCACAGGATCCGGAGAATCTGCATTTCGACTTCCGTTGGCTGAAGCGAACGGGGACGAGGCATGATCACTCCTCGGGAAGGTCCTTGCAGTGGATTAGCGAATTCATTCGCTCATTATAGCGAAAGAATTCGCTAATGCAAGCGCCGGACAAAAAAGCAACGTGCATCCGCGTACGGGGTTTGGGGAGTATGGGAGCAGAGAATGACGGGTCCGGGTACAGGCACTACGCCAACCCGAAATTGCTCAAAGCGGCCTGCATAACCACAGACCAGGGCCACACGACCATGAGCTCATGGCTCGTCGGAAGAAGCGCGGCCTCCGAGCCATCAGCTCCAAGCTTTGGCATCGTCCGAAGGGCGAACAGCCATCAGTGCCGCATAAACCACAAACGATATCCCGAAGCTGATGAACCAGGCGTAGTGGTACATGTCGAGCCACAGCCCCGAGAACGATGCCAGCTCCACCGTTGCCAAGAAGCCGGGAACACAGGGGGCGATCCCCGCCACCAAGGCAACGATGGCGCGCGGGTTGAAGCCGGCGGTATACCAGTAGGGACCGTCCTTGCGATACAGGCCCGCCAAATCGAGGTGCGTTTTCCGGATCATGAAATAGTCGGCGATCAGAATTCCGCCCACCGCTCCCAGCAGTCCCGAATAGGCGATGAGCCACTTGAAGATGTACCCGGTCGGGTCGCTGTACAGCTTCCAGGGCTGCATGAGGATGCCGATCAAGCCGGTAATGAGCCCCCCGGTGCGGAAGGAAATCCGCTTCGGCCACAGGTGCGAAAAGTCGTTCGCCGGGCTGACGACGTTGGCGGCGATGTTGGTCGCCAGCGTCGCCAGACAGAGAGCGAACATGGCCACAATCAGCACAGCCGGGTTATCGAATTTCGTCAGCACGACGACCGGGTCCCAGATCGCCTGGCCATAGATCACAATGGTCGCCGATGTCACGGCCACGCCAATGAATGAATACAGCCCCATGGTCGTGGGGAGTCCCAGTGCCTGGCCGATCACCTGATCGCGCTGGGAATAGGCATACCGGGAAAAGTCCGGGATATTCAGCGATAGCGAGGCCCAGAAACCGACGTTGGCGGTCAGGGCAGGAAAGAAGAACGCCCAGAACTGGCCCGCTTTTTCGCCGCCGGGATCAAACTTCGACGGCTGACTGAGAATCGGTCCAAACCCGTGCGCTTGCTGGTGAGCCCAGGCAAGCAGCAGCAGCCCCAGCGCAATCAAGAGCGGGGCCTTGATGTTGAGGAGGATGCGGATCGAATCGATGCCGCGATAGATCACGAACATATTGATGGCCCAGAAGAACAGAAAACAAGCGAGTTGCGGAAGATTTAGGCCGAAGATGTTTCCGGGCATCTCCTTCCACCGGGGCAGATAAACCGCAAGGATCATGTAGATCGCGGCACCGCCAATCCAGGTTTGGATTCCAAACCAGCCGCAGGCCACGAGCGCCCGCAGTAGAGCGGGAACATTCGCCCCCACGATTCCAAACGAAGATCGGCAATACACGGGAAAGGGGATGCCGTACTTGGTTCCGGCATGGGCGTTCAGGACCATCGGAATCAGCACAATCGCGTTGCCCAGGAAAATGGTCAACACCGCCTGCCACCAGTTCATCCCTCCGTCGATCAGCGAGGAGGCCAAGGTGTACGTCGGGATGCAGGCCGACATCGAAATCCACAAGGCGGCGATATCCTTCATCCCCCATTTGCGTTGCGCCCACGTCGTCGGGGCCATGTCCCGATTATGGAACGCGGAGTCGGCCAGGTCCTCCGTCAGCTCATAGATGCCCGTGGCAACTTCTTTCGTTTTGCCCTGGTTGACCGTGGACATGATTCTTTTCCCCGCACGGAACGCAGACTCGGCAGGTTCGATATTCCTGAATAATACAGGTCCCCGGGCTTTTGTCATTGGTCAATTGCTTCCAAGCCAAGATGCCGGGAACGGGCAAAATGACCAAACTTTTACCGGGCTTGTTTCGATCAATATGTACGAGCCCGACTGCGCCCGCTGTGCCGTGGTGGCCGGGAGCATCGATAACCAGCATCAGGGAGCTCTTCATGACTTGGTTCCGCTCGCTCTTCGGCCGAACGGTGGCGGCATGGTTTCCGATTGGGCCTCAACTGGGCAACAGAAGGCGAACCCCCTCCACCCTGCGCCGTCAACCCAACCTGGAAGGGCTGGAAACACGCTTCCTCCTGGCCACGGGGATCACCGAGTTCCCGCCCCTTCCCACCGCGGGCAGCCAGCCCGATGCCGTTACGACGGGGCCGGATGGAAACATCTGGTTCACGGAAGTCGGCCGAGTCAACCGCATCGGCCGGGTTGCACCGGACGGCACGCTTCTGGGAGAAACACCGCTGGCCAATAACAGCCTGCCCGCCGCCATCACGGTTGGCCCGGACGGCAACCTCTGGTTTACGGAACAGAATGCGAACAAGATCGGCCGGATCAACACGGCCGGGACGCTTTTGGGCGAAACCGTCATCCCCACCGCCAACAGTCAGCCGCTCGGAATCACGGCCGGTCCGGACGGCGTCCTCTGGTTTGTCGAGAGCAGCGGCAACAAGATTGGCCGGATTGCAACCGATGGCACGATCCTTGGCGAGACGTTCATCCCGACAACCAATAGCCAGCCGGTGGGGATCACCACGGGCCCGGACGGCAACGTCTGGTTCACCGAATTTGCGGCCACCGCGAACAAGATTGGGCGGATCACGCCGGCCGGAGCAATCACGGAGTACTCGGTTCCCACGGCCTCCAGCTCGCCGTTCAACATCACGGCCGGGCCGGACGGCAATCTCTGGTTCACAGAGCCCAATGGCGAGCAGATTGGCCGAATCACCACCAGCGGGGCAATCACCGAATTCCCCATTCCGACACCGACGGGCCAACCCAACACAATCATCACGGGCCCGGATGGCAACCTCTGGTTCAGCGAGATCGGCAGCGGCCGGATCGGCCAAATCACGCCGGCTGGCTTCGTGGCGGCAGAGTACATTGTGCCGACCGCGAATAGCTCGCCGACGGGGATCGCGGCGGGTCCGCATGGCAGCCTGGTCTTCGCTGAGTTTGGGCAAGCGGCCAATCGCCTCGCCCAAGTGCATGATGTTCTCGACGCCAACCATAGCTTCATCCAGGCGCTCTACCAGAATGCGCTAGGACGGCTCGGCTCGCCCGCCGAGTTGAATGGGTGGGTGGGCGTCATCGTCAGTTCCGGCATTGGCCCGGTCGTCAACGGCATTGAACACTCGACGGAAGCACGAACCCACCTGCTGGACAGCTGGTATATCCATTACTTGGGCCGAACCACAGCTCCCACCACGAGCGAGATTCAGGGCTATCTGAATGCTTTGCAGGCCGGGGCCAGCGAGGAACAGATCCTGGCGTCAATCCTCAGTTCTGCGGAATTCTTCAACTATGCCAATAATCGTCTGATCACCAGCGGAGCGCCGAACGAACGCTTCGTCAGTGCCTTGTATCTCCTCCTGCTTAACCGGACTCCCAGTGCTGGCGAAATTCAGGGTTGGATTGCGCAGTTCCCCACGCTCGGCCAATTGGGCATTGCCAACACCTTCTTGAGTTCGGCCGAATACCGCGGTGATGTCATCCGTGGGTATTACACCACGCTGCTGCACCGCTCGACACCTCCGTCTGCCGCCGAAGTGAATGGATGGGTTACGTCGGGTCTCGACCTGGAGCGCGTTCGCCTGGGTTTTGAGAATAGCATGGAATTCTATCTCAAAGGTTGATGCGCCTCTTTCGACGCGGAGATTGCAGGCTTACCATAGGTGGTGCAGTCCAATCGATGCTTCTGCAAGTTCCCATCGGGAGGAGGCGCGCTGAAACGGATCCCCCAGTTCGCTTGCACGTTCGTGCCAGCTCTCATTATTCGGGCCACGAATACCGTGACCAATACGGGCTGCGTGTCGATCGCTATCGATGGCCGATCCTTTTTCACGCTCACGGGCCCTCCCTGACGTGCGGCATCAGGACGGCTTCTGTTCGTTGGCGGCCGGCGGCTTGTCCGGTGGGTCTGGCTTCTTCTGCGGCGGCGTCGGTCGTTGTTGGGATGGTTGGCTCGGCGATGGCCGCGGCGACGCCCCGTTGGCCGGTTGTAGCGCCGGGTGGATGGGTCGCGGAGACGGCGGGGCCGTTCGGGCGCTGAAGGACGATTTTCCCTGGGTGTTCGGCTGGCCGGGGATGGCCGCACTCGGATGGGCGACAGTGGCCGGCTGGAGGTGAGCCGCATTATTCGCGGCCGCGGGTGGCCCACCGGGAGGCGGGGTCGGTGTCGCTGATTGCGGATGGGCCGCAGCGGTGGGTGTGCTCGGCTTGATGGCGTTGTTGGCGACCGGGGCCGCATGCGGCGTGGCGGCACTGCCCGGCTTGGCAGCTGTGGCCGGAGCTGAGGTGACCGCCTGCGTGGCCGGCAGATTGAGCATCGCTGCCCGCGGTTGCGTGAGTTTCGTCGCCGTTTTCACTTCCATCTGTTGGCGTTGAAGTCCCACTTGCTGAATCGCCTGGGCCTGCTGTTTGGCCTGGACCCGCGCCGCCGTATCCAGCGGTACTGTGCGGATTCCCCTGGCCGCGGCCAACTGTGCCGGCGGGACGAGCACCTGGTTATGGACCACGGTAACGTTGCGGACGTTGGTCACATTTTGCTGGACAAGGATGTTTTGCTGCAGCAGGGTACGCGGCGGGCGCGGCGCCTGGCCGGC
>DATGIQ010000320.1:0-7438 GCA_035295665.1 Gemmataceae bacterium | reverse complement strand
TACCGATCTTGGCAGAGATCGTATACGTCTGATTGGGATTGAGAGTCGTGGTGCCGGTGGCCACCAGTTTTCCCGTGGCATCGTAGAAGAGCAGCTTGCCCGAGGCGGACAGGTGAATGGCCGCCTTGTAGTTGCTGCTGGTGTCCTGGAAGTTGGCGACGCCGCCCTCGCCGGTCTGCGAAGCCGGTTGGAACAGGAAACTGTAGTAGGCGAGGGGGAGGTTGTAGTACGTCGTGCCGCTTTGGCGGATCTCCACCCAGGCCGGGCTGTTGCTCCGCGAGAGTTGGAGCGAAAACATCCCATCCAGGGCCGGGCTCGTGACAATGGCGCCATTCACATGTGCGGCCGTCTGGCTGAAATCGCCGGTCTCGAAATTGACGAAGTTCACCAAACCAGTCGTTGTGCTCGACACCGTAGCGGTGCCCGTTAACGTCGTTGTCGGCGCGCCTTCGTGGGTGATGATCACCGACGTATTGAAGGTGCCGTTCTGCGAATAGTTGTGGTTGCCACTGACGGTGAACACACCATTGCTGAGGCTGATCGTGCCGGCCGTGGCGGCGGTATTGTCGCCCCAGTTGATGCTGGCGGAGTAGTGCGTGCCGTCATTGGCCTCCGCTCCACCCGGATCGGTGAAGGTGGCAACGGCTCCGGTGAAGGACGAACCTGGCGTGGCGCTGAAGCTCACCCCCGAGCCAGTCACGGCCGGGTCGGTCACGGTTACCTGGTAGGTTGCTGAACCCGACACATTGGCATTGTCGGTGACAAGGACCGTGACGGGGTAGACGCCCTCCTCGGCGTACGTGTGCGGCCGGGTTCCCAGTTGGCCCTGGTTGTTGCTCGTAAACGTTGTCGGTGTGGTGTTATCCCCCCAATTGATGCTGACCGACCATGGGCCGGCCGACGAATTCGAATCACTGAACGACCCAAGGTTGAAGGAAGGCGACGCTCCCTCCGTGGTCGTCTGGTTGCCGGGGGACGTGACCGCCACGGCGGCCGTTCCCACCGTGACATTGCCGTGCACCGTCGTCGATGCAGCACCTTCGTGCATGATGACCACGGTCGTTTGATATGGGCCGGCAGCAGCATACGTATGGCCACCGCTGACGGTGAAGACGCCGCCGCCGAAGCTGATCGTGCCAGTCGTGGTGCCGGAGTTGTCGCCCCAATCGATCGTGGCCGTGTAATGAGTGCCATCGTTCGGTTCGGCTCCCGCCGGGTCGGTGAACGTGGCCACGTTCTGGTTGGAGAGGGCGTTGCCGGGAACCGCCGAGAAATTGACGCCAGACCCGATCACGGCGGGATCAGCGACGGTCACCTGGAAAGTCCCGGAACCCGAGGCATTGGCATTATCGGTAACCGTGACCGTGACAACGCTGGTTCCTTCTTCTGCAAAGGTATGCGACCGGCTACCGAGTGAACCCTGAGCCGAGGCCGTGAACACCGTGTCCGCGGTCCCATCTCCCCAATTGACATCCACGGACCACGAATTGGCACTCGAATTCGAATCGGTAAACGAGCCCAAGTTGAACAAGGCCGAAGCCCCTTCCGTGGCGTTCTGGTTCACCAGGTTCGTGACGGACACGCTGCTGGTCGAGCCGACGCTGACCGTGACGACTCCTTGAGCCGCGACTTGCTGCGAACTCTCGTGGTTAAGGGTCACTGTGGTTGCGAAGGTGCCGGCTTGCGTGTAGGTATGGCCCCCGCGGACCGTGAACACGCCATTGCTGAGCGTGATGGTGCCGTTGGTCGCCGCCGTGCCATCGCCCCAATCGATGCTCGCACTGTAATGGTTGCTGATCGATCCGCTCGGGTCGGCCGAGTTGGGTTCTGCCCCACCCGGATCGGTAAACGTGGCCACGATTTGGTTATTGAATGCCTGGTTCGTGGACGTGGAGAAATTACTGGCGGAAATCCCGAGGGGTGGATCGGACACGGTTACGTGGAAGGTCGCGGAGCCCGAGGCATTGGTATTGTCCTTCACGGTGACCTTTATCGTGTAGACTCCCTCCTCGCCAAAGGTGTGGGAGGCATTGGAGAGCGCACCCTGAGTCGTGGTATTGGTAATCGTGTCGGCCGTGTTATCTCCCCAATTGACATCCACGGTCCAGGAGTTGGCATTAGCCAGGGAATCGCGGAAAGATCCCAGGGTATAGGAACTCGAGGCGCCTTCGGTGCCGAACTGATCCGCCGACGGATTAACTTCCGGTCCGCTAGGGGTGAGAGTCAAGACCTCAACTGTGTTGAGAATGTCCCCGTTTGCATCCTCGCCGCCGATCGCATAGATGCGGTTGTTGGTTCCAGTGGCTGCTGCCAAATCGTGCCGCGCCGTGGGCATGGGGAGCGTTGCGAACCAGCTGCCGCTCGAAGGGTTGAACGCCTCCACGGTGTTGACGACGTTTGAATTGTTATCAAATCCGCCCATGGCATAGATCTGACCATCGGAGCCCTCGGCCGCGGCCAGACTCACGCGGGGCGTGCCCAGCGAGGCCACCATCGTCCAGGTGCCGGTCCCCACGTTGTACGCCTCGACCGTGCCGAGCACGCCAAGGCCGTTGGCCCCGCCGATGGCATAGATTTGGCCGTTGGCTCCCGTTACCGCCGCCAGGCCAAAGCGGGCCGTGTTCAGGGAGGCAACCGTTGTCCACGTATTCGAGTTGACGTTGTACGCCTCAACCGTGCCGAGTTCGCCGCCCTGGTTAAACCCGCCAATGGCATAGATTTGGCCATCGGGGCCCGTCGCTGCCGCCAGGTCAAAGCGGGCCGTGGGCATGGGAGCGACGACCGTCCATGTGTTGGAACTGGGAGTGTACGCCTCCACGGTGTTGAGAGGAACATTGTTCTTATAATCGAAGCCACCGATTGCATAGATCTTGCCATCCGGGCCGAGCGTGGCCGCCAAGCCGAAGCGGCCGGTGGGCATGGAGGCGACGGCAGTCCAGCTATTGCTGACCGGGCTGTACGCCTCTACGGTCTTGAGGCTCGCGGTGCCGGGTCCGACGATTCCGCCGATGGCGTAGGTACGGCCATCGTTAGCGGTGACCGCGGCCAGGCCAAAACGGGCCGTCAGCATAGGAGTTCCCGTAGTCCAGGTGGAGAGCAGGTCTCGACTCTCCAAAGCCTCGATCCACGGTTGCCCCAAGGGCCTGCGGGCCGGCCGCCGACTTCTCTTGCTGCTTTTCATTTCTCGTCGGAACCAAAGCGCTGGTACGGTGAACATGTGCTACCTCTTCTAAGCGGTTCGTAGGCTGAGGATCACCGAAGTTCACGCTACCTTCGGTGTCCAGGTTCAGAGCCCGCGCCGAACCCGGTCGTAGGTGCCAAGCCAAGCAAGCGGCTACTCCGCTGCTGGATTCTAGGAGTCGATTCCAAAGCATCCCTTAAAGGCTCGTGATTTTCGAAGCAGGACACCTGGCTCCGTTCCATGATGAAAGAGCCACTCGGTGCCTTGCGGCGCCGCCTGAATCGCAGCCGCTCAAACGGCAGTCTCCCGACGGCGCGATTGCGCCGTGAGCAGAATGCTTATGAGCCAGCGCCCGAGACGAGGTTTTACCTCATCCACGGTGCAGGGCGATCACGGCCTGCGATTCCTTGCTGCACGGATGAAAGCGCGATGGCTGTTCCTCCAAAATCTCGCGCCTTGGAAGGTTCCCTAGCACGGACCCGGCAAGTCAAATTGCCGGCACAACAGGGCTGCAACCATCCCAGCAACAGGAGAGGCGAGCGCCTTCCAAACCGCACCCTTGCGGTCAATTGCTCGGGACAAACCACTGCAGCTTGCAGGGGGGCAGCTTGCAGGGGATACACGGAAAGGCCTGGGCGATCTCTTCGACCGAGGCTGAGCTCCCAAGTCGTCGTATTTTCTAGGTTACTAGTCTGGGGAAGCGTGTCAAGATACAAAAAGGAAGTTCACCCGGACACCCAGACTCTAACTACTCCGCAAAACGACATCTGTTGCCTCCAAACCCGTCAGTAGTTTCCTCAGAGCATTGGGGTCCACCGGCTTGACCATGTGGTGATCGAACCCGGCCTCGCGGGACCGGCGACGGTCCTCGTCCTGCCCCCACCCAGTCACGGCAATGAGCACGATGTCCTTGCCCCACGGCTGCACGCGGATACGCCGGCAGGCCTCGTACCCGTTCAGCTTCGGCAGGCCGATGTCCAGCAGCACCACGCCGGGCCGAAAGTCCCCGGCCACCGCCACTGCCTCCTGGCCGTCATAGGCCGTGCGGATCTCATTGCCCATGAATTGCAGCATCATGGCCAAGCTGTCGGCACTATCCCGGTTGTCGTCCACGATCAGGATGCGGTGCGACGCTTGCGGGGCTGGCTCATCGTGCCGGACCGCCTGCGGGTGGGGCGCCTCGATCACGACCGGCAACCGCACCATGAACTCGCTGCCCTTGCCCATTCCGTCGCTGTGCGCCTCAATCGTTCCTTCATGCAGTTCGACCAGTCGCTTTACGAGCGTCAAGCCGATGCCCAGTCCGCCCTGCGACTTTTCCAGCGCGCAGTCCACCTGCGAGAACATCTCGAAGATGCTGGTCAGCTTATCCGGCGGGATGCCGACGCCCGTGTCGGTGATCGACACCACTACGTCGCTGCCTTGCCGCTCGGCGACCAGGCGAATGTGCCCGCCCGGTCCGCTGTACTTGGCGGCGTTGTTCAACAAATTCGAGAATACCTGCGCCAGCCGGGTGAAATCGGCGTCCAGAATGACGGGCTGCTCGGGCAGCGTGAGTGCCAGTTCGTGGCCCATCGCCTCGAGGAGCGGGTGAGTGGTTTCGACGGCACTATTTACCACCGCCGACAGCGGCACGTGTTCCTTCCGGAGTTCGATTTTCCCCCGGCTGATGCGGCTCAGATCCATCAAGTCGTCGACCAACCGCACCATCTGTGTCAATTGCCTCTCCATCATGGCGCGGGCTTGCTCCACGGCATCGGTGTTGCCGGCCGCCAGCCGCATCAGTTGCAGGCCGTTGCGGATCGGGGCCAGCGGGTTGCGTAGTTCGTGGGCCAGCGTGGCGAGAAACTCGTCCTTGCGGCGGTCGGCTTCCTGGAGAGTCTCTTCGATCCGCTTGCGTTCCGTGACGTCCATGTTCACGCCCATGATGCGTACAGGTTTGTCGTCGTCGTCCTTGAAGACGTGGGCCCGCGCTTCCAGCCAGTGCACACTGCCGTCCGGCCAGATGACCCGAAACTCCGTGAAATACTTGCCCGTTTCCATTGCTCGGCGCACCGCTTCTTCTGCTTTGGGCAAGTCGTCTGGATGGAGCAATTTCGCCCATGCCTCATACGTGCTCGCGAAGCCACCGGGCGGCAATCCGTACAGGGCTTCAATTTCCGGCGACCACTTGTTCTCGTTTGTCAGCGAGTTCCACTCCCAATGCCCGATCCGTCCAATACTGTGGGCGAGTTTGAAGATTTCCTGAGCCTTGCGGGCCGACTCCTCGGCCTGTTTTCGGGCCGTGACGTCGGTGACCGAAGCGACCCAGCCGGTCGTTTCGCCGCCGGCATCGATCCAAGGCGAGTAGACAACGTGGATACACTTGGGACCAGCCGAGGCCCAGGGCAATTCTGCTTCGTATTCCACGCGCTCGCCGCGCAGCACGCGCTCGATGTACGGCCGGATTACCGCCAACGCCTCCGCGCCCATGACCTCGAAGAGGGGGCGGCCGACGATCCGATCGAGGTCGACCCCGGCGATTTCCGCATAGGCAGGATTGGCCGAAATATACCGCAGGTCGCGGCCGACGCGCACCAGACCGACGGCGGCGGTCTTCAACGTCTGCCGCAATTCGTTGCTGGAGGCCTGCACGGCCTGCTCTGCCTGCTGGCGTTCGAGGTAATCGGCCGCCTGCCGGGCGAGCAGGTCCAAGAAGCGCAGGGCGCGATCGTCCGGCGCGTGCGGCCGGACGTAGTGGGTCGAGATCATGCCAAGTACTTTCCCACCGCTGCCGATCAGAGGCGTCGACTGCATGGCCCGCACACGGGCGGCGAGCAGCACACGCCGGGATGGTTGCCCGGCGAACATTTCACTCTCCGTCACGTCCTGGACAATGATCCGTCGACCGGCACGCAGCACCGCCCCGCACGCTGAGCCTTCCTCAACACTGACCGCAGCGAAAAAGTCAAGGAACGGTTGCTCAAAGCCCTGGTGCGCCGCGAGCGTGAGCAAATTCGACCGCGCGTCGAGGAGCTGAATGTTGCCTTTGTCGGCCTCGGTGAGGAAAATGGCCGCCTCCAATAGCTCCCTCAGACAGTCTGCGAAGGCGCTTTCCCGACGCGCGCAGAAGCTCCCTACTTGTTGCAGGCGCCGCATGGCCTCCAGATCCGCAGCGGTGCGGCCCTCACTGGCGCGAAGGGCCTGCTCGGACTGCCGCAGGCGCGTCGAGTCGTAATAGTAGCAGACCACGCCGTGCTGTCCGTCGGGAAGCGTGATGCGCTGCAACTCCCACTCATACGCTTCGACCATCTTGATGTCCTCGCGCGGATGCGCGAAATTGGCGGAGTAATACGGCTCGCCCGTGTCGAGGGTGTGGCGGAAGTGGGCGAGGATGTCCGCGGCCACCGGCTCGGGCCACAGAATGCGCATCGCCTCGGAAACTTCTCGCCCAATCACGGGCCGCACGTTCTTAAACGCCTGTGCCTGCGAGCCGGCATTCATGTGCGTGATGCGGAAGTTCGCATCGACGATGTAGATGCCGAACGGGGCGCGCTCGATCAGCTGGATAAACGTCTCCTGATTCTTTTGGAGTTGCGCCTCCGCTTGCTTGCGTTGGGTGATATCCTGGAAGTAGATGGCGATGCCGCCGCCGGGATCGGGAAACGCCCGATTGCCAAACCAGCGCTGCACAACCGGATCAAAATCCTCGAATTCCACCGTTATCCGCTCGGTGTGGACCTGGTGCAGCGCCTGGTACGCCTTGCCGCCGATCGCTTCCGGAAAGACCTCCCACATGTTCTTGTCTAGAAGTTCCGAGCGATGCTTGCCCAACATCCGTTCTGCGGCACGGTTGACGTAGGTGTAGCGCCACTGCGCGTCGATGCCGACGAAACCGTCGCTGATGCTTTCGAAGACTTCGCCGAGCCTGGCCGTGGCCAGACGTAGGGATTCCTCCAAGGGAACGCCCCAGAGCTTGGCTTCGCGCACCGATGCGAGCGCCGCCAGGAGCATGAACACGCCACTGAGGTAAAGGGCCGTGCGTCCTGCCCAGGGCAAGAGACTGCCAATGGTTGATTGCAGCAAGATGCCGAGCAGTCCCACGGCAATGGCGACCAAGGCCAGGGCATACCAGTACGTGAACGCAGACGCTGGCCGGTGGCTCCCCGTAAGGAAAGCGGTCAGGAGGAACATACCAATGGACGAGCCAAGCACGAACTGCCGCGGCAGCGTGCCTCCTTCGCCGGGCACAAAAAAAACGGGCGTATACCCCTCGTG
>DATGIQ010000319.1:0-20486 GCA_035295665.1 Gemmataceae bacterium | reverse complement strand
TTCCTTTGTCCACATTCGGGCCATCGCCCCAGGTAATGGTCGCCGTAAAGGTTCCCGATGGGCTTCCGGGGTTCATGTAGAGGAACTGGGCGACGGTCTGATTCTGATTTACCGACTGGATGGCCTTCACTGGTTGCCCGGTAGCGACGATCATCCCGCCCGGCGGGGGATCGGGGATAGCCGCGGTACTGGTCACCGTGACGGGCGCAGCCGACTCATGCTTGATCGTCACGGTGATGGTGAACGTGCCTTGGCCTCCGTAGACGTGGCTGCCTGCGACCGTGAAGACTCCATTCAGATCCGGGCCCGAAATCGCGCCTGCCGTGGCCGTCCCATCGCCCCACTTGATCGTGGCCGTATAATCCCCGGGATCCGATGCATTCTCCGGGCCGCCCGTGTCGATGAACGTTGCCACGACCACATTGTTGATCTGCTGGAATTGCATGCCGGTGATGCTGAACCCACCAGTCGCGGCCAGGGGTGCTTCGGCAATGTTGGCCGTGCTCGTGACGGTGATCGACGTTCCATCCGTGATGGTCACCGTAATGGTGGGAGGTCCGCCATGGAAGGAATTGCCTTCCTCCGTGTACGTGTGGGTGCCGCAGACCGTGAACAGGCCATTCTTGTCCGGACCCTTGATCGTCCCGGCCGAACTGGTGCCATCGCCCCAATTGATCGTGGCGTGGAAGGCGCTTGCAGTCTCGCCTCCATCACTGGTAAAGGTCGCCACCACCACATTGGTGAGCGGCTGGCCCTCCACGCCGTTGGCGACGAATCCTCCTTGTGCCGACACGATCTCGGCTTCTTCGGCAATGTTGGCCGTGCTCGTCACGGTGACCGTGGTGGAATTGCTGATGGTTACCGTGACGGTGAACGGGTCCACGAGGTCCACTTCGTTCTCGCCATCTTCGGCGTAAGTATGGGTACCACAGACGGTAAAGACGCCGTTCTGGTCGGGACCCTTGATCGTCCCCGCTGAGCTGGTGCCATCGCCCCAGTTAATCGTGGCCGTGAACTGGCTTGCCGCCTCATCGCCATCGCCGCTAAAGGTTGCCACCACCACATTGGTCAGTGGCTGCAGTTCCCTGCCGTTGATGACAAAGCCTCCTTGAGCGGAGATGATGTCGGCTTCTTCGGCGATATTGGCGGCGCTTGTGACCGTGGCCGAGACCCCGTCCGAGATGGTGATCGTCAACGGGAAAACATCCACCTGATCCTGTTCGATTTCACCCTCTTCGGCATAGGTATGGCTGCCAAGGACGGTGAACACGCCATTCTGATCCGGACCAGCAATGGTTCCGGCCGAGCTGGTGCCATCGCCCCAGTTAATCGTGGCCTTGAACTGGCTTACGTTCTCATCGCCATCGCCGCTAAAGGTTGCCACCACCACGTTGGTGAGTGGCTTCAGTTCCCTGCCGTTGATGACAAAGCCTCCTTGAGCGGAGACGATGTCGGCTTCTTCGGCGATATTGGCTGTACTCGTGACCGTCACCGAGGTCCCGTCCGAAATGGTGATCGTCAACGGGAAAACATCCACCTGGTCCTGCTCGACTTCGCCTTCCTCGGCATAGGTATGGCTACCAAGAACGGTGAAGACGCCATTCTGATCCGGACCAGTGATCGTGCCGGCGGAGCTAGTGCCGTCGCCCCAGTTGATCGTAGCCTTGAAGGCCTTCGCGGTCTCGCCTCCATCGCCGGTAAAGACAGCCACTACGACGTTGTTGAGCGGCTGCAGCTCCTTGCCGGTGATGACAAAACCTCCCTGGGCAGAAACGATTTCCGCTTCCTCGGAAATATGAGCGGTGCTCGTCACGGTGACGGGCGGCGCCAACTCATGTGTGATGGTCACTGTAATGGGGAACGCGTCCACCAGATCTTGCTCGCCCTCGCCGTCTTCAGCGTAAGTGTGGCTGCCGCAGACCGTGAAGACGCCGTTTTGATCGGGTCCCTTGATCGTCCCGGTTGACGAGGAGCCATCGCCCCAGCTAATGGTGGCGCTATAGTCCCCAGGATCAAGCGGATTCTCCGGCCCGCCCGTATCGATGAACGTTGCTACGGCGACGTTGTTGAGCAGTTGGCCCTCCATTCCATTGATCGAGAATCCTCCCGTCGCCGCCAAAGGAGCTTCGGCGATGTTGGCGGTGCTCGTGGTTGTGACCGATGGGGGTGCACCGTCGCTGATGGTCACCGTAATGGTAAACGGCGCGCCGTGGACCGATTTGCTTTCTTCGGTGTAGGTATGGCTGCCGAGGACAGTGAAGACACCATTGCCGTTCGGACCGACGATGGTCCCTGCCGAGCTGGTGCCATCGCCCCAGTTGATGGTGGCGGAGAAGTCGCTGGCTTGATGATTGCCGGCGGCGGTGAAGGTGGCCACGATGACGTTGTTGAGCGGCTGGCCTTCTACGCCGGTCAGCGTGAATCCACCGGTGGGAGAGACCGCTGCGATGACCGCAGTGCTGGTCGCGGTCACTGGGGGCGCGGACTCATGCACAATCGTGGTGGTGATGGTGAAGGTGCCTTGGGAGGCATAGCTATGGCCACCACTTACGGTGAACACCCCATTCTGATCCGGGCCGGAAATCGTACCCGGCGACGAGGAGCCATCCCCCCAGTTGATGGTGGCGGTATAGTCCCCCGGATCGAGTGGATTCTCCGGCCCACCCGTATCGATGAACGTTGCCACCACCGCATTGGTGATCGGCTGGCCCTGAACCCCCGCAAGGATGAACCCTCCCGTCGCCGCCAAGGGAGCTTCGGCGATGTTCGAGGTATCCGTCACCGTGATCGGGAACCCGCCATTCTGCATGATCATCACGGTGACGATGAAAGGTCCGCCGTGGAAGGGATTGCCTTCTTCTTTGTAAGTATGGCTGCCGGTAACGGTGAAGACGCCGTTCTGATCGGGGCCCGTAATGGTTCCAGGCGAGGTTGTGCCGTCTCCCCAGTTGATGCTGGCGGAAAAATTGCCTGCCTGGATGTTGGGAGTGGGGCTGGTGAAGGTGGCCACGATGACGTTGTTGAGTGGCTGGCCCTCCACGCCTGTGATCACAAAACCGCCGGTCGGCGACATCGTATTCACGAAATCGGTGACCGTGACCGGGGGAGCCGTTTCGTGGGTGATCGTCACCGAAATCATGTACGGATTGAGCGTGTTGTAGGTGTGGCTGGAGATGACCGAAAACACGCCGTTTTGATCCGGTCCGGAGATGGTTCCGCTTGAGGTCGTGCCATCGCCCCAGTTAATGAGGGCCGAATAGTCGAACGGAAACTCAGGACCGCCGGTATCCGTAAAGGTCGCCACGGTAACGTTGGTGAGAGAGGGGCCGCTAAACGTGAATGCTCCCTTGGCGAGGATTGGCGCTTCGGTGACCGTGAAGGGGACGGCATTGGAGGGCACGTTAAACTCGACAACGGTGATCGAGATCGGTCCACCGTGGTCAGGCGTCGATTCCTCGTGTACGAGCTGGGCAGGCACGCTGGCGGTCAGCTGACTGCTGCTGACAAAATTGGTTGCCAGGTCCATGCCGTTCCAATCGATAACGGCGCCCTGCACGAAGTTGGATCCGTTTACGGTCAGCGTGAAGCTTGGGCTCCCTTCCGGGACGGCGCCGGTACCGGACAGACTGGCACTGATGTTGTTAATGACGGGGGGCGGTCCGGTGAGTCCCATGAGCACCAAGCGCGATTCCAGCAATTCCAATAACGGCCGAAATCTTCTGCGACTGGGCTGGCGGCGGCTTACAACAGGGGAGCCGCGGTGCCGGAGGTTGGTGGGCCACATGGTACGATCCTTTGAGATTAGAGAAGGCGAGCACCCCGCACACGCAACGGAGAGTGCGCAGGGCACAAATCGCAACCGATTGTCAAAGCCAAAGCTGTTGCTGGCCAGAGAAAGAGCCTACTGGGCTCTAGGCACTCGCCATCAAATGGGGCGAATTCGATTCCAGTTCGGGATTCGCAAATGGCAAGGCGCAGCAGAGAGCACCCCAAACTCACAGGATGCGCTGGAGAACCGCTGCGTGAAAGAACTGGGGCGAATTTCCCGTAGTCCGCGACAAAACGCCGATTTAAACTCCGAGTCCCTTTAATTCCCTGTCATCAACGGCGACGTTCCTATCGACTTCTCGTTCCAGAAAACTATATCGGACAAGCAGTTAATCGCGTAAACGGAGAGCCTAAAATACTACGAAAGTGAAACTCATCCACAAATATCACCAGGCCAGTATAATTGATAAGTTGGAAAAGTCAAGCGATGTTTTTCGGTTTGTTTTATGCCTAAATCCCCGCCAACGGCCTGCGGGTGCAAGAGGAGCGCGATGGTCAGCGAACGGACACCCTATTCCTGGGATCCCAAGCTGTATGACAGCCGGCACTCCTTCGTTTGGAAGCATGTGCAGAGCCTGTTTGAACTCCTTGCACCGCAAGCTCGCGAATCGATATTGGACCTCGGCTGCGGGACCGGCCACCTGACAGCCCAACTGGCTGCGACCGGAGCCTCGGTTCTTGGGATCGACCCTTCGACGGAGATGATCGAAGCGGCACAGCGCAGCTACCCGGGGCTTTCCTTCGAAATGGGAGATGCCCGGTACCTGACCTATGTCCAGCAGTTTGATGCCGTCTTTTCGAATGCCGTCCTCCACTGGGTTCCGGAAACTGAACGGGTCGCCAAGAGCATCTTCCGGGCCCTGAAGCCCGGCGGGCGGTTCGTGGCCGAGCTCGGGGGGCATGGCAACGTCCGTGCGATCCTCGTCGCCATGCAGAAAGAATTGGAAGCCACAGGCCACGGCCTCGTGGAGTCGCCGTGGTTCTTTCCCAGTGTCGGCGAGTATGCCTCGCTGCTTGAAACGGCTGGCTTGGAAGTCACGTTCGCGACGCTATTCGAACGACCCACGCCCTTGGAAGGCAGAGACGGAATGCGGCATTGGATCAGAATGTTTGCCGGACACTTTCTGAGACAGGTACCGGAGGATGAGCACGAGCCATTCTTCCACCAAATCGAGGAGCGCTTGCGGCCGGTCCTGTATCGCGACGGATCGTGGTTCGCCGATTACCGCAGACTTCGCGTGGTTGCGTGGCGGCAAAACGCGGATTCGGAATAGATTCTTTCGTGTCGGGCAAGCAAGCAGATTCTCCGCTTCGGAATCCTTCCTGCTCATCGAAAGAGATGATAGCCCAATCGCAACCGAGCGAGTCAACCAACACTGCGCATAACAGGTTCTGTTCGACGCCGCCCGGCTTGCCTCGATCATCATCAAGTGTTCAGCAGGCCGCGTGGTCGTGAGCAATCCCGCGCGGGAAGAGTCTGCCATCGCATTTTGGATAGGATTGAACCCGTCCACGGCCCCAGTCAACTTTGGCGCTCCATTTGCACAAAAAAGAATGTTGGAGTTCCATCGCGGGAGAACAAGGCTCCGCAAGAGCATGAGGTTCTCGCCATCGGACAGGGGTAATTGCGTGGGCACTGTCCAGTTTCATCCCATTACCAAGACACTGATACAGGCCAGGGACCAGGCCGATGAGTGCAGCTTCACACCGGGAGTGAGGTGTGGAGGCATTCCGCCATGAGCCAGCCCAAGCTAACACCGGAAGCGCTCGATGCCTTGCAGCGCGAGACCTTTGACTATTTCATCCACGAGGCCAATCCCGCAAACGGACTCATTGCGGACAAAACGCAAGCGGGTGCTCCGGCCAGCATCGCGGCGGTGGGATTAGCCTTGGCGGCCTACCCGGTTGGTGTTGAACGAGGATTCATTAGCCGGACCGAGGCTATCGAGCGGACACTCGCCACACTGCGATTTTTCCGCCGCAGCGTCCAGGGAACGGACGCGCAGGCAACGGGCTACAAGGGCTTCTACTACCACTTCCTGGACATGAAAAGCGGAAAGCGAGTATGGAACTGCGAACTTTCGACGATCGACAGCACCTTCTTGCTGGCGGGCATGCTGGCCGCTGCCGCTTATTTCCAGGACGATGCGCGTGCTGACCACGAGATCCGTACCGTAGCCGATGAGCTCTACCGGCGTGCGGACTGGCCCTGGGCCCAGAATGAAGGGGCCACGGTCACGCACGGTTGGAGGCCGGAGACTGGGTTTCTGCCGTATCGATGGCAGGGTTATGATGAAGCACTGCTCGTCTATTTGCTCGGGCTCGGGTCTCCGACCCATCCCCTCTCCGAGGAGAGTTACACGGCTTGGGCCTCGACGTATCAGTGGAGAAAAATCTACGACCGCGAGCTGCTCTACGCGGGCCCGCTTTTTACCCACCAGCTCTCCCATCTGTGGGTGGACTTCCGAGGGATTCAAGACGAATACATGCGCGGCCACTGCATCGATTACTTCGAAAACAGTCGGCGCGCGACCTACGTGCAACAGCGGTATGCGGTGCACAATCCCCGCCAGTTTGAGGGTTACGGGGAAAACTGCTGGGGTATCACCGCCAGCGACGGCCCTGGCTGGGTGACCCGCCGGATCAAGGGGAAACTGCGGCGCTTTTTCGGTTACGCGGCGAGGGGTGTGCCCGATGGCCCGGACGACGGCACGCTCGCCCCCTGGGCTGTAGTCGCCGCGCTTCCGTTTGCGCCAGAGATTGTTCTGCCTGCCTTGCGGCATTTTGATGAGCTAAAGCTCCGCGTGACGAACCCCTACGGCTACAAGGGCACGTTCAACTTGACGTATCGGGAAGAGTCCGACCATCCGTGCTGCTGGGTCACGCCCTGGCATTACGGCCTGAACCAGGGTCCGATCGTCTTGATGATTGAGAATTTCCGGGCGGGCACGGTTTGGCGCCTCATGCGGCAATGCCCGTACTTGGTACGGGGGCTGCGGCGCGCTGGCTTCGCGGGGGGATGGTTAGGGACGCACCACTCCGGGCGGCTGCTGCCTGTGCGAGCCGGACGAAAGCAGTCAGCCGATAAACCCCGTGGCGCGGCTGGGATCGCAAATCGTGGCAAACACCGATCCTCTGGTAGGACCCCTACGGCTCCATGAGCGGTGTCCCACAGGAACGGGCAAGGTTCAGGCCTGGTGCGGCGAACGATCTGAATTCTCGAGGTGCTAACAAGGAGACCCTGCAATGGCAACAACTGCGGCCGACCTCCTGATTGAGCGGCTGATTGACTGGGGCGTGGACACGATCTTCGGGTTCCCTGGCGATGGCGTCAACGGCATCTTTGAGGCCCTGCGCACTCACCAGGAGAAGCTGAGGTTTATCCAGGTGCGGCATGAAGAGGCGGCGGCCTTTGCTGCGTGCGGCTATGCCAAGTACACGGGCCGGCTCGGAGTATGCCTAGCCACTTCAGGACCTGGCGGTGTTCATCTCTTGAACGGCCTTTATGATGCCAAGTGCGATGGTCAACCGGTCCTGGCCATCACCGGGCACACGTTCCACGATCTCATCGGCACGAACTACCAGCAAGATGTAGACCTCGATAAGCTGTTCGCGGATGTCGCCGCCTACAACGAGCGGATCATGGGTCCCGCTCATGTCACCAACGTTGTGGATGAGGCGATCAAGACCGCGCTGGCACGGCGCACCGTGGCCCACGTCACGATTCCCAAGGATGTGCAGGAATGGGACGCCTCGGATGCGGTTCGCTCTAAGGCCAATATTGCCTCCCACAGTGCTGACCTCTTCGTTCCCCCGGCGCCCTTGCCCGCGCAAGAACTCCTCCAAGCCGCCGCTGACCTCCTTAACCGCGGCTCCAAGACGGCGATCATGGCCGGCCGCGGCTGCTTGGGTGCCCGCAACGAAGTGCTCCAGCTGGCGGATCTCGTGGGCGGGCCGGTGATCAAGCCGCTGCTCGGCAAGGGCGTGGTGCCGGACGAGAGTCCCTATACCACAGGCGGTCTGGGGTTGCTCGGAACTGCGCCCTCGCAGGATGCCATGCAGGCATGTGACACGCTCCTGATCGCCGGCAGCAGCTTCCCCTACATGGAGTTCTACCCCAAGCCCGGCCAAGCTCGATGCGTCCAGATCGACCTTGATCCGACACGGATCGGGCTCCGTTACCCCCCGGACGTGGGGCTCGTGGGCGACTGCAAATCCACGCTCCAGGCTCTTCTCCCGCTTATCCAGAGGAAAACAGACCGCAGTTTTCTGGAGAAGGCCCAGAAGGGAATGGAGAAGTGGAGAGAACTCCTCCGCAGGCGCGGCACGTGGCAAGACAAGCCGCTCAAGCCGGAGGTGGTAGCTTACCACCTGGACCGGTTCCTTGCCGATGATGCCATCGTGACCACGGACTGTGGCACCGTGACTACGTTGGCAGCGCGGTACGTGACGATCCGCAAGCAGATGTTGTTCTCCAGCTCCGGCATGTTGGCCACGATGGGCAACGGTTTACCCTACAGCGTGGCCGCGGCGGTGGCCTACCCGGGGCGGCAGGTCGTCTGCCTCGCCGGCGACGGTGGGTTCACCATGCTCATGGGCGAGATGCTGACCCTCGTGAAGTATCAGCTGCCCGTCAAGGTGATCGTCATCAAGAACAACACGCTCGGACAGATCAAGTGGGAGCAAATGGTATTCGAAGGCAATCCGGAGTTTGGCGTCACGCTCCAGCCCCTGGATTTTGCGCTGTATGCCCGCGCCTGTGGAGCGGCCGGGTTCCGTCTCGAGGAACCAGGTCAGGCCGAGGAAGTGTTGGGTCAAGCCTTTGCCCATCCGGGACCGGCGGTCGTTGAAGCCGTGGTGGATCCGAATGAGCCTCTGATGCCGGGGCACGCGACGATGGAACAAGCCTGGAAGTTTGCCGAGTCGCTGGTTCGCGGCGAAAAGAATCGCTGGGCCATCCTCAAGAACGTGGTGAAGCAACAGGTCCGGGAGGTGGTCTAGCGGTGAGGGATTCGTTCAACGATCCGCACAACACAGGGCGAAGCACTCGACAGTGTGAACAGATGCTCGGGTTAACGAGGAGCCGATCATGACGTACGACGGACACCGAAGCTGGCAGGCGGACGGAGGACTGGCCGTCCTCTTGGGGCTCGGCATGGGAGCCACACTGTACGCCACCTGGGCACGAGCCCACGCACACCGACGGAAACGGACCCATGTCGGTGCACACGCCTGGCTGGTTCCAGAGGAGCAGGCACGACTGGAAGCCCAGTGGACGCGGCAGGCGCTGATCTTCACAAGCGAATCCAAGCACGGCTAGCAGAGGAGGCGGCACAACAGGCGCCGAAGGGAACGTGGCCATGCCTGATATGGGGTGCAAAGCAGGTGTTCGCGTAGAGACGATCAAGGTATCCGCCTACACCATCCCAACGGACTTGCCCGAGTCTGACGGTACTTACGCCTGGGACAAGACGACACTCGTACTGGTCGAAGCGAGCGCGGGAGGCAGCCGCGGCTTGGGATACAGCTACGCCAACGTCGCGTCCGCACACTTGGTGGACGAGCTGCTGGCCGGTGTGATCCGCGGGCGCGATGCACTTGACATCCCGGGTGCCTGGGCGGCCATGGTCCACGCCATCCGCAACCTTGGCCGGCCTGGCGTGTGCTCGATGGCAATCGCGGCCGTCGATGCGTGCTTGTGGGACCTGAAGGCCCAGCTGCTCGGCCTGCCGTTGGTCAAATTGCTTGGGGCCGCCCGACGAGGCGCCCCCGTCTACGGCAGCGGCGGCTTCACTTCCTACTCCGTGTCCCAGCTACAGCGGCAGCTAGGGAGTTGGGCCGACCAGGGGATCCCGCGCGTAAAAATGAAGATCGGTACCCACCCGGAGGATGACCTGGCCCGGGTCAAGGCGGCACGGGAGGCGATCGGTCCGGACGTCGAGCTCTTCGTGGACGCCAATGGCGCCTATAGCCGCAAGCAAGCCCTGGCCCAGGCAGCCGCCTTCGCTGAACTGGGCGTGAGCTGGTTCGAGGAACCGGTTTCGTCCGATGACCTGGAGGGGCTGTGCCTGATCCGTGATCGCGGGCCGGCCGGCATGGAGATAGCCGCGGGCGAGTATGGCTACGACCTGTGGTACTTTCGTCGGATGCTGGAGGCAGGAGCCGTGGATGTACTCCAGGCCGATGCCACCCGCTGCGCCGGTATCAGTGGCTTTCTCCACGTTGGGACCCTGTGCCAGGCCCGCTCTCTGCCGCTGTCGGCCCATTGTGGCCCGTCGCTACACGTCCACCCCTGCTGTGCCGTGATCCCGTTCCGACATCTCGAATACTTCCACGATCATGTGCGCATCGAGCACCTGCTCTTTGAGGGGGCGCTCAGCCCGGTGGAAGGAGAGCTGCGCCCCGACCTGTCGCGGCCGGGACTCGGGCTGGAGTTCAAACGCCCCGACGCCGAGCGCTTCCGCATATGGGCCTCCGGCTAGAAGGAATGCAGAACCGAGGAGACCAGAAACTCATGACCACCATGCTTAGCTTAGATGCCGGCCGGCTCGGCCAACCGACACGTCCCATTGAGGTTGCCAACGTGGATGCCCATGGGCTGGCCGAGGAGCTGCGACATCGTCTGAAGGGTGAGGTTCGCTTCGACGATGGCAGTCGAGCGCTGTACGCCACCGACGCCTCCAATTATCGTCAGGTGCCCATCGGCGTCGTGATGCCCCGGGATGTGGAGGATGTGATCGAAATGGTTGCTGCCGCGCGTCGATTTGGAGCACCCGTACTGGGCCGGGGAGGCGGCACGAGCCTCTGCGGGCAGTGCTGCAACGTCGCGGTCGTCCTGGACTTCTCCAAGTACATGCGCAGCATCCTGGAGCTCGACCCCGCCAGGAAGCGGGCGCGCGTACAACCCGGTTGCGTCTTGGATTTCCTGCGCGGGGCCGCCGAAAAACATCACCTCACCTTCGGTCCAGACCCGTCCACGCACAACCATTGCACGCTCGGAGGAATGATCGGCAACAACTCCTGTGGCGTACACTCCGTGATGGCCGGGAAGACCGATGACAATGTCGAAGAACTGGACGTGCTCCTTTACGACGGCACACGCATGCGCGTGGGTAAGCATCCTGAAGAGGAGCTGGAAGGGATTATCCGGGGCGGCGGCCGGCGCGGGGAGATTTACGCCCGGCTCAAGGCTTTCCGGGACAAGTACGCCGATCTGATCCGTGCGAAGTTCCCCGACATTCCCCGGCGGGTCTCGGGCTACAACTTGCCCTGGTTGCTCCCCGAAAAGGGATTCGACGTGGCCAAGGCATTGGTCGGATCGGAATGCACGCTGATCCTCGTGCTGGAGGCGACCGTGCGGCTCGTGTGGAGTCCGCCGGCCCGCTCTCTCCTGGTGCTTGGCTATCCCGATGTCTACCACGCCGGCGACCATATCCCTGAAGTGCTGGAAGCCAAGCCCGTTGGGCTGGAGGGTATGGACGACCGGCTCGTGAAAGACATGAAGGCCATGCACATCCATCCCGACGCTCTGAAACTCCTGCCCAAGGGGGCCGGCTGGCTGCTGGTCGAGTTCGGCGCGGAGACGAAACAGGAGGCGGATGCGCAGGCCCACCGATTAATGGACCGTCTCCAGAAACAGGGCAACCCGCCCAGCATGAAGCTTTACGACAAGGAGGACGACGAGAAAAAAATCTGGACGGTGCGTCGCTCTGGACTGGGGGCGACCGCCCATGTGCCCCAGAAGAAAATTACCTGGGAGGGCTGGGAGGACTCCTCGGTGCCGCCCGAGAAAGTGGGGCGCTACCTCCGCGATTTGCGGAAGCTGCTGGACAAGTTCGATTATGCCTGTGACCTGTACGGTCACTTCGGTCAGGGCTGCATCCACACGCGCATCGATTTCGATCTGGAAACCGCCGAAGGGATCCAAACGTTTCGACGCTTCCTGGATGAGGCGGCGGACTTGGTCGTGTCCTATGGCGGTTCGCTCTCCGGCGAGCATGGCGACGGGCAATCCAAGGCGGCGATGCTGCCCAAGATGTACGGCCCGGAGATGATCCGGGCGTTTGAGGAATTCAAAGCAATCTGGGACCCCGCGTGGAAGATGAACCCCGGCAAAGTCGTCCGGCCCTATGATCCCACGCAGAACCTGCGGCTGGGGACCGCGTACCATCCACCCGCAGTCCAGACGCATTTTCATTTTCCGGCAGACCGAGACAACTTCGGCCGGGTGACGCTCCGCTGTGTCGGGGTCGGCGAATGTCGCCGAGTCGAGGGCGGCACCATGTGTCCCAGCTACCGGGTGACGCATGAGGAAATGCACTCGACCCGCGGCCGGGCTCATCTGCTGTTCGAGATGCTTCAGGGCAACCCCCTGGGCGGCGGCTGGAAGTCGGAGCCGGTCCGGGAAGCGCTCGATTTGTGCCTGGCCTGCAAGGGTTGCAAGAGCGACTGTCCCGTCAACGTCGATATGGCCACTTACAAGGCCGAATTCCTATCGCATTATTACGAGGGCCGACTGCGGCCGCGGCACGCGTACTCGATGGGGCTGATTTACTGGTGGGCTCGCTTGGCGGCGTATGCCCCGGGACTGGTGAACTTAATCGGCGAAGCGCCGGTCCTCCGTAACTTGGTGAAGTGGATGGGGGGCATCGCATCCCAACGGCGGATGCCCGCCTTCGCACCACAAACCTTCAAGGAGTGGTTCCGCCGGCGTGGCCCTCGAAACGAGGCCAAGCCCCAGGTGATCCTCTGGCCCGACACGTTCAACAACCACTTTCACCCCGAAGTCGGCAAGGCAACGGTGGAGGTACTCGAAGCGGCCGGCTTCCAGGTCTTGGTCCCGGTGGCCTCCCTCTGCTGTGGTCGCCCGCTTTACGATTTCGGAATGGTGGACACGGCCAAGTCGCTGCTCCGCGGGATCCTGGAAACCCTGCGGCCGTACATCCGGGCCGGCATCCCGGTCGTAGGGATGGAGCCAAGTTGCGTGGCCGTCTTTCGGGATGAGTTGACGAGCCTCTTTCCCAAGGATGAGGATGCCAAGCGGTTGGAACAGCAGACATTCCTGCTCAGTGAGTTCCTCAACAAGAAGGTGGACCATTACCAGCCGCCGCGGCTCCAGCGTAAAGCCTTGGTCCATGTTCACTGCCACCACAAGGCGGTCATGAAATTGGACGACGAGCAGGCGGTCCTCGAGAAGCTCGGCCTCGACTTTCAGGTGCTCGACGATGGCTGCTGCGGCATGGCCGGCTCGTTCGGCTTCGAGCGAGAGCATTACGAGACTTCCGTGGCGGTCGGCGAATTGGCGTTGCTCCCCGCCGTCCGGCACGCGCCCAAGGACGAGCTCATTATTGCAAACGGCTTCAGTTGCATCGAGCAAGTCGCCCAGACCACGGATCGCCAGCCTTTACACCTGGCCCAGGTAATCCAGATGGCATTGCACGACGGGCCCCATGGCCCAGCTGGAGATTACCCCGAATCGCACTATCCCAAAGTTACCGGGCAGGCGGCGGCCTCCGCAAAGACAGTTGCGCTGATCGGCGCAGGCCTGCTATTCGGAGGACTCTTGCTGTGGCAACGGCGGCGGAAACTTGCTCATGCAGTCCCATCGCATTCCAGACAACCTTTACGGCAAGGCGGATCGGAACTTGACGCTGGTTCTTAGCTCTTTGGCTGAGCGCGTTGCTCGGGAAGAGAATCACATGGTTCTTGCGTAAGGAGCATCTCATGCTACGCACGTCTCTGTGTTCGGTCGTTGCGCTGGCCCTTCTCGCGGTTGGTTTGGCAAGGGCCGATGATACGAAGAACAAGACCGACAAGTCGGGTCAGCACCACGTCCAGGCCACGATTACAAGAATCGACCGACAGAAGAACACGATCACCGTGAAGATGATGGATAAAAATGGTCGGGAGGAAGAGAAGACGCTGCACCTGGCGGACGGGGCTACGTACTTCGATAACAACGGCAAGGCCGCCACCCTCGCTGCGTTCCATACCGGTGATGACGTTCTCATCACCGAAAAGGGAGACAAAATCACGGAGGTGCGTAAGCACGCGGAAGCAACCATTACGAAGGTGGACCCCAGGGCTGGCACTGTCACGGTGAGGATGAAAGACCAGAATGGCAAGGAAGTCGACCGGACCTTCCATCTCACGGAGGACGCCGAGTATCTCGACAGTTCAGGACGCGTGGCCACGCTCGACGTTTTCCGATCGGGCGACCAGGTTCTCGTTGTGGAAAGCGAAGGCCGGATCAAGGCCATGAAGAAGGCGGGCCACAAGACGCCCAGCGGTCAGATTCGTGGGGAGAGGAAGTCTGGCGGCCAGTAACCCGCTTCGCTGGTTGATGTTCATCCACGGTCCGGCCGAAGGCGTCCATTTTCGCTTGGCGGCGGTTCGCAGAACCGCGTAGGGCGGGACACCCCGCAGTTCTGCGAACCACCGCTAAACGAACAGGATGAACCGGACCGTGTAGCCGAGGAGCTAACCCGGCCACTTCTTGGGCAGGGATAGCTCCTCGGAATTCAATCCCTCGTTTAATTGTCCGTTCTGGATCGGCTGAAGGATATGGCACGCGACGCGGAACGAAGGGGACGCATCCAGGATGCTCTGTGTGAAGCAGGGCTGGATGCCGTGGCATGCGCTCTGCCCGTGGATGTGCTCTTGCTAACCGGCTACTGGCCGGTGGTTGGGACCGCACTGGCCTTGGCCACACGGGATGGACGAACGGCTGTCCTCGTCCCCGAAGACGAAGTACCGCTTGCTGACCGGAGTGGGGCCGACGAAATACGGCCCTTTCAACTGGGATCGCTTCACGACCTTCGAACAGTTGGCGACGCCCTGCGCCAACCGCTAGCCGAGGCAATTCATGCCTTGCGGATCGAACGCGCGCGCATTGGTTACGAACGCGGCGGTTTGTTTGAGCCTGCGACCTACGCCGCGATGTTTCTTTACGGGGCTCGGCTATCGGAATGGATCGGTGCGGCCGCTCCTGCGGCGACACTGGTCGCTGCCGACGACCTGCTCCTGCGTTTGCGTGCCGTAAAAACCTCTCACGAGGTATCCCGCATCCGGACTGCTTGTCAAATCGCGGCACAGGCGTTCCAAAACGGCAAGGGGCTGATCTGCGCTGGTCTCCGCGAGACGGAAGTAGCCGTTCGGTTTGGCGCTCCGCTGAGTACCGTGGGTACGGGCTATCAAGGAATCGAGCGTGCCGGCGGTTTTACGTTTTGCATGTCGGGCCCGAATTCGGCGCATGCGCACGGAGCGTATGCCCGATCGCGCGCCCGGCCCATCGCTCTGGGTGACTTGGTTCTCGTTCACTGCAACTCCTACGCCGACGGTTTCTGGACGGACATCACGCGCACTTACTGCCTGGGAGATGGGGATCGCCGCCAATGGGCCTTGTTCACCGCAGTGCTGGCGGCCAGCGCGGCGGCCATCGGTACCATTCGCCCAGGGGCGCGCGCGCGGCAAGTCGACCACGCCGCGCGAGACATTCTGTCGACGCAGGGATTCGGGGACCAGTTCAAACATTCTACCGGGCATGGTGTTGGGTTTGCGGCCATCAATCACAACGCCCCACCGCGCCTCCATCCCTGCTCGGAGGACATTTTGGAAGCCGGTATGGTTTTCAACGTGGAACCGGCGATCTACATCGACGGTTACGGCGGCTTACGTCACTGCACCATGGTCGCGGTCACGCCGACGGGGGCGGAAGTCCTGACCCCGTTCCAGTCGAGCTTCGAGCACTTGCGGGTTGCGTAATGCCTCGATCGCGACCTGGACACGGGACCAGAAGCGATTCTTGATCGTCCGCTTCAAGCGGTGGATGACAACGCATGATCTCGGCTGCCCGACGTGCCTGGTCCCGCTTCATTCGGATCAGCAAGCTCTATTTCACATCGGATTCCCGCTGGCAGGCTCTCGGTCTTCTCGCCGCTCTCCTCGCTCTGCTGCTGATCATCAGCGGTCTGAACGTCGCCATCAGCTATGTCGGGCGCGATTTCATGACAGCCATCACGAGCCGGGAGATCCATCAGATCACCGTGTTCGCGCTCCTTTACGTGGGTGTGTTCGCGGCTTCCACGGTTGCCGGAGCGATTTCTCGTTTTGTCGAGTTACTTCTCGGATTGCGGTGGCGGGAATGGCTAACGCGACAGTTTGTCCATCAGTACCTTACCAGCCACGCTTTTTCCCACCTGAATCGCCGGTCCGAGGTGGATAACCCCGACCAGCGCATTTCCGAAGATCTCAGGACGTTTACCACCACTTCGCTGTCGTTCCTGATCATGGCTACCAACTCAGTGCTCACGATCATTGCCTTTATGGGTGTCTTGTGGTCCATCACGCCCTGGTTGGTGCTCGCCGGCGTTGTGTATCCCTTGCTGGGCACAACCTTAATTGTGTTTCTGGGGCACCGGCTGGTGGGGCTCAACAATCTCCAACTCAAGAAGGAAGCCGACTTTCGCTTCGAGTTGGTTCACGTTCGCACCCACGCCGACTCAGTTGCGCTGGCCCAGTCGGAGCCGGCCGAACAAGGCCGACTCGAAGATCGGCTAGCCGCATTGGTTAGAAATTATCGTTCGATCATTGCCGTGCTCCGGAACCTGAAGTTCGTTACCGGAGGGTACAACTACCTAGATCAACTGATTCCGGTGCTGATCGTGGTTCCGTTGTATCTGCGCGGCGAAGTTGAGTTTGGCGTCGTGACTCAGGCGGCGATGGCCTTCTCTCAGATCTTCAATGCTTTTTCGCTGATCGCGGAGAAGTTTCAAGACCTATCGACTTTCGCGGCCGTGGTCGCGCGCGTTGGCTCACTGGAGGAAGCCATGACCGAGTCGATTGAGCCATCGCGCCAACCGATCCAGGTGGCCGAAGCCGAGGCCCCCGTTGCCTATCAGCAGGTCACGCTACGGGCCCCGAAGGACGAGCGCGTGTTGGTGCGGGACCTTTCTCTCGAGGTCCCGCACGGACGGCGCATTCTCCTCACGGGACCGAACAGCGCTGGCCAGTATGCCCTCTTTCACGCGGCCGCGGGCCTCTGGAACAAGGGGAGTGGCCACATTCGTCGGCCGGCACATCAGCGCGTCATGTTTCTGCCCGAGCAGCCCTACATGGTCCCCGGGACGATGCGCGATCAGTTTCGCATGGCCGTGCGCGACGGATCCGTCAGCGACGAACGCATTCGCCAGGCACTGGGCAAGGTCCATCTCGATGACCTCGTCGACCGCCTTGGCGGACTGGATACGGAAAACGATTGGGGCAACGCGCTCACGCTGGGAGAGCAACAGCGGATCGCGTTCGCGCGGCTCTTGCTGACCGAGCCGGACTATGCGTTCTTGTACAACGCTGCCAGCGCGCTGAGTGAATCCCAGCGGGAGGAGGTTTACAAGCTGCTCAAGGGAACTCCCATCAGCTACATCAGTGTGGGGGATCTTCAGCCGAGCCTGCTGGGAAGCCACGATACGCTCATTGAATTGCGGCCGGATGGGAGTTGGAAGACGGGTCCCATTCCTCGCAAAGACGGTCAGCCAAGCTAAGCGGGTGCGCCCGCGCGTCCGGGGAGCTCTATTGAGAGCTTCCATTCTTGGGAAGACCATGGCCCATGCACGTGATTTAGGAAATCGCTCTGGGACGGCCTACAGACGGCCAGGCGAGACCACGCGGAGATCATCGCCAAGATGAGGGCCCGGTTTCCCAAGACCAACCGAGTCGGTAGGCTGACGATCTTCAATACTGGACGAGCTGAAGCCAGGTGATGCCCAGGGCAACGGTTAGGATGGTAAGCGGGACACCGACCTTGCAGTAGTCCCAGAATGAGACAGTGACCCCCTCGCGTCGCGCGTTTTCGACCACGATCAGGTTGGCTACGGAGCCAAGTATGGTCAGGTTGCCAGCAAACGTGCTGGACATGGCCAGCGCCAACCAAGCGGTCTCTCTGCTCACTTTGGGAATTGCTTGCAACACCGGCTCCATGAGGAGAACTGCCGGTACGTTGCTGACCAGATTCGATAACCCGACCGAAACGAGGCTCAACAAATCCACGGGCCGGTGCAGCAGCCAGCTCCACCGGTCAATGCCCCAATGGTCCACGACGTGAACCCGGAATGCGTGGACGACCACAAAGAGGCCGGTGAACATTACCAGCACGCTCCAGTCGATCTCCCGGTAGACCTTCTCCGGCTTGGTCCGGCCCAACAGGAGCAGCGCTGCCGCTCCCAGGGCTACCAATTCCAGGGGCAACCCGGTAAAGAACAGCCCCACCGCGACCACCGTGACCGCGACGCTCTTCCGCTCGAGCCAGCGTTGGCTTTTGTTGGGGATCGGTTCGTTGGTTTCAGGATTCAATGCCGCGGCTGCGCCCGTCCCGCTCCTGGGTTCCTTTTTCTCCTGGCCAGCGCTCTCTCGATTGTTTTGAGATACCAGGCTGCGGCGATAAACGATGGCGACCGCCAAAAAGTTAAGGACGAGGCCGAGGGCGGCGACCGGCAACAACCTCTCGGCGAAGCGTAGGTAGGAGATGCCGGAATGGGAGCCGATGTAGATGTTCTGCGGGTTGCCCGTGATGGTCGCCGTCGAGCCGATGTTCGCCGCCGTCGCCAAGGCGATCAGGTGGGGAATCGGATCGAAGCGCAATCGGCGTGCCAGGTGCAGCACCAGAGGCGTCAACGTCAGGCACACGATGTCGTTGATGAGGAACGCCGACAGAATCCCGGACAGCGTGATGGTTACGGCCAGCAGGCCCAGAGGCGTGTTGATGCGCCGCAGCGCGGAGACTGCCACCCGCTGAAAGAACCCGGATAATCGCAGGAAACCCACGACTACCATCATGCCGAACAGCAGCGCCAGGGTCTTGTAGTCGATGGAGTCCGTGCTGACTGCCTGGTCCAGCGACAACAAACCGGTGACCAGCATGAGGGTCGCCCCGACTAGGGCGATTCCAGCCCGGTCCATGTGCAGACCGGGAACCTTTCCCAGTGCCACGCCGATGTAGGTGAGGATGAACAGGATTGTGGTCAACCAAAGTGCCGTCTCACTGTTCAATATCGACCCTCCGGGGGCGTTTCGAAGAATCGCCAGGGCCGGATTCCGGCATCCAGAACAGAACCGCCCCGCGGCGACGGCCACCACGCGCTAGCCACTCGCCCCGATGCCATCCAGGGCTGACTGGGCGACCACCATGCTGGGATCCATCTTCGGAGAGTACAGGAAGATGCGTTGCGGCAACGCCACGAAGTCTGGCCAGCGGCGAGGCCGTCCTGCCGGGGATGGGAGGGGCAAGGCGGGAAATTGGTCCGGAATTGAGGGGGTCTCTCCTGGAGCCGAAAGAGCCGCTTTGAATCCCTAAGTGAGTTCTCTTTGCTTCGTAAGATCTCAAGTCAAAAGGCCCCTCCCGGATTCGAACCGGGGATGGCGGATTTGCAATCCGCTGCCTTACCGCTTGGCGAAGGGGCCCAGGCGTGATCTGGATGGTAGCGGGGGCCTGTTGGCGTGTCAATCGGATCTGATCGCTCGAGAATTGTATCCATTGGCTCTGCCAGCCGCGGGCTCGGCCTCAGCGCGCCTTGAGCTTTCGTGCCAAGCCCTCGATGCGATCTCGGCACGCTTTCTGGGCCGCGGCAAATCCCTTGGCATCGACCCGGCCACCGTTCACGTACTCAAGGACGACTGACTCCGCGGCCATGAACTCAGCACAGGCATGGGCGACAGCCGAGGAGATTTCCATCGGAATCGTCGTCACGCCATTGCGGTCGCCATGAATCAAATCTCCCGGCTGCACCATCACCCCGCCTACATGAACCGGAACACCGCAATGAACGATGTGGCAGCAGCCGTGGGCACAGATTGTGCCGCTGGTAAAAGCGGGAAATCCAAGGGCCTCGACTTGATCGAGGTCGCGCCCGGCACCGCTCGTGACGATGCCGGCCGCGCCGAAGGCCTTGTACGTGCTGCACATCACCTCACCGAAAGTGGCGGCGCACGTGGGATTGTCGAGATCCTGGAAAACCACGACCGCAGGGCCCGGCAGGTCGGCGAATGAGGCAACCTGCTCGGCAAGGCTGGAATAAACGCTGCCGGCACGCGGAGCCGCCGCGGAGCGAAACGTTGCCGTGCTGGCATAGCCAACCATCGGCGGCAGCTTCGGAAAACACGCTTGAATCCGTGCATCCAGGTAGCCAGCCGTGCGCAGCCGATGATCGAACAATTCGATCACGTTGCACACCGTCGGTGTGTCAAACGTGCGCAACAATTCCAAATCCGCAGGTGGAATCCCATGATGACTCGGCATGAACGGTCCCCTTCAAACATGCGGCCTGTTCGCGCCCAAACAGCATCCTATGGCCGAGCGGATATTGTGCAAGATTGCCAAACAGGTCCAGACCGTGAAGAATAGACCGTGGTTAGGTTAAGGAAAGCGAAAGGGGCTTTTCCGGTTCCCTGCCGAGCGAGGAGATATCCGTGGTGCACTGGTTGATGGCTCTTTGTTGGTTCATTCTGGCCAGCGTGCTGCTGGCTTGGCAATGGTCCGATCCGGCCGCTCCATCCGCGTATATCTGGGGCACACAGTTTGCGGCGGGTTGGCTTGCGGTAGTGATGGCCCTTTACAATCTGCTACGCGGCTGGCTCGGTCGATCGGGCAGAGCGACGATGGGCAGGAA
>DATGIQ010000318.1:0-2739 GCA_035295665.1 Gemmataceae bacterium | reverse complement strand
CCAAGGCGGGCAAGTTCGCCGCGCTGTTGGCCGGAGTCCCGAGCAACGTTCATCTACTGGACATCACGGTGTGATATGGACCCACGTTCGCGCGATTTGCAACAGGCGGTGGCCCTGCGATACCAGCCGGGTCGGGACCAGGCCCCGAAGCTCGTCGCCAAGGGCAGGGGACCTATCGCCGAGCGCATTTTGGAGCTTGCTCGGATCCACGGCATCCCGGTTCGGCAGGACAAGAACCTCGTCCAGGTATTATCGCTCCTCCAGCTGGATCAAGAGATTCCTCCGGCTGTTTATCAAGCCGTTGCCGAGATCCTGGCGTTCGTCTACCGCCTGGGGTTATCCGAAAAGGGCCGATGGTGAACCAAACCCGAACTTCGGTCTAGGCGGCCGCGCGGGCGCCGGCCCGGTCCATGATTTCCTGCCAGTGCTCGGCCCGCATGTTCATCGCCAGTTTCAGGGCGCCGAACGCGCCGGCAAACACCGAATCGGCCACTCGGGTCACCTTGGCTCCGCCGTACTCCTTCAGGTGCTCCTCGATGAACAGGTCGAGTCCCTTGAGCTGGCTGCCGCCGCCGCAGAGCAGGATGTTTCCGAGGAGCCGGTGTTGGAATTCCGGGTCATATTTGGCGACCACGCGCTGGATGCCGGTCACGATTGGCCGGGCCATTTTCTTGCAGGCATCCTTGAGTAGGAAGGTGACATCGAACTGTTTCAGTTTACCGGTGGTCGGCAACGACAGCACCACTTTCTCGTTAATATCGTGGACGAAGGCGTATTTCTCCTTGACCTCACGGGCCATGTTGAGACTCATCCGGGCTTCCGGATAGGCTTCGCGGAGCCGTTCCAGGAAGTCCTCGTCGATGAAGTCGCCGCCGACGGACAAGGTCTCCTGATCCGCTTCGGCGGGGTAGACGCCGCACATCGGGCAGATGTCCACCGTGCCGGCGCCGATATCCACCACTAAGGTATCGCTCACGCAGCCCATGCCATAGGCGACGGCAAAAGGCTCGGAAACGATCACGACGGCGTCGAAGGCCCCCTCCGACGCCTCGATGAGGTACTGTTTGTTCACGGTGCTGGCCCGCGACGGGGCACCGATGACCCCGAAGACGGGCGCCCCGGACGGCGGCTCGGTGAGCGCCACCGCATGGGTGACCAGCAGGCGGGCGGCCTCGAGGTGTTTCTCGACTTCGTGTTCGGGCACGCCGGCTTCATCGTGGCCGAGGTACTTCAAAACCCCCTTCTCGAACGGCCGAACCACATGCAGCGCCAGGCGATGTTCGAAAATCTCTTTGCCGAACACCACATCGCGCCCCAGCAGGTTGCGCGCAACGTGATCCCGGGGCCGGCCCACGGCCGTGTATAGCACTTCACGTTTGCCGCTCGACGAGGCTACCGAGGTCTTGAAGGTCCCCAGGTCCATGCCGATGAACAGGGGTTCTTTCGCCATGACTCTGCTCCCTAGCTTGGTCTGTACAGCTGTCCTTGGTGGTAAGAACTCCACATTAGTCGTGCAACCGAAGGTTTTGCCGGAAAACGTCCGCGAGCATTTGCTGGTCTTTTTCCCGCTTCTGCTGTCGCTGGTTCGCGCGGCTGCCGTCCGGATCGACTTGCAGGAGCAGCTCCCCGGCGGTCAGCACAGCCGAGCGCACGGTCGGCCGACTCCATCCCGGCGGCCCGCTCTTCGACCCGCTTGCCCCACCGCACCACAGCGCGAGCATGAAGAAGGCGGTAAAAATGATCAGGGTAACCGGGTTGCAGGCCACCTGGGTGGCCGGGTTGCAGGCCACCTGGAGGAAGACCGACCTCACAACCGCCAGGGCTGTCAGCGCGGATTGTGCGTACGCTTCCTGCTGCGCGGGTAGGGCACGGGAGCCGAAGGAGCCGACGAACTGCCCGGTGAGGACGCCCAGAAGCACACACACTCCCCACCCGAGATGAAGCAGTCTGCGGGCCAGCGGTCGACTCGATTCGCAGAGCGGTCGCACGCAGATCCTCCTCTCACTCATCACGCCGTGCGGCTCCTACACGGTCCGATTGGCTGTGTCGGTTTCGAGGTAGTTCGCAGAATCGCGCAGTTGTGTGCCCTGCGCGGTTCTGCGAACCGCCGCTCAGCGAAAACAGACTCCTTCAGCCGGACCGTGGATGAGGGCAGTGCTTACAGTAATATCGGAATTTCCTGGTGGTAAAGGTAAGGGAAAAATAACGAAAGTCCGGGTTGCGCAGAGATGCGCGATGTTGGCGGAGTTGATTGTCCGAAAGAACTTAGCTAACCTGGGTCATGATCGGCCGTCTGGCTAAACACGGCGCCGTACGCTTGCCGCATCCGCTGGGCTCGAAGCAGCGAATCGAGTTTCGGCAAGAGCTGGCTCTGCCGCAGACTGGCTTCCCGTTCGGCCCGACCGAGTCGCTCCTGCAACTGGGCAATCAGGCGCTCCGGGCTGGTCGCTTCGGTGGACTGCAACCAGCGCTGTTTGGCTGCGGCGATGCGGTGCTCGATAGCATCCTCGATGGAGCCAAGCGGTTTTGGCGGTGATCTGGGCGACGGATTGGTGCACTCGTTAGTCCGGCTCAGCCGCCGTTCATCCCGTAGAAGACGGCGTACGCTTCACTACGGAGGGTGGTATCGCTACCCCACGGTTCGCCGCCCACGGCATTGTAATTCGTCGCCAGCAGGATCTGGAATACATCGAGCACGGTGTTATTGGTCACACCGAAGGCCGGTCCGCTGCTGCCGAT
>DATGIQ010000317.1:0-15940 GCA_035295665.1 Gemmataceae bacterium | reverse complement strand
TCATGTCCTTGAGCAATTCGCCGCAATTCTGATAGCGGTGCTCGACCTTCTTGGCCATCATTTTGTGGATGATCGTACCCAATTCCGGCGGCAGGTCTGGCCGGATTTCGTTCAGCGGCACCGGCTCGGTCTGCACATGATGCAACGCGACCTCAAAGGGCGTTTGGCCGGAGAACGGAGGGTGTCCGGCGAAGAGATGATAACAGGTGACGCCGAATGAGTAGATGTCGGTTCGCGGGTCCAAAGGCTGGCCCTGAACTTGCTCCGGGCTCATGTAGAGCGGGGTCCCGAGCGTGATCCCGGTCTGGGTCAGGTGCTGGGTGCTGACCTCGTCGGTAAAGCAGCGCGACAGTCCAAAGTCGGCCACTTTGATTTCGCCCCGCTTGGTCAGCAGGATGTTTTCGGGCTTGATATCGCGGTGGATGATGCCGAGCTCGCCGGCACGCAGCAAAGCCGCGGCCACTTGCCGCATGATGCGCAGCGCCAGCGCTAACTCCGGCGGTCCTTTCTTTGCCAGGAATTCGCCCAGATTGCGGCCTTCGACATATTCCAAGGCCATGTAATGCAGGCCGGCTTCTTCACCGATCGCATAAACTTGGACAATGTTGGCGTGGCTGACACGGGCAATCGCCTCGGCCTCGGCTTTGAAGCGCTGCAAGGACACAGCCGACACGGCCAAGTCGGTCCGCATGGTTTTGATCGCGACCTTGCGTTTAAGCGAGATCTGCTCGGCCAGATAGACCTGGCCCATCCCGCCCTGTCCCAGGCGGCGGAGGAGATGAAAATCGCCGAGGTTTCGGCCACTCCAATCCGGAGAAGCGGCGAGCGGTTCCGCTGGGACGGAGGCGGTCGGCAACGTCTTGCTCCCAGGATTCATGGTCACCGCTCTGAGCCTGTGTGCGAAGTTTGGTGCTATGGGCTTTTACACTTCCATCATAGTTTCACGGGCGCCGATGAGCAACCAGGAAACGGAGGCCGCACCCGGCTGCACAAGACGGTACCCTGAATTTCAGCCATCCAAAATGGCGCTCAAACCTGCAACACGCCCGTCTTGAATGGCCGGCCGTCGTCATAGCGCGTGGCGATTTCTAGTGCCAAAAGCAGGGTTTCGCGAGTCTCCTGCGGCGCCAGAATCTGGTCGACCCACAGCCGAGCCGCGGCGTAACGGACATCGGTCTGTTCGCGGTATCCGGCCTCGATCTTCTGCCGCAATTGGGCGAGTTCTTCCGCCTCCGGCTCATGGCCGCCGCGGCGGAGCGCGGACACGGTAATGTCGAGGAGCGTACTGGCTGCCTGTTCGGCGCCCATGACGGCGTAGCGCGCCGTTGGCCAGGCAAACACCAAACGCGGGTCAAAGGCTTTGCCGCACAGGGCGTAGTTGCCGGCCCCGAACGACCCGCCCATGATCACGGTAATTTTCGGAACGACGCTGTTGGCGATCACATTGACCAGCTTGGCGCCCGCGCGGATGATCCCAGCCTGTTCGGAATCCTTCCCGACCATGAAGCCGTTTACATCTTGCAAAAAAATCAACGGCAGCCGGCTCTGGTTACAATCCATGACGAAGCGGGCCGCCTTGTCGGCGCTGTCCACATAGATGACGCCGCCGTATTGCAAGGGCCCGCTTTCGGGTTTGCACCGCTTGCGTTGGTTCGCCACCACGCCGACAGCCACGCCGCCCAGCCTCCCATAGCCACACACCAGCGTCTGGCCGTACTCTGCCTTGTACTCGTCGAAGGGTCCAGCATCGAGCATGCAGGGGAGCAAATCCCGGATATCGTATTCCTGGCGCGGTTCGGCGCGGAAGAGGGTTTCCAGATCCGATGGCGGCCGGCCGCTGGGGTGGGCCGCCGATACACACGAATGTTCATGGGGCAGCGCCGCAACCAGGTGCCGAAGGCGTTCGAGGCAATGCGGGTCATCGGGTTCGCGAAAGTCGATCGTGCCGCTGATCCGGGCATGCATGGCCGCGCCGCCCAATTCCTCGTGGCTAACCGTTTGGCCGATGGCTGCCTTCACCAGAGCGGGTCCGGCCAGGTACAGGCCACTCCCTTCCGTCATGAGCAGCTTATCGCATAACACCGGCAGGTAGCCGCCGCCGGCTACGCAATTGCCCATGATGGCTGCGAACTGCGGGATGCCGGTTGCGGAGATTACGGCGTTGTTGCGAAAAATGCGACCGAAATCATCGGTGTCCGGGAAGACTTCATCCTGAAGTGGCAGGAAAACGCCCGCGCTGTCCACCAGGTAGAGGAGTGGCAACCGATTTTCCAATGCGATGTTCTGGGCGCGGAGCACCTTCTTGCAGGTAAGAGGGAAAAAAGCTCCCGCCTTGACCGTGGCGTCGTTGGCGATGACAAGAACGCGGCGGCCGGCGACGGTGCCAATACCGGTAACGACACCAGCAGAGGGGGCCCCGCCCCATTCTTGGTACATACCCCAGGCGGCCCACAGGCCAAGCTCGAAAAGAGCGGTTCCGGGATCGAGGAGCTGCGCGATCCGTTCGCGGGCCGTCAGGCGGCCCTTTTCATGTTGGCGGGCAATGGCCTTGCGGCCGCCTCCCTCCATCAGCGTCTCGGCTTGACGGCGGAGTTCTTCGGGGAGCTGCCTCATGTCGGGAGGGGAAAAATGAATCGAGCAGAAGCTCGGACAAACCGATCCAGGGAAACGACCGGCCCAGCCGAGCGGGCCCGTTGGTTGGTTAAAGATGCCGCGCTCAAGCCGTCCATTCCTTGCGCTGCCGGGAAGACGGAATGTTGAGCATCTTCCGGTACTTGGTCACGGTACGCCGCGCCACCGGATAGCCGCTCTCCTGCAATTTGTTCACCAGGTCTTCATCGGAAAGCGGATTGGATTTGTCCTCCTTCTCGATGATCTCCAGAAGTTTTTGCTTGATGGTCTCCCACGCGACCTCCTCACCGGTGGCCGTGTGCGTGCCGCCGCCGAAGAATCGCTTGAGTGGAAAGATCCCGCGGGGCGTTTGCACCCATTTATCATCGACGGCACGACTCACCGTCGTGACGTGGACACCGACTTGGTCGGCGATTTGCTGCATCTTGAGCGGTTCAATGTGCTCCGGCCCCTGATCCAAAAAGGCACGCTGGTGTTGAATGATGGCCCGGGTCACCTTCTCCAGGGTATTGCGCCGCTGTTCGATCGATTCCATGAGCCATTGGGCGGCCTGAATCTTGCGCTTGAGATATTCTTTTGCCTTCGGATCTGCCCCTTTGTCGCGATACAGCTCGAGGTAGCGGCGGCTGATATAAATGCTCGGCGTCCAGTCGTCGAGCAACCGGATTTCGTACTCGCCGTTCTCGGTCAGTTTGACAGCAATGTCCGGAACGACGTAGGGGATGTTTTCGTGAGTAAACTGCGCCCCTGGCCGGGGATTCAGGTGCTTGAGGACCTCAATCGCTTCCTTGATCGTGGCCAAGTCGAAACCGGTTCGCCGCTGAATGATCGGCAACCGGTTGTGGACGATGTCTTCCAAGTGATTGGTAATCAGCACACGCAGGACTTCGCGGTGCGGCGTTTCCGGCGTCAATTGCAGTAGAAGGCATTCTTTCTCGTTTCGGGCACCGACGCCGGGAGGCTCCAGCTTCTGTACCATCCGCAAGACTTCTTCAACCTGGGCCACACTGACCGGTTGGCTGTAGCTCTTGGCAATTTCCTCGGTAGGAACTCTCAGATAACCATCATCGCCGATGTGCGTGATCAGGAAGCGCATCAGCTCGAGCTGCTCCGGAGCACAGTCCAGGAAGGCGAGCTGATCCTTTAGGTATTCCTGCAACGATTGCGGCCGATCGGCCATGTTCTGGAGTGCATCGTGCTTCTTGTCGCCCTCCTCATCTCGACCGTTGCGGCTGGGGCGGTGTTCCTCGTTGTAACGGTCCTCCCACTCGCGGTCGAATGCCTCCAAGCGCTGGAACTCCTGCTCCATGTCGCCGGCTTCATCGATGACCAGCTCCTTTTCTGGATTGGTCGCATCTTCCGATTCGGCGGTCTGGGCGGCTTCCTCGTCGCTGGTTTGTTCATCGCCGGCGACTTCTTTGATTTCCAGGACCGGGTTTTCTTGCAACTCCTGCTGGATCCGTTCCTGGAGAGCCATGATCGGCAGCTGCAAGATTTCCATCGATTGGATCATGCGGGGAGCCAGGATCATCCTCTGGTCCATCCGCATGGATTGGGTCGTGTCGAGTCGCATAGCCTAGGGACCCCCAATACGTTTCCGATTCATGATCGAGTATTTCCGATTTTGATAATAGGAAATCAAAAATCCCCAATCAGCAATCAAAACTCAGAACGTTCGCCGCCCTTCCAATGCATCGGCCAGCATTTGGCTGTTGGCAAATTCTAGTACGGATCCCGAGGGCAAGCCACGCGCCAACCGGGTGATGAGCACGCCGGTACCGGCCAGCAGGTTCGAAATATAGAGGGCCGTCCCGTCGCCTTCCAGCGTCGGATTGGTTGCCAGAATGACTTCCCGTACGCCTCCCTGTTGGATGCGCTGCACCAAGGCATCCAGCGTGAGCTGTTCCGGCCCGACGTTGTCCAACGGCGCCAGCCGGCCCTGGAGCACGTGATACAAGCCGCGATAGCTACCCGCGCGTTCCAGGGCCGCCAGATCCCGCGGCTGCTCCACTACGCAGAGAAGCGACGGGTCGCGGCGAGCATCCCGGCAAATACTGCACAGATCGCCCTCCGTCAAGTTGAAACACTGCCGGCATGGACGGATCCGTTCGCTGATGCCGCGGAGCGCATCGGCCAACGCCAGGGCCTGGCCCCGCCCAGCGCCGAGCAGATGATGCGTAAGCCGTTCGGCCGTCTTGGGTCCGATCCCCGGCAGCTTGCCGAACTCCTCAATCAGATGGGCAATGGCCCCGTCCCCGTCCCGTTCCACGATCCAACTCCCCATGGAGCCCATCGTCCGTCGGCCACACGTCGGCGGCGACGGAGGACAGGCTGTTACGAAGGCATTCCCGGCAGCCCCAGCCCCGACGGTAAGCCGAAGCCGGCTGCCATCTTCCCTGTTTCTTCGGCGGCCTGTTGCCGCGCCCGCTCCAGGGCCTGATTCGTGGCCGAGCGAATGAGATCCTCTAGCATTTCCCGGTCGTTTTGCCGAAACAATTCTTCGCTCACCGAACATGACAGCATTTCCAGCTTGCCGTTGACGCGCACCTTCACCATGCCCGCTCCGGCGTCGCCCTCCGCCACGAGTTGGCCCAGGCGTTGCTGCAACCGTTCCATCTCTTCGCGGATCTTGGGCAGTTGCTGCAACAAGTTAGCCATCTGCCCGAACTGCTTGAAGGGATTCATGCCTCATGCTCCTCACAGTCGGGCTCTTCGCCTCCATTGGCGGAGGTGGCAGCCGGTGCCCCGAAGCCCTCGTCGACTTCGACCAGCTGGGCCCCAAGGACTTCGACCGCCCGTCGGACCAGAGGTTCTTTGAGTGCCTCGGCCCGTTGACGCTTACTACGGGATTGCGGGTTTTCCGTTTCGTCGGCTGCTTTCCGCGTGTCCTCCGCAGCACCGCTAGCCGACTCAATGCGAACGTTCCAGCCCTGACGGGTGATTTTGCGTAACACTTCCTCAACTCGAGCCACATTGGCCGGTTGCTGACAATGCTCACGCTCTGAATTATAGCTTGGAGCGAAGCGAAGAACCAGTGTGTTTGGCCCGAAAATTGCAGGAAGTTGAGCTTTCCGCAGCGAGTTGGCTACCATTGGCCCCAGATTCGCCAACACCTCCTCCCAAACCTGGGCCAAGGAATCGACGGAAAGCGTTGTGGGAAAGTCATTTGTGGCTGGATCCGGGCGGTCCTCCGGCTTTTTTTTTACGCCCGGAACTGACACGGCGGATGGGGCCGCGGCGTTGGAAGCGGGCGGACGCGATGGTGCTGAGGGAACGGTTTGTGGACTTCCGCGCATCTGTCCGAGCCAGTGGGCGAGTTCAGAAAGCGATGCCAGGTCTTCGAGCCTTCCGAGTCGGACCAACGCCATTTCCACCAGGACTCGGCCCCGGCTGCTCGTCCGCAAACGGGCTTTCGTGGTGGATAAAACATCGAGGCCGGCCAAGATCGTATCTAGTTTCGCGGTGGCCGCTTGCCGAACCAATGTCTCGCGGTGACGGGAAGCGAGACTGAGGTCGCGCGCTTCGGCCCCGGCGCACTGAACCACCATGAGATCGCGCCAGTAATCGATGAGCTGGTCGACCAGTTCACCCATCTGCAAGCCTTCGTCCACCGCCTGTCCCAAGAGATCCAGGGCGCGTTTCGGATCGTGCTCCAGCACTGCGGCCGCGATCTGGAGCACGCGCTCGTCCCCGGCCGTGCCCAAGAGCCGATGCACCTGTTCGGTCGTCAGCCGCTCGCCGCCAAAAGCCAGTAACTGATCCAGGAGCGACTGGGCATCGCGCATGGAACCGCCAGCTCGGCGGGCGACCAGCGCCAGTGCCTCATCGTCCGCCTCCATCCGTTCGCCCTGCACGATTCCGCGCAGCCGCTCGACAATCTCCGCGGTGCCGATCCCCGCAAAGTCAAAGCGTTGACAGCGGGAGAGGATGGTAATTGGGATCTTCTGCGCCTCCGTGGTTGCGAAGATGAATTTGACGTGTTCGGGTGGTTCCTCCAGCGTCTTCAAGAGGGCATTGAAGGCCTGGGGCGTTAACATATGGACTTCATCGACGATGTAGATTTTGTAGCGCGAGCGGCTGGGACGATACTGGACATTTTGGCGAATCTCGCGGACCTCATCGATCCCGCGATTGCTTGCGCCATCGATTTCGAGGACGTCGACGTCTTCGCCGGCAGCGATGCTCTGGCAAATCTCGCAGGCATTACACGGAGTGGCCGTCGGCCCGCGCACACAGTTGAGGGCCTTGGCCAGGATCCGCGCCGTGGAGGTCTTGCCGACGCCGCGCGCCCCGGTAAACAGGTAGGCGTGGGCGACACGGTTACTTTTGAGTGCGTTCACCAGGGCCTGAGCCACTGGTTCCTGCCCGACCAGGTCCGAAAACTGTTGCGGTCGATAGCGCCGGGCCAGAACCGTGTAGCTCTCCGTGCCGGCCGCTTTCTGTTTGGCCATGTTTCCAAACACCCCCGGCGCGTTCCGCACGCCGGCTTGCTCATGAGCAAAGAGGCAATAAAGGTGCCCGCGGCGGGTTTCCGAGAGAGGCTGATCCACTGCACAAGGGGTCGCTGCTTATGGCTGCACCTTCCGGCCTGACCAGGTTCACAACTTCCCTTTGCGTGGGTCCCCTCCCAGCTCCCTACCACGGGCATCAGTGAGTTCACGAAGTGATGTTCATTATAGTCGCTGGACGGCTGCCCTGGAAGCCTGGCTCCTCTACTTGCGGGAGTGGCCCTTCGTGCGGCCGTCGAGTAGGAATGGTAGCAAGACTTTCTCACGGATAGGACCATGCGCATCTTCGTTGCTGGTGGGACTGGTTTGGTTGGGGCACGGCTCATCGGGCGTTTGCAGGAACGTCAGGATGAAGTAATGCTGCTCACCCGCCGGCCTGTCACAGGACGCGAACAACTCGGGGACCGGGGACAGGTTGTCGAAGGAAACCCCATGCAGCCCGGTCCGTGGATGGACCGTGTGCGGGATTGTGACGCCGTGGTGAATTTGGTCGGGGAAAACATCTTCAGCCGCCGCTGGAGCAAGCAATTCAAAGACCTCCTCGTACAGAGCAGGGTCCAGAGCACGGCCAACGTGGTGAAGGCGCTGGCCCGGAGCCCGCAGACGAGGGATGGCGCGGCCAAGGTGTTGGTGAATGCTTCGGCGATCGGCTACTACGGCACGCACAGCGACGAAGCATTAACCGAAGCGAGTCCCGCCGGCAAGGATTTCATGGCCCAGATCTGCGTGGCATGGGAAAATGAGGCACGCCAGGCGCAGCCGCACGGAATCCGCGTGGCCGTGATTCGCATCGGGCTCGTGCTGGATAAAGCAGGCGGCGCCCTCGCCAAGCTGTTGACCCCGTTCCGCCTTGGTGCCGGCGGACCCATAGGCTGGACGCCGTGGTCGGGTAGCCAGGTCATCAGCTGGATTCACCATGAAGACCTCGTGGGAATCATTCTCATGGCTCTGGATCGGCCCGCGGCCACGGGGCCCATCAACGGCACGGCCCCCGAGCCGGTGACGAATCGCGAGTTCGGCAAAGCGCTGGGGCGTGCCCTGCACCGGCCCGCTTTTCTGCCAACACCGCCTTTGGCGGTGCGGGTCATCCTGGGCGAGGTCGCGCATGTCCTGGCCACAGGGCAGCGGGTTCTCCCGGCGCGGGCACAAGCCTTGGGATATCGCTTTCGCTTTCCGACGCTTGACGCTGCCTTGGCCGATCTTCTGGCGTGAGGAAAACGGCACTCCGGATGGCCGGCTATTTGCCCGGACTGCGCGGAAGCTTGGGACCGATCATGGGCACGGTCTTGGGCGGCTGCTTGGGTGCTTCAATGGGGCCGGTTGGTATAACCGCTTTCTCGCCGCAGCCGCAGCCCAGGCAGCTGCCGAACAGCGCGAGAAGGGCCCATTGCTGCCACCGGGAATGCTTCATCATGTGGCCTCCTCGGCCAAACGGTTATTCGACGACCGAGGTATCAACCTGCTCACCATCCTTGTATCCGCACAACGCCTGAAAGACCAGCCAGGGCGTCGGAGGACTGGGCGGATTCTGCAAGTCCCAGTAGGAAGCACCCGCCCGCAGTGGCCGAACCGAACCATCCGCAAAGCAAAAGTTGACGACACCCGTATGCCGGCTGCCGAAGTCGTAATAGGTGTAGACCTGGCCCGGTTGCGGCAAGCCATGAATGCAGGGAAGTGAGCCGACGGCAATCCAGGCTCCGCCGTACTTGTTGGAGGTCGGGTCGGGGTCGACGCCCAGGGCTTCGCCGAACATGAGCGTATTGCTCGTGCCGTCCGCGATCCGATCGATAGAGAGGGTCGATCGATTGCCAAAGATCCCTTCATGGGCCGCAATGTTGTAGTGGATATTGGGCGGGAACGGCACGTCCGTCATGTTCCCTCTGGCCCAGGCACCCCCGACGCCGGTGTAACAGGTCCGGCCAAGGTCGGCCACGCCGGTGTCGGACATGTTAAACGTCTTGGCGTAGCCGGCCAACGGGGGAAGCCCGGTGGTTTTGTTGTAATAGTGTTCGCCAATGGCCACCACGCCGTCGGTCCGCGTTGCATAGGGGTCGGTGGACGGGCAGAGGAATGTCTTGATTCGGGTATGGGCCATGGTCCAGGTGTTGGTCGGGTTCTTGGGATCGTTATCCAGCCACCAGTTTTGGCCAAGCTGGGTCACGTTCCAATTCACATTCAAATTCCTGTAAATGGTATCCAGCTCCAGGTACGGCAACAAATACGCCAGCACCCCGACGTATTGAAACGTGGTGGCTTGCGAGCCATCAAAGTTGTCGAGCGGCCCGAGGTAGCCTGGCGGCAGTCGTCCGAACGTGGATTGGTAATTGTGACTGGCCAAGCCGATCTGTTTGAGGTTATTGGTGCACGTCATCCGATTGGCCGCTTCTCGGACCTTTTGCACGGCCGGCAAGAGCAGGCCGATCAACACGGCAATGATGGCGATGACGACCAGGAGTTCGATAAGTGTGAAGGCACGGCGCATCCGGGTCATGGTCCCTCTCCTCGGCTAAACAGGGGGTCTCGGATCATCGAGGCGGGAATGTCCGCAGAAGGGGCGAAATAGGGGAAGGATCGGGCTTTCGGCTGGCTGGACAGGTTTCTCCCTTCGGGCACACTCCCAGACTACGGAACTCCATTACCAGCAACCGCGATGCTAAACCAGTCCGATCCAGAAGTCAAACAAAATCGAACTCGGATGGACGTTTTCAGCGGAGTTTGTTCCGCTGGGCGGGACCGGCTACAATTTCCTTCGGCGTCGGTGGAGTCCCTTCGTCTTTTGGAGTGAGTTCACGGTGGCCACGACTTCCCCCCCTGCAGCCAATACTCAGCGGCATCCGGGCAGAGTGTATGTGGGATTGGGCATTGCGCTCGTAATTCTCGGCCCCATCCTGTACATGGTTCAGCTCTGGGCCAGGATCTTGCGCACGCCCTGGTATGTCCCGGTCCTGGCGACGGCTGGCGTTGCCCTGGCATTCGTCGCCGTTTTGCGACGGCCCAATGTGTGGCGGATTCTTGCCTTGGCCTTTTGCCTCGCGTTCGCCTTCATCGCTTGGCAATTCATCTTGGTGTCGAGTAAGCTCCCGGCATACACCGGTCCGGTCGCGACCGGGGTCACATTGCCTGCGTTCACGGCCACGCTAGCGGATGGCTCGCCGTTCAATCAGGACAGCCTTCGGGGCGAGCAGAATACGGCGATGGTGTTTTTCCGGGGCCGGTGGTGACTGATCTGCATGAGGGAGCTCGGTGAGCTCGAACGGCATCAGGCAGAAATCGCGAAGCGGAACACGCGGGTGGTGGTGGTTTCCTTGGACGATGCGGAAGCGGCCAAGAAGACCCAGGCGGATTTTCCGCACCTTGTGGTCGTCTCCGATGCGAACCGAGGATTGTCCCAGGTCGCCGATGTGCTGCATCCGAAATCCAACCCGCTCAGCGGCGGCCCGACCGCGGCTCCGGGAACGCTCTTGATAGACCGTCAGGGGACGGTACGCTGGGAATTCCGGCCCACAAGGTACCTCACCCGATTGTCGGCGGATGAGCTGCTGGCGGCCATCGATCAGCATTTGGTGGCCGACCGTTGATGGGAGGCAAGCCGCCAATGGCAAGCGAAGCCTTCATCCTCTCCGGTATCCGGACCCCGATGGGGGCCCTGGGTGGCTCGCTGGCCGAGGTTCCAGCGCCCGAGCTGGGAGCCGTCGCGATCCGGCAGGCGGTGCAACTGGCCGGCGTTCAGCCGGGAGCCATCGATGAAGTGATCATGGGTAACGTGATTAGCGCAGGCCTCGGGCAGAATCCCGCCCGCCAGGCTGCCATCCGGGCCGGAATGCCCGTAGCCGTCGGTGCGACGACGGTCAACAAGGTCTGCGGCTCCGGGCTAAAAGCGGTCATGCTGGCCACGCAGGCCATCCGGCTGGGCGAGGCTCAGATCGTTGTTGCCGGCGGCATGGAGAGCATGAGCCGGGCGCCCTATTTGTTGCTGAAAGCGCGCCAGGGCTACCGCATGGGCAACGGCGAGCTCTTCGATGCCATGATTCTGGACGGTCTCTTGGACGCTTACGGTGCGCAGCATATGGGGGTCTATGGCGACCGCTGTGCCGAGCGGTGCAACTTCTCACGGGAGGAGCTGGACAACTTCGCGGTCCGCAGCTACACCCGGGCGCGCAAGGCGGCCGCCGCAGGAATTTTCAAGAACGAGATTGTGCCGGTGCCGGCGACGATCAAGAAACAGACCATGTTGGTGACTGAGGACGAAGGACCGACCCGTTTCGATGAAGCCAAGCTTCGGGCGCTGCGGCCGGTGTTCGGTGAGCGGGGAACAGTCACCGCGGGGAACGCATCGAGCATCAGCGATGGCGGTGCGGCGTTGGTGTTGGCTTCCCCACACGCCTGCGAGAAGCACCTGCTCCACCCGATCGCGCGGATGGTCGGCATGGCTACGTTTAGCCGGGAGCCTGAATGGTTTTCGCTGGCGCCGATCGGAGCTCTACGCAAGTTGCTGGAGCAAATCAATTGGACCGTGAAGTCGACCGATCTGTTTGAGATCAACGAAGCCTTTGCCGCCGTTACGCTGGCCGCGGAGCGCGAGCTGGGGATTCCCGCCGAGAAGGTGAATATCTACGGTGGGGCGGTGGCCCTGGGTCATCCGATTGGTTGCAGCGGGGCACGGATCTTGGTGACGCTGCTGAATGGTCTCCGCCACAGCGGCGGCAAACGCGGCGTGGCTTGTCTGTGCATCGGCGGCGGCGAGGCGGTGGCCGTGGCGGTTGAAATGATCGCAGCAGTTTAGTGGCAGTTCGCAGGACCGCGCGGTTCTGCGAACCGCCGCGAAACGACCGGATGGCGTATCACGGCTCGGACTCCTTCGGCAGCGCCATCACCGTGTCCGCCTCGGCCCGAAGCTCGCGAAGCTCCGTAGACCAGTCATTGGGCATGGACGTTTGCCGCGCTTCGAACCACTTCACGGCTCGGTCATAGCAATCCTTGGCCTTGGCGGGATCGTCCAGTTGGTGAAAACACATCGCCAGAAAATAAAGATCGACCGCCTCGCGCCATCCCAGGCTGTCCCGGCGACTGGCTTCGAGCGTGTCCCGAGCGGCCTGCCATTGGCCGGCGCGGTAGTATGCCATTCCCAGCGTGCTCTTGTAAGTGACATCGCACGGACAAAGCTGGATCGCGCGCTCGGCCAACGCCACCGCTCTCTTTGCGTTCCGCAGCGATTTCGGACCGATGACATAGAGCCGGGCAAGCTGGTTGGCCGCCCAGTCGAACTGTGGAAGTAATTCCACTGCCTTTTCCAGCTCGGCGGCTGCCGCCGCCGGGTGCTCTTGGTCCAGCTCGTTGTAAGCGCGTGCACCGGAGCTGAACCCCTCGGCTCCCAACACTTCCAACCGCAACTGGCTGGCGGGCTTGCGGGTCGGCGAAAGCTCGGGCATATCCCAATCCAACTCCATTTCCTTCAGCCGCTTCCGCAAGGCTGACAGATCCCAGACATGAACACCTCCAACGCTTCCGTTGGTGGTAGTGATCAGGCGCGTGCCGTCCGGGGTGAAGCAACGACCAATGGGCCCTTCGAGGTTGGGTTCTTCCAGGCGGGCGACCTCACGACCGCTTTCGATCTCCATCAGCCGGATGACATGCGTCGCGTCGATGTCGGCCAGCAGTTGATTGTCAGGGGAGAACACGGCCACGCAGTGGAGGGGCGGCCCGGGCTCCCAGGAACCAGCTCGCAAGAGGCGGCTTTCCTTACCGACGACGGCGAGCCAGCGGCCGTTGGGGCTGAATTGCGGAGCAACATATGCTCCCAGGTCTCGGAGCAACCTCCCGTCTGCTGCATCCCAGATCTTGGCTTCCTTCCAGCGAAAATTCTCGGTCACGACCCACCGGCCTTCCGGGTCCACAATTGCGGAGAGTAGGTCGCGCTTGGCTTCCAGACGCTGTGCGGGCGCGGACCGGTCAGTATGTAAGATCCACGCCCCGGCGTGAGGCTGCCATTCACCGACGGCGCGCGCGGCGCCCACCAGCACGCGGCTGTCGCGGCTGCGGCTCAAGCGGTGACACGGGGGGAGCGGCAGACGTTCAGGAGGACCAATGACAACTCGGGTCCGCCCTGGGTCGATCCGTACTGGCCAGCGGAACGAGCCAAACGTGCCCATGGTTAACAGGGCTCCGGAGGGATTGCACTCAAAGCAAAGATCAGAAACCCCGAGGAGCGGCAGCGAACCCAGGTGCTCTCCGGTATTCACATTCCAAAACTCTACTCCACGCAAAGAGGCGCCACGCTGCTTTACTACGACGGTCAATAGCTGGCCCTCGGGATGGACGGCCGCGGCCCCATACTCCGGTTCGCCCGCAACGGGGGCCAACGTACGGTATTCGTGGCCATCACCGACTTGCAACAAGCTAACCCGGCCATGCTCGATCGTTGCCGCTAGCAGGGCGTCATCGTGGTCAAACCGGGTGCGGAGTGGAGGCTTTCCGTGGTATTGGAACAATAACTGACTGGATGCGACATCGTACAATTGCAAGGAAGAACCCCATCCGTTCGCCACGAGCCGATCACCGGTATGGTTGAAGTTAACCTTGGTTCCCCCGACCCTGCCTTGCAATGTTCGCACATGCTGAAAGGTCGTTCCCTCGTACAGGTGGATGCCCCCCGTATCCCCTTCCGTGATAGCCAGCAGTTGGCCGTGCGGATGCCAGGCGACATCGCTACACCGTGAAGGCATGTCCAGTTTGCGCACTACGCCCCCATTGTCCAGCTGGCGGATCTGAACTTCGGGTGCAAAGTACGAGCCGACTGCCATGAGCGGCGCGGTGGGGTGAAACGCCAGGGTCATTTGGCGCCGGGGAGCGTTGGAGGATAGATCCGGCGGCCAGCGCTGGATCTCCCGGCCCGTGACAAGGCTGTAGATGCTGATAGCACCATCTGAATGGGAAAAGGCGATTTGCTGAGTGTAGGGAAGGTAATAGGCCCGCCACACCTCTTTTTCGGTGAGCATCAGCTCGGGCTCGGCTCCCTCCAATCGCCAAACTTGTGCCGGCCCAAGTTCGTACAAGATGGTGATAAACCGGCCATCGTCGCTGAAGACCGGCAGGGGAGCATCGTGTGTTCCGGGGGGCCTGGCCGGGCCGACCAAATGATACACCTCACGATTATCGAGGATCCGCCGGATGGTACAGCGCCCCTGTAAATCGGTGCACGCGAATCGGGATAAAGTCTCCTCGAAATCAAAAAACCCGTCTGCGCTAGCCGGATAAGCGTAGCTCCGGCCCGGATAGAGATCCGCCATTGACAGGCCGCTGATCGCGGCGGTGCGCAGCTCAAACGTTTTATCTGGCAGCCAGTCCATCGCACGGGCTAGCCGGGTCGCCTCCGCCACCTTGGCCAGGGTCTCAAATCGTTGCCCTGGCCGCCGGCTTCGGCTCGTGGCAAGAGCTTGCTGGACCAGAGAGAAGTAAAGCCTTTCCTGGGTCGAGCGCTCGGCCAACTCGGCCCGGCCCACAGCCGCATGGAGGCGCACCAAACCCACCCAAAGGCCCACGCCAATGCTCAGCAATAAGACAGCCACCGAGCCGAGCATGGCCGCCCAGCTGGGATTGCGACGGCACCAACGCCACGCTTGTTCCGCCCAGGAACTCCGCCGGGCCCGGATTGGCCGATCGGCCAAAAAGCGGCGCAGATCCTCGGCCAGCATCTCCGCGTTCGGGTACCGGCTTGTAGGTTCCTTGGCGGTCGCCTTGAGCACAATCGTCTCCAGATCGCGCGGGATGCGCGGGTCGAGCAAACGTGGCCGGGGCGGCTCTTCGCGGAGGATCCGCTGCGTCAGCCGGGCACGCTTGCTGTCTGCGAAGGCCGGCTGCAACGTCAGCATTTCGTACAGGGTGATGCCCAGGCCATAAATGTCACTACGCGGATCTGTTTTGCCGTCCAGCCGTTCCGGGGCCATGAAGCGGATTGTTCCGACTAGGTCGCCGGTATTGGTTAGCTCACCGCTATCTTCTGCCTTAGCCAGGCCGAAATCCGTGATCCAGACTGTGCCATACAGGTCCAGGAGCAAGTTCGAGGGCTTGATGTCCCGGTGGATAACCCCTTGGCGATGGGCGTACTCCAGCGCATCGCTGACTTGAATGCCGACGCGGGCCACGCTGCGGAAATACTGCGCTTCGGATTGGGTGGTCAAATCGGAGGGAGCGTCGGAATGAGCCGAATCTGGTCGAGGCTCAGTCTTGGGGTCCAGACTAACGGGAAGGGCGTCCGCCGCCGCTTTTTGAAACTCGCCTGACAACAGCGAGTGGGCGACATTGCCGCTTAATGATCGCGCTGGCTCCGGTTTGGCCGTCGTGTGAGGGTCGCGTAGCCGCTTTACCTCGTGGATTACTTCATCCAGGTTTTGGCCCTGGATAAACTGCATGGCGTAGTAGTGGATGCCCTCGTGTTCGTCGATGCCGAAGACGGGCACAATGTTCGTATGGTGTAGCCGGGCCGCCGCCCGCGCCTCTTGCCGGAACCGCTCCAGGAGTGTCGGCTCCATCAGGGCGTGGAAGGGCAGGACTTTCAGCGCCACGTGCCGGCCAAGCGACTCTTGCACCGCCTCGTAGACCAGCCCCATGCCGCCGCGGCCGATCTGACGCAAGATGCGAAAATCCCCTAGTTGCTCCGGCAAGGGTCCAGCCAGCGGCAGTGCCGGCCGGCCGGCCACTGAGCCGAGATCCTCCATCATCACCAGAGCGGGAAACAGGTCACGAATTTCGGCAGCTAGCTCGGGATATTTCTCGGTGTACTCCGTCAAGGATGGCCGTTCGCC
>DATGIQ010000316.1:0-7080 GCA_035295665.1 Gemmataceae bacterium | reverse complement strand
GCGGTCGCTTCGTGGGCGATCCGGATAGCACGACCATGTTCCCGCAGGAGATGGTGATCGATTATGTCCGGGTCTACGATAAGGTAGGCGGGTACCAGCCCTCCAAGCCACGCGGTCCAGGCAAGATGCCGTTTCCCATGCCATGACGTCCCCGGTTGGCCGTTGGCCGGCATTTTATGGTTGAGACTGGAAATTCTGCTGGGGAAAAGGTACAAGTAAGAGTTGCCTCTGGAAGTGAAGTGCCGGCTTCGGAGGCGATGTTGCGCCGGACCGGCGTTGGCGCCTTCGCCCTCGCCCCGCGTGCTTTTCGGCACCTAGCAGGGTACGCATCCCCAGGAGACCCAACGCCATGTGGTTCCGCCCATCGCTGCCCGCGCGCCCAAAGACCATTCGCCACGTTTCGGGATTCTCGCGCCGTCTGCTGCTGGAAAGGCTGGAGGACCGACTGGTCCCGTCCCACAGCCAAGTGACGAGCCTTACTCCAAGCATTGTGGGAGTGATCTCGATAACCGGCCTCCAAACAAAAGCCAGCACCAGCATCGCTCTTCTCTCCTCAGCGAACCCTTCGGTATTCGGACAGTCGGTGACATTCACGGCCACGATCAGCAACCAAGGCCTTACTCACAGTACGCCGACCGGAACGGTGCAGTTTCAGATCGACGGCACGAACGCCGGCAGCCCGGTGAACGTCCAAACCACCGGAGGCGTGACCACCGCCTCGCTCAGCGTGAGTGCCTTGGCGGCGGGCACGCATACGGTGACGGCCGGCTACAGTGGCGACACTGGCTTTGCGACCAGCACGGGTCGTCTGACAGGCGGGCAATTGATCAACCCCGCCGTGACCATGACCGCGGTCAGCTCCTCGGCCGAATCCTCCGTGTTTGGTCAAAACGTGACGTTCACGGCCACCATCAGCGTCATGGTGCCCGGCAATGGTAGCCCAACAGGGACAGTCCAATTCGTGATCGACGGCAGCGCCTTCGGCAACCCGGTGAACGTTGGCAGTTCCGGCGGCACCAGCACCGCCTCCATCAGCACCGCCTCTCTGGGAGTCGGCGTCCACACGGTGAAAGCGAGGTACAGTGGCGACGGCAATTTCGCCAACAGCAGCGCGGATTTGACCGGCGGGCAGATCGTCGACTATGTAGCCACGACGACCGCGGTCAGCTCGTCGCTTAATAGTCCGGTATTCGGGCAATCGGTGACTTTTACAGCCACCATCAGTGTCGTAGCTCCGGGTGCCGGTACGCCGACCGGAACGGTCCAGTTCCAGATCGACGGCAGCAATGCTGGCAGGCCGGTGACCGTCAGTACTTCTGGCGGCGTGACGGCTGCCTCCCTCAGCATCGCCACCTTGTCGGTAGGCAGCCATACCATTTCGGCCAGCTACAGTGGCGATGGCGATGTTGCCCCCAGCACGGGCGGCTTGGCGGGTGGCCAAGCGATCACCAAAGCAGGCAGCAGCACCGCCGTTAGCTCCGCCATGAGCCCCTCGGTCACGGGGCAGAGCGTGACGCTCACTGCCACAATCAGCGTGACGGCCCCTGGAGCGGGTACACCGACGGGAACGGTCCAGTTCCAAATTGACGGTGCAAACGTCGGTAGCCCGGTAAGCGTTGGCACGGCCAGCGGCCTGACGACGGCCTCATTCAGCATCGCAACGTTGATGGTCGGCACGCACACCATCAAGGCCAATTACAACGGGGATGGCAGTTTCGCCGGAAGCAGCGGCACGCTGTCCGGCGGCCAAGTCGTTAACAAAGCCAGCACCAGCACGGCGGTCACGTCCTCCGGTAGCTTGTCGGTCTTCGGCCAATCAGCGACATTCACGGCGACCATCAGCGTCCTGACGCCCGGTGCTGGCACCCCGACCGGGATGGTCCAGTTCCAAATTGACGGCAACAACGCTGGCAGTCCGGTAAGCGTCACTACCGCGGCCGGCCTGACCACTGCTTCATTCAGCATTACGACATTGGCCGTGGGCACGCACACCATCACAGCCAGCTATACTGGGGATGGAAGTTTCGCCAGCAGCCTTGGCACATCGACCAACGGCCAAACCGTTAACAAAGCGAACACCAGCACGGCGGTTTCATCCTCTGCCAGCTCGTCGGTCTTCGGTCAGCCGGTGACATTCATCGCAACGATCAGCATCTTGCCCCCCGGTGCCGGCACTCCGACCGGGACGGTCCAGTTCCAGATCGATGGCAATAACGTCGGCAGTCCGGTAAGCGTCAGTGCCACAGGGGGCGTAACCACGGCCTCACTGACGACCGCCACCTTGGCGGTGGGCACGCACACCATCACGGCCAATTACAACGGTGATGGTAGCTTCACCGGAAGCCGCGGCACTTCCAGCAACGGCCAGACTGTCAATAAAGCCAGCACGAGCACGGCGGTTTCTACGTCGGCCAACCCAGCGGTATTCGGGCAAAGCGTTGCCTTCACGGCCACGCTCACGGCCAACGCACCCGGCAGTGGAGTCCCCTCAGGCACGGTCCAGTTCCAGATCGATGGCAATAATCTGGGCAGCCCGGTGACGCTGAGCGGCGGCCAAGCTACCAGTTTCACCATCAGTAGCCTGGCGGTGAATGGCCATTCGATCAAGGTAGTCTATTCCGGCGACACGAGCTTTGCCGCCAGTAGTGGGACGATGACCCAAACGGTGACTCAGGCGGCCACCAGGACGAGCGTCACCTCTTCTGTGAATGCGTCGGTGTTTGGCCAATCAGTAACCTTCACGGCCACGATCAGCGTGCAGAGCCCCGGCGTCGGCATGCCGACCGGAACCGTGCAATTTCAAATTGACGGCACGAACTCCGGCAACCCGGTGAGCGTCAGTACGTCAGGCGGCGTGACCACTGCTTTGCTGAGCACAGCCGGCCTGAGCGTTGGAACACACACGATCCGAGCTAATTACAGCGGCGACACGAACTTCGCCAGCAGCAATGGCACTCTGTCCGGCGGACAGACGGTCAACAGAGCGAGTACCAGCTCGGCCGTAATCTCGTCGCTGAACCCAGCGTACTTCGGCCAGTCCGTGACCTTCACCGCTACGGTCAGTGTTTTTGCGCCGGGGGCTGGTACGCCCACCGGAACCGTACAGTTCCAAATCGACGGCAGCAACACCGGCAACCCAGTGAGCGTCACGACCATCGGCGGCGTAACAACGGCCTCCCTCAGCACCACGGCCTTGACGGTGGCCACACATTCCATTGCAGCCATTTACAATGGCGACGGCAACTTCGCCACGAGTACCGGGAACCTGACCGGCGGCGAGGTTGTCAAACCGAACGGAGTCACGGCGGCACTCAGCTCGAATCCGGGCATCCTGGTCATCATCAGTGACCCCGGCAACAATGCCATCACGATCAAAACCATCGCTCCCGGCATGCTCCGAGTTTCGGGCGACCCCGCGACGCCACCGGCAACGCCGACCCGCGTCAATGGCACGGACTACGCCGACTTCGGCCTTTCCTCCATCACCGGCATCAGCATCCAGTTCTTGAACGGCAACGATAAAGTCGCGATGACCGGCTTCAATGTTTCGGGGGATATCTTGATCAGTGCTGGCTCCGGCACGGACACCTTCACGCTGGACACGCTCACGGCCGGTAACATCAGCCTTACAGCTACTGGCGCGGACATGGTTTCCCTGAGCTTCGTCGCAGCCCGGAAGGATTTGATGATCGCTGTCGGCGCCGGGACGCAATCGGTTGCCGTGAAAAATACCAGTGCCCTGGACCTGATCCTCCGGGCCCATAGCAAGGTGAATGACAATATCCATTTCAACCTTGAGAGCGACACCATCACCAATCCCGGTACCGGCGGCCTGACCCTCGATGACTCTCGCGGCGCCGGCAACGACGGCGTTGTCCTTTCGTACCTCAATATCGCGTCCCAATTGGCCGTGACGCTCAGCGGCGGCGTCAATTATCTCGATGCCGACCATGTGACGGCAAGCTTCGGTTTCATCGACGGCGGGGAACCAAACAGTGGCGTGAACGTCTACACGGATAATGGCGGGAATTTCGGTTTCTTCGTCTACGATTTCGTCGGCCACTGATACCCGATCGGTTCGCGGCGGCGCTGCGAACCGCCGCGAACCGGCCAGGAACGGCCGGCCTATGCCGAGGCTTGCATTTCTCCGCCTCTCCTGGTCTCCCCCTCCCCGTGCCTTCGGCGTGCTTTGCGTGGTGGTGGCTGCTGATGCTTCCAGCGGCGGTGCAGCCAGAAATATTGCTCCGGGGCCGTTCGGATCCCGCCTTCTAACGCTTGCGTGAAACGCTGCGTGATGGCACTGACGGCGTCGACCTGACCGTCGTACTCCTCCGGCAAAATCAGTTCCTCGCTCACCACGTCGTAACGGAGCGGTTCACCGGCGTTACGAACCAGCACGAGGAGGATGGGCACACGATTCTCCATTGCCATCAGCGCGATGGCCTTATGCGTTGAAGCCGGCCGGCCGAAGAAATTGACGAAGAGACCGCGCTGGCCGGCGTCCTGATCGGCCAGGGTAGCGAGGACGCCGCCTTCGGAGAGGATGTGCCGCATCTGGTGGAAGTCTCCTTTCTTGGCCAGGATGGTCTGCCCCGTGCGCTCCCGAAAACGGTGGAGGAAATCATCGAGATACGGATTGTCGAGCGGCCGGGCCACGGCATAGCTCTTGAATCCAAGCAGCCCCAGCGTATAGCCAGCCAGCTCCCAGTTGCCAAAGTGCCCCGTAACGATCAGGAGCGGCCGATCCGCCAACAGACAGCTCACGAGCTGCCGGCCGTGATTGAGCTTTACATAACGCCGCCAATTGTGGAGGTGCAGTTTGCGAGGCAGGTGAACAATCTCGATCAGCAACCGGCAAAAGTGGCGATAGGTGTTGAGGATGAGCCGTTCCCGCTGCGCGTCGGTCAGAGCACCGGCGAAAGCGTGCCGCAGATTGTCGTCGGCCACCTTTCGGTGTCGCCGATCAATCCGGTGGACAAGCCAGGCCAAACCACTAGCCAGCCGGCATGCGGTCGAGACCGAAAGGGTCTGGAGAGCGCACACGAAGAAGCGCACAACCAGGTAAACGAGGTAATCGAGAAACGGAGACCGCGGCTTAGACATGCAGCCCTCCTTGGCTACAAGATCGGACACTTCTAGCTCTCAGCCACGGTCCGGCTGAAGGTGTCCGTTTTTGTTTAGCGGCGGTTCAGAGAACCGCGCGGGGCACACAACCCCGCGGTTCTGCGAACCGCACCTAACCAGCGGCATGAACCGGACCGTGTATCAGATCAAAGTTCCAGACACCTTTGGGTTCGTGGTGCTCAGCCTCCGTCTCCCGTCAAGGACGTTCGACCGTAGCATACCAAGGTAATGTCATCCTGTTGAGCCCGACCCGCAGCGTGTTGTTTCAAAAGCTTCACAATCAGTTCGCCGAGCATCTGCGGGGCATGGTTCCCTTCCTGGAACGCGGTGCGAATGGCTCGTTGCTGAATCGGATTGTTTTGTTTATCCAACTGATCCGTGACTCCGTCGCTGTACAGCAGCACACAATCGCCCGGCTGGAGTTGAACCTGAAGGGAACAGTAGCTGTGATGCTCCTCCACGCCCAGAGGTAGGCCGATGGTGTCCTCGGTGGTCGCCTCCTCGACCTTTCCGGTACTCCGGCGATAAATCAACGGGGCAGGGTGGCCGGCGTTGACGAAAGTCAGCGTGTTCTCCGCCGCATCCAGCACAGCCGCGGCCAGGGTCACAAAACGGTCCATCCGACTGGTGTGTTGATAAAGCAGATCGTTGAGCGCGGTGATGGCCGCCGCCAGGTTTGTCTGGCTCAGGAGACAAAAGCGGGCATCGGAAGAGAGCTTGGCCATGAGCAGGGCAGCGGGCACGCCCTTGCCCGCCACATCACCCAACAAGATCGCCAGGCGTTGTTGCTCGGGAAGGAGCGGGACAAAGCCGTAGTAATCTCCCCCCACTTCCTGGGCTGGTTCGTAGTAGGCATAAAAATCGTAACCCGGGACTTGGGGCAATTGCCGCGGCAAGAAGCTCAGCTGCACCTGCTGGGCCAGCTCAAGATCCCGCCGCACGCGCTCGGCAGCCGTTGCGGCGGCCACCTGATACTCGTGCAGCCGAGCATTCTCCAGAGCGACCGAGGCCTGGCTGGCCACGGCCATGAGCAGGCTCAGGTCCTCTTGCGTGAATTTCTTGCTGCGATCTTGCGTATCCAATTGGATGATGCCGAAGGCCTGGTTATCCTGCGACCACAGCGGGGCACACATCACGGAGCGAATCCGAATGTCTGCGATGCTGGCACTCATGTTGAAACGCTTATCCGTCGAAGCATCATCGCACAGAAACGCTTGCACAGTCCGCAGACATTCGCGGACGATGGACCGACTGTACGAGGCGCTACTCTCATCCTGGGACCGCCGGGTCTTGATCACTTTGGGAACGAGCCGATCCAGGGCATTGTCTGGTTCTGCTCCCTCCTCGCGGATGAGCAGGAAGACTCGATCCGCTTGTCGGAACAGCTCGAAGAGGCTATCCGCCGCTTTGTGAAGCAAACTGTCCAGCTCCAGCGTGTTCCTCAAGTTGTTGCTGATTTCGACCAGAATACGGAGCTTTTCTTTTGGCTGAGCTTGCAAAAATTGATGGCTGGTGCTCACGGAGGCTTCGAACGAAGAGAGCCCTTCCGGCTCATCGAGCGTTTGCTCGGGACGGAGTTCGGAGGGGAGAGCCGGCTGTGGCGTGGCCTCGTGAAATCCATATAGAAAATCGCAAATGCGGATCCGATCCTTGTCATTGAGCGGACGCCGCTCGGTGACGGGCTGGTTATTGACATAGGTGCCATTCCGGCTGCCCATATCTTCGATGAAGAATTTTCCCTGAACGCGCAGAATACAGGCGTGCTCACGGCTGACGGCAAAGTCGTTGGCCGGCAGAACGATATCGCAGTTCGCATTTCGCCCCATGAGAATGCGATCTTTTTCCAGGGCGATGTTCTGCTTGCTGTTCTGTCCTTTGAGGACGACCAGATAAGCCATATGGTTCCCCCGCCGTGCCTACGGTCCGCGCAGCAAATCCTCTCCGGCGAGTGCTCGG
>DATGIQ010000315.1:0-8939 GCA_035295665.1 Gemmataceae bacterium | reverse complement strand
GATTGGTTTCCAGGGCATCCTCCAGTACAAGCTGCAAGACAAGGACTCCAGTTTCACGGGAACAGAGGCGGAGCCGATCCTGTACTCGAGCGATCCAAATTTCCGCCCTTCGGACCTCAAGATCGGGCCCGACGGCGCGATTTATTTCCTGGATTGGCAGAATCCGATCATCGGCCACATGCAGCACAATCTCCGCGATCCCAGCCGGGACCGGACGCATGGCCGGATTTACCGCGTCATCTACGAGGGCCGTCCCTTGCTGAAGCCCACCGACATGTCGCGCGCCTCCATCGACGGACTGCTCGACCTGCTGAAGGAGCCCGAGGATCGAGTGCGGTACCGGGCCCGGATCGAGCTGAGTGGGCGCGACAGCGACCAGGTCGTGATGGCCGTGCGGAAGTGGGTCGCCCGGCTTGACAAGAACGACCCGCAGTATGAGCACCACATGATGGAAGCACTCTGGGTACACCAGCTTCATAACGTGGTCGATGTGGAGCTGCTCCAGCGGATGCTGCGTTCGCCGGAATTCCATGCACGGGCCGCGGCCACGCGGGTGCTGTGCTACTGGCGTGACCGTGTCCCCAATGGGTTGGAACTGCTCAAGCAGCAAGCTGCCGATCCCGCCCCACGAGTCCGTCTTGAAGCCGTGCGAGCGGCTAGCTTCTTCACGGTCCCTGAGGCCGTGGAGGTCGCCCTCATCACGGCGGAGCAGCCGACCGATCCCTATCTCGATTTCACGCGCACGGAGACGATGAAAGCCCTGGATCCCTACGTGAAGAGAGCGCTTGCCCAGGGGCGCAAGATTGCGTTCACCACCCCGGCCGGCGCGCGGTTCTTCCTCAAGAATGTGAGCACGGACCAGCTCCTCAAAATGGAACGGAGCCAGGTAGTCTGTCTGGAGCTGCTCTTCCGTCGCGGGGTGCGTGATGAATACCGCAAAGAAGCCCTGGCCGGCCTCGCCAAGCTCGAACACAAAGGCGAGCTGGCGGTGCTGCTCGAAGCGATTCGGAGTCAGGAGTCCGGAGTCAGGAGTCCGGAGTCACCGGATGAGAGCGTGGTATTCGATCTGGTCCGGTTGCTCACGAGCCATCGCGCTCAGGAGCTGACGGCGGTGCGTCCGGACCTCGAGCAGATGGCCACGGCCGCCAAGTTGGCGGTTACCCGGCAACTCGGGTTTGTGGCGTTGATCGCGGCGGACGGCAATATTGACAAAGCATGGGCCCTGGGGATGAAATCGGTGACGGCCCTTGAAGACCTGTTGCATGCGATTCCGCTTCTCCGTGATCCCGGTTTGCGGGCCGGTTTCTACCCAAAGGTCGAGCCGCTCCTGGATGGTTTGCCCAAGGAGCTTTCGGCGGCTCAGCAAGCCGGTGAGGTCAAACATGGCCGCTATGTCCGTATCGAACTGCCCGGTCGAAGGAAAACCTTGGCGCTGGCTGAGGTCGAAATCTACAGTGCGGGCCGGAACGTTGCCCGTCAAGGCACGGCGTCGCAAAAAAACACGGCCCGCGGCGGCGAGGCGAGTAAGGCAATTGACGGCAACGTCAGCGGCTCGGCCGCCGACGGCGGGCAAAGCCAAACGCAGGAAAACGGTACGAGTCCGTGGTGGGAGGTCGATCTCAAGGCCGAGGTTCCAATTGAGACGATTACCGTCTACAACCGCACGGACGAGCTCGGCAAACGGCTCAACGGCTTCACGCTTCAGGTGCTCGATAAGGACCGCAAAGTCGTTTTCGAAAAGCAGAAACTTCCAGCCCCGGAAGACCATGTCACGTATGTGATCGGCAATGAATCGCCGGAGCGCGCCATCCGCCATGCCGCGATGAACGCTCTCATTTCGGTGCGAGGCGAGGAGGAACGCACTTTCAAAGCACTGGCCCGATTTGTTCGGGATGACATCGACCGGCACGCCGCCATCTTGGCGCTACAGCGAATCCCGGCCACGCACTGGCCCAAGGAAGAAGCCCGGCCACTCCTGAACGCCATCCTCGCCTATGTCCAGACGGTGCCGACGCAGGAGCGGACCCGGTTGGAAGTTCTGGATGCCATGCAGCTGGGCGATGGCCTGGCGGCCCTGTTGCCGTTGGAAGAGGCCAGGCGAGTGCGGGCTCAGCTCGGCCAGTTGGGCGTGCCGGTGATCCGCCTGGCAACGGTGCCCGATCAAATGCTCTATGACAAGGAACGGGTGGCTATCCAGGCGGGGAAGGCGGTCGAGTTTCTGTTCGAAAACAACGATCTCATGCCGCACAACTTCGTGATTCTCCAGCCCGGAGCTCTCGAAGAAGTCGGGACCCTGGCCGAGACCACGGCCACGGATCCAACGGCGGCGCAGCGGCAATTTGTGCCGCCCTCGAACAAGATCCTGCTCGCAAGCCGGTTGCTTCAGCCACGCAACAGCCAACGGCTGCCGTTCACAGCGCCGAAACAGCCGGGAGTGTACCCGTATGTCTGCACGTATCCAGGCCATTGGCGGCGGATGTACGGTGCGTTGTATGTGGTGGGCGATCTGGAGCAATACCAGGGCGATCCCGAATCGTATCTGGCGCGGAATCCCTTGCCCATCGCCGACGATCTGCTGAAATTTACAGGGCCACGCAAGGAGTGGAAGTACGAAGAGCTGGCCTCCTCGGTGCAACAGCTCGAAGGCCGGTCGTTCAGCAACGGCAAACAGATGTTCCAGGTCGCCAGCTGTATCGCCTGCCACAAGCTGAACGGTGTTGGCACCGAACTTGGCCCCGATCTAACAAAGCTCGACCCGAAACAGCAGCAGCCGATCGAGATCCTTCGGGACATTTTGGAGCCGTCGTTCCGCATCAACGAAAAGTACCAAAGCTACGTCTTCGCGTTGAAATCAGGGAAGACGATCACTGGTCTCATTGTCGAGGAAACCCCCGAGGCGGTGAAGGTCATCGAAAACCCGTTGGCGAAGGCACAGCCGGTCGTCCTGCCGAAACCCGAAATCGAAGAGCGCGTGAAATCGCCGACGTCCATCATGCCGAAGGGGCTGCTGGATAAGCTGACGCGGGAAGAGATCCTGGATCTCATCGCCTATGTGACAGCCGGCGGCGATCCGCATCACAAGCTATTTCAGGGCGCCGGCCACGAGCACCGCCACGGCGGGGGCCGGTGATGCTATCTATGACTTGTGCTCTCCTCGCCTCCGCTTCCGGGCAGAGGGGCCGCGGGCGAGGGAACATCCAGCTCAGCCTGAAAGAACCAATCCCACGGCGGCGGGGATTGTTTCAAGTCCTCCGCGCACGCCAGCTGCTCCCAGGAGAGGAGTACCCGTTCCAGCTGAACGCAGCGAAATCCGGCCCGCTGCAATCGGTAGCTGACTTCAAAGGGCTGCCAAAAATGCTGTTCCAGACCCTGGTAGCGGAACTGGCCGAAGGCAAAATCGTACAGGGCATGCTCGGCGAAGTGGGCCGCGTTCTTGCGGGCTGCCTCTATCGGCTTGCCCGCGGCTAGCGCCCGATCCACCAACAGCATGGTGTGGTAGTGGACCCCATCCATGGCCGGGACAATGCCGAGAAATACGCCGCCTGGCCGCAGCAGACGGTGAATTTGCCGCAAGCTCTCCTCCACCGCAGGGATTTCCGGCATCACCAGACTGTTGACGGCGACGGCAACATCCACCCCGCCGGCCAACGGGGCCAGGTCCGTCAAAGCCAGCTGGAAAAACTCGACGTTTCGGAGCGACGCGGAACCTGTGCGAGCCCGTTCAAGCATTCCCGGGGCGAAATCGATGGCCAGGACGTGCTGAAAGTGCTCCGACAGAAACGGCAAGAGCGGACCCGTGCCACAGCCCAGGTCAGCGACTGTCTTGCGGGCCGGATCGGCCAGCTTGCGCAGGGCCTGTTCCAGTGGACTTTGCACACCGGCACGATAGGGATCGATGAAGTCTTGTTCGTAGGTCTTCGCCGCCTGGCTCCACGACTGCGCTTGATCGGTCATCCGGCCACCACGATGTTGACCAGCTTGCGCGGCACGACGATCACCTTGCGAATCTGCTTGCCTTGGAGCATACTTTGGATGCGTTCGTCCGCGAGGGCGGCGGCTTGCAGCTCAGCTTCGCCACTGTCTGCAGGCACGGTAATCTTGCTCCGCAGCTTGCCGTTGATCTGCACCGGAATTTCGATCTCCTCCGCTCGTGTGAGCGCTTCTTCAAAGCACGGCCAAGGCTCATAGGCCAGCGTGTGCGGATGGCCCAGGGCTGACCACAGCTCTTCCGCCAGATGGGGCGCGAAAGGACTCAGAAGCAGTACCAGCGTTTCCAGAGCCGAACGCGGCCGGCGCTCCAGCTTCATCACGTGGTTGCTGAACTCCATCATGGCGGAGATGGCGGTGTTGAACCGCATCGCGTCCAGGTCTTCGGTTACTTTCTTGATGGTCTGGTGGACGAGCCGTTGCGTCTCCCGGTCGGGTTCGTCCGCGGTGACGGCGGCAGCGAGTTTCAGTGTGTCGGCGCGATCGTCAATCACCAAGCGCCAAACTCGGCCCAGAAATCGGTACACCCCTTCGACCCCGCGCATGCTCCAGGGCTTGGTCGCTTCCAAGGGGCCCATGAACATCTCGTAGAGGCGCATGCTGTCGGCGCCGTAGCGGTTGACCACTTCGTCCGGATTGATGACGTTACCGCGGCTCTTGGACATTTTGTAGGCACGGGCATCGACGCGGACGTTCGGCTGCTCGGTCAGCACGAACCCATCCCCTTTTTTCTCGACCTGGTCCTCCGTGAGTTTGATGCGTTGGTCGCCTGGTTGTTCCTCCGCCTCGGCCGGCGGCGCAATCCATTTGCCTTGCCGTCGCCACGCGGTGAACTCCATCTCACCAAGAATCATGCCCTGGTTCACCAGCTTGCGGAAGGGCTCCGGTGTGTGCACATGGCCACGGTCAAAGAGAACTTTGTGCCAGAAGCGTGAATAGAGCAGGTGGAGCACCGCGTGTTCCGCGCCGCCAACATACAGATCGACGGGCATCCAGTGACGTTCCTTGGCCGGCGCACAAAACGCCTGATCATTGTGCGGGTCGAGGTACCGCAAAAAGTACCAGCAGGAACCGGCCCACTGTGGCATGGTGTTGGTCTCACGCTTGTAGCGTTTGCCGTGGCGGACGACCCAGACCCAGTCGGCGGCCTTTTCGAGAGGCGGTTCCGGCCGGCCGGACGGTTTGTAGTCTTCGAGCTCCGGCAGCACCAGCGGCAGCTCCGCAAGCGTCAGCGGTTGGACAAGCCCGGTTGGCTGGCCGTTGGCGTCGAGTTCATGCAAGATCGGGAATGGCTCGCCCCAGTATCGTTGCCGGCTGAACAGCCAATCGCGCAACTTGTAATTCACCTTGCGCGTGCCGAACCCGTGCGCTTCCAGCCAATCGACGATGCGTCGCTTGGCATCGGCGATGTTCAGCCCATTGAGGAACCCGCTGTTGATGGCCGGGCCTTCGTCGAGGTAAGCTTTTCCCTGCCAGCTCTCCGGCGGCTGGACCGTCCGAACGATGGGCAGGTCGAACACTTCCGCGAATTCCCAATCGCGCTCATCTTGTCCCGGCACGGCCATAATAGCACCGGTGCCGTAGCTGGCCAGGACGTAGTCCGCAATCCAGATGGGGATCGCTTTATCGTTCACCGGATTCCGGGCGTAGGCCCCGGTGAAGACGCCCGTTTTCTGCTTCGTCAACTCCGTACGCTCCAGATCGCTCTTGGCGGTGGCTTGCCGTTGGTACGCTTGGATGGCGCTGCGTTGGTTTGCTGTGGTGATGGCTTCGACCAGGGGATGCTCCGGAGCCAACACCATGTAGGTTGCGCCGAAGACCGTGTCCGGCCGGGTCGTGAACACGCGGATCGCCGGGTGAGACTTCCCGGCGTCGGATGCCAAGGGGAAATCGATTTCCGCCCCTTCGCTGCGGCCGATCCAGTTGCGCTGCATTTGCTTGATGGGCTCGGGCCAATCCACCTGGTCCAGGTCGGCTAACAAACGATCGGCGTAAGCAGTGATCCGCAACATCCACTGGCGGAGCGGCATCCGCACGACCGGATGGCCTCCCCGCTCCGATTTGCCATCCTTGACTTCTTCGTTGGCCAACACGGTTCCCAGGGCCGGGCACCAATTGACGGGCACTTCCGCCTGGTACGCCAACCGTTTGCTGTCCTGGTAGGATCGCACGGCGTCGGCGCCCGCCTTCTGAACGTCCGCCGGAATGGGCAGTTCCGCGATGGGCCGGCCTCGGTTTTGCACCGGATCATACCATGTATCGAAAAGCTCCAAGAAGATCCACTGCGTCCATCGGAAATAATGCGGATCCGTCGTGTCGATTTCGCGATCCCAATCGTAGCTAAAGCCCAGCATCTTGATTTGCCGGCGAAACGTGTCGATGTTCCGCTGCGTCGTGACACGCGGATGCGTGCCAGTCTCGATGGCGTACTGCTCGGCCGGCAAGCCGAAGGCATCCCAACCCATTGGGTGCAGGACCTCGAAGCCGCGCATCCGCCGGTACCGGGCCAAGATATCGGTTGCGGTGTACCCTTCCGGATGGCCGACGTGAAGCCCCGCTCCACTGGGATACGGAAACATATCGAGGATGTAATACTTGGGCTTGTCCGAGTGGTCGGGAGCGCGGAAGGTTTTGTGTGCTTCCCAGTAACGTTGCCAGCGGGGTTCGATGGTCTTGGGATGATAGGCGGGCATGCGGGCAGCTCCCAGGGCGTGCGGCCCAGAAAGACAATAAAAAAAGCCCTCGGTCGGTGCCAGGGCTTGCTCATCCGCAGCAATCCGTGCATGCACGTTCGGCGGATGTGATTAGCTTATGCCGGGTCGGAAATCTTGTCAACCGCCGGCCTGTGCCGATTCGGGCGCTGCGTCTTCCGCATTTTCTGCGCGCAATTACTGATTCGAGGTGTTGCGCGCAGCGAACGCGGAGCGAACGACCGGAGCGGGCCGACGCGATAGGGGCTTGCGGATTTCGCCTCGTTCGCCCTGTCCTTGACAGCATCCCCCCCCCTGTTAGAATGGCGCTGGGGACGTGCGTCGGAGCTTGGAAACGATGGGAGAGTCGTGGCAATGCTGAAGTGCCAGAAGTGTCCCAAGCCGGCCACCTACCACATTACGGAAGTGGTTAGTGAGGAGCAGTACGAAGAGTTGCACCTGTGCGAAGAATGTTACCAAAAATTCTTCTACGATTCCCAGCAACAGGGCGCGGGACAAAAAGGGGGCGCCGGACAGATCGAAGAGGGCGATGAAGCAAGCGCCCTTAACCAACGGGAATGCCCGGTGTGCGGGATCAAGTTTGTCGAATTTCGGAATTCCGGCCGATTGGGCTGTCCACACGATTACCAAGAGTTCCGGGAAGAACTCGCTCCGCTCTTGGAGAATATTCATGGCGAGGTTCGGCACTGCGGGAAGACGCCGCGCCGCTTGCCGCAGAATATACAGACCCAATCCGAGTTGATTCAACTGCGCAAGCAACTGCAGCAAGCAGTCACCCGAGAGGCTTATGAAGAGGCGGCCCGGCTCCGGGATCGCATTCGCCAGCTGGAAGAAAGCTGAGCAAAACGAACCCGTGCGGGGTCAACGAGGAACAAAGCAAGGGCAATCTTGTCCGACGGTTGCTCGCGCTTCAGGGAGGAAGCCGGCATGAAGTGTCAGAGCTGCTCGAAGCCGGCCACGGTTCACTTAACCGATATTGTGTCCGGCCAAAAGAAAGTGCTGCACCTCTGCGAAGCGTGTGCTGAACAGAAGCAGTTGGTCAAGCAGCAGGAGCTGAACCTGCCGGCGATTCTGCAGACGCTGATCGGCCAGCACATCGGCCAGCCTACGGATGAACTGGCGCGGTTGACCTGTCCCGTTTGCGGCATAAAGTATATGGAGTTTCGTGCGGAAGGCCGGCTGGGATGCCCCCATGATTACCAGGCTTTCCGCATTGGGCTCGAGCCGCTCTTGAGGCGGATTCATCGAGCCGGCCGGCACGTCGGCAAGGTGCCGCGGCGCCGACCCAATTCGGCTGCGCTGGTGGCCGAATTAACGGAACTGAGAGGACAACTGCGAGAGGCCGTCGAGGCGGAAGCCTACGAAGACGCCACTCGCTTACGTGACTTGATTCGAAAGAAGGAAGCCACGGATGAATCTGGATAACCTGACTCATACCAGTGGCGAATGGCTGCGCGGCACTGGGCCCGAGGCCGATATTGTCATCTCCAGCCGGATCCGCCTGGCGCGCAACCTGGCCGCTTTTCCCTTTACCAACCGTGCCAGCGCCCATCAAAAGGCGGACATGGAGGTTCTGCTCCGCGAGCGCATCGCCAAACTGGATACCGCCTCGCCCTTGAGCTACCTCAGCATCGCCAGCCTCAGTCCGCTCGACCGGCAGTTCCTGGTCGAACGGCAACTGATCAGCCGCGAGATCGCCGCCGCCGAAGGACCCCGCGGCGTTGCCTTCGATGAACGCGAGACGGTCAGTCTCATGGTCAACGAGGAAGATCAGCTTCGGCTTCAGGTGATGCGCAGCGGCCTATCGCTGGACGAAGCCTGGCAGGACATCGACAAGGTTGATGACCTCCTGGAGCAGAAGGTGAGTTACGCTTTCAGCGAGGAATTTGGCTACCTGACGGCCTGCCCCACGAATGTCGGCACCGGCATGCGCGCCAGCGTCATGCTGCACTTGCCGGGGCTGGTGCTCACCAAGCACATCGAGAAGGTGTTTCGCGCCTTGCAGAAGATCAACCTGGCCGTCCGCGGTCTCTACGGCGAAGGGAGCCGGGCGTCCGGCGACTTTTACCAGATCTCCAACCAGGTAACCCTGGGGAAAAGCGAGACGACAATCCTGTCGGAAATCCGCGAGGTGATTCCGCAGATCATCACGTATGAGCGGCAGGCGCGGCAATCGCTTGTCCACGAGAACCGGCAGGCGCTGCAGGACCGCGTCTCGCGCGCCTTCGGCACGCTCTGTTC
>DATGIQ010000314.1:0-7900 GCA_035295665.1 Gemmataceae bacterium | reverse complement strand
CGGGAAGAGCGGCGGTGGTGAGAGTGGCGGTTCCCGTGTTGTCGAGCGGGACTTGGGTAGAGGTGCTGCCGATGGTGAAAGTCACGGAACCCGTCGCGACCCCGGTCGAGACGCTGACACTGGCGCTGAAGGTGATCGTTTGGCCGAAGACCGACGGGTTCGCCGAGGAACTGATCGATGTGGTGGTAGGACTGGCAGGTGGAGGCGCGTTCACGGTTTCCGTGCCGGTCCCCTGGCTGCCGGCGAAAGTGGAATCCCCGCTGTAGATTGCGGAAAGCTGATGGACTCCGACAGGCAAGGAAACACCCGTCAGCACGGCAGTGCCGGTCTGATCGACCGCGGCTGTGGCGAGGAGCGTGGGGCCGTCGAAGAACTCAACCGAGCCGGTTGGCGTGCCGGGAGCAGCCGACGTCACAGTTGCCGTTAACGTGATGGCCGTGCCGGCCGTCACCGGATTTGCCGAGGACGTCAAAGTTGTGGTGGTTGGTGCCGGGGGAGGAGTCGTTACCGTCACGCTCACAGGAGATGAACTACTGGCACCGTCGGTGCTGCTGCCGCCGTAAGCCGCGACGATCTGATGCGTGCCGATCGCCAGGGTGGAGATGCTCAGAGTCGCCGTGCCCGTCGAATCGAGGTTGACCACGCCCAGAGTGGTCGCGCCGTCCGACGTGAATGTGACCGGGCCAGTGGGAATGTCTCCCGCCTTAGAGGTTACGGTGGCCGTGAACGTGACTGATGTGCTTTGTGTCACCTGGCCCGCGGAGACAGTGAGCGCCGTGGTGGTAACAGAAGGCGCCGACTGCTGGACCACCTGGATCACGATCGATGAAGTGCTGCCGGCATAAATGTTATCGCCGGAGTAGCTCGCTTGGACGGAATACGAGCCGGGAGCCAAGTTGGATATCGTGATGAAAGCCCCGGTCACCGTATGGGTGCCCGATCCGGTTGCTACGGCCGCGCTTCCCAGTACTGTGTTGGTATTCGTGTCGGTGAAGGTGATAGTTCCAGAGGGGCGCGTCAGAAGCGTGAATGTGTAAGTCAGGGTGGCGCTGAGCGTGACGGATTGGCCCACGGTGGAAGGGTTTTGGGATGACGCGAGGGTCGTAGTGGTCTGCGTGTACTGCGACAGAACCGTTACAATGAGAGCCGCCGAGTTCGCCGTCAAAAAATTGGCGTCCCCGGCATAGCTTGCGACGACCGTGAAGGCTCCGGCACAGGGCCAAGTCGAAACCATGAGTTGCCCGTTGCCGCTCGAATCCAGAGTAACCACGCCGAGTTGTACATTGGCCGCACAGGACGCTGTGGCGTTGATCGTAACCTGGCCGCTCGGCAAGGCCGGCGCTGCGACTCCAGTCGCGGGCTTTACGGTCACGGAGATCGTAACATTGGAGCCGTTAACGACCGGATTCGGTTGAACGGAGATCAGAACTACTGGAGTGGTTTTCTGAGCGCTCGCCGAAACGGCCCCGAAGATCGAAAGCAGAACTGCCGCGAAAATACGCGTCCTGCCAAGCTGTAAGTTCATGACACTCTCCACCCCAATTCGATCGATGACCACAGTGGCGCCGGGTCGAATCGTCGGAGGGTTCTTTTAGCTGCCGACCAAGAGTTAAGGCTTCTGTGGCACAATAATCGTTAATTTCTGGATATAGTCGTGCGCCTCGCCGGCATCTGAGTTCACGTCGATGCGGAGCGTGTCCGCAGCCAGCCCCGTATTGGATGTGAGCTTCGTCGGGTCATAAGTCACTGTGATCGAACACGTGTTGCCGACCTTGATCTCTCCGTCGCAGGTGGTGCCTTTCAAAGTCGCCACGCCGTGCAGCGCGCTGACCGTCACGCTGTTAATGTCAACCGGGATGTCGCCGTCGCTCTTCAGGACCACCTGGAGCGTATAGACGAACTGGTGAATAACGGCATTGCTGGCCGGCGTGAGCCATGTGTAGTGCGCGCCCGGGGAGTTGACAAAACCCCGCTCCGGCAGCTTCGAGTCGGTTCCTGTGTAGTTGCTGCCGCTCGCCGCATAAACCACCTGGGTGCCCTTGGTATAGAGCGCCGGCGGCGCGACTGGTGCGCCCTTCTGGACGCTCACGAGGTTGCCGAACAAGTCCCACGTGCAGGTCTGCGGATATTGTTTGATAGCTCCTCGGCCGCCCCCCTTGCCGGAGCCGCCGGACATCGTGTAATAGCTACAGTTTCCGACGACTTCGCCATTGGCGATCTCATAGCCCGCTACCACCAACCCGCGGAAGCCGGCGTTGGGGGTGAATTGCAGCGGATATTCGTACGACCGCGCCAGGGGCGCCAAGGCCGCTCCGCATAAAGCCAATAACATGATCGACCGTCTCATCGTCCACTCCCCCCGCTGGCGCCTGATCACCTCAGCGGCTCCGCCGAGTTTGCAGGCGTCAACTCCTGGTACCGAAAATCCCGCTTACCTCATTGCCGTTTCGCGTTTGAGGCGACTTCGGCGTCCGGCTTCGCAAACTGCGCCTCTTCCAACTTGGGATTCACTACGACTTTTTCGATCCTCGTCCGCTCGACCGGAACCGGTGGATCCTTGAACCCCAGAGCGGTCCGGCCTACCGGGAGAACCTTGGTCTCCAGCACGAACGGAATCTCGAGCCCGTCGATATTGCGATAGTCCCGGAGGTAGACTTCGACCGGATGATCCGTGCCGTCCAGCCGCCGCGGCTGTCCTTCCATTTTGGTTTCCAGGAACGTCTGCGTGTCTATCCAGACATGCAGCGACTCGCCGGATTTCAGAGTCAGTTTGATCTTATAATTGTCCCGCCCTTCGACCTGCTCCACGCCGGCCAGTTCGACGCGGCTCCCCTTAGCGGCGTAATCGACCAGCGGCCCATCGAGGTCGGCCTGCTTGGATGTGGTTTTCATTTCGTCCGCCGTATAGGGTTCGACCACGCGCCGCCCGAGAAACGGCCGGAGCTTCCATCCGTTGGTCCCGTCGAACACCTGGAGGGCCGTCTGGCCCGCAAACTCGAGCTCAAACCGCATCTTACGCGGGCGCTCGAGTTTCATGACAAAGGGTAGTTGGACCTCTTCAACCGGGCGCTGCGGCACGGTCATCTCACCAGGCTTGGCCCGGCCGGCCGGCCCATTGTTCGGTGTCTGCAAAGTAGCACGCTGATTGCCGCCGGCCCCGAGCTTCCCCGATAACGTCATCGTCTGAACGGCGCGCCAGGCTTCCAGCCCGCCGCGAGCCGCCACATTTTTTTCAACGATCTGGGCAGCCGATAGCTTGACCGGGTCGGAAGAGAGGTCTGCGGCCGCGGCGAACGAAACAGCAACGGCCCAAGAGCCAGCGAACACCAGGGATTTTCGGATCATCGATATCTTCCTCACAGCCCGATTTGTAAACACACTCTCCTCAACAGTAAGATCTTCCCGGCGTTTCCTATTTGCGCTTCGTCAAAGTGTTCAATCCACCACCAGCCCCTGGGCTCGGAAATTTCCGATCACCACGTCGACGCGGTGCCCTTTTTTCACCGGCCGCCCCGAATTGGAGAATGCCATCCAATAAGACTTACCGGCCTCGGGCGTGCTGCTCTGCCGCAGTTGGCCGACCTTTTCCATTTGCGGAACCACCAGCCGAACGCGAGCCTCCGGATCAATCAAGGACGGCTCGCTTTTTTTATCGTTGAGCGCCTTGGCCCGCTCGGGGTCTAGGACGCGGTAGCTGAACCGGACCATTTCGCCGGATTCAGCGAGCTTTACGCTGAGCGAATCGATTCCCCAGACGCCTTCGTAATACATCAGGGCGCGCCGGGAGAAGCGATTGGGCAGGTAACGGACGGGCGCGGCGGATTTTGCTGCGGGCGCAGCCGGCGGAGGAGCGGATTGACCTACAACGATCGGGAGCAGGACGCTACCGGCCAGCGAACCTAACAAGAGAAACATCTTCACTCCCCGCATCGTCTGATTTCGAGACATCGATGATTTCCTCATAGTCGCCTTCGCGAGTGGGCCGGCAGCGATACCGGCCCATCCGCAGTTCGCCTTACTGGTTCGGAAGCTCGACGGCGCCGATGTCGATCGTATTGTTGCCATGATCGGGCCGCGCGTTGCCGAAGTAATCCGTCGCTGGGGCCTGGATTGTCGTCACGCCGCTGCTACCGGCGGGTAGAGTTATGGTGCAAACGCCGCCAGCCGTACTGGAGCACGATATCGCGTTTATAGCTGGCGAAGTCGTTTGGGGCGCGTAGTTGCCGAGGACTACGTTGGTGCTCGAATTGCTCGTCATCGGATTCAGCTGGGATAGCGGTCCCCAACTAATGTTGATCCAGTTGTTGCCTTCGTCCACCGTCGCGGTCGGCGTCAGGCTGAAGATCGGGTTCGGGATGACCGCATCGGAGATGCCCGGCGGCACCTGATAGCCCAAGCCTCCGTTCTCCGGCGGCACACGCGAACCGTTGCAGTACTGGCTGACCACCGCGGGGTTGCTGCTCGAATTGGTGCCGCTGTAACCGCTGGTATTGGTCAGAACTCCATAGAGCGGATTCAGCGTAAAGCCCGATCCGTGGTTGGTCGGACTGGTATCGTTGCGCACGCCGATGTCCCAGTAGCTGGAACCGGCCGGGCAAGCGCCGGTGGATGCCTGGCTGGCCGCCACCGTATTGCTGAACGCGTTGTACAGCGTGACGACGTTCTGCTGGTTCTGAGTGCCCGTGCCCAGAGCGCCAACCGTGATATCGAATGACCGGTTCTGCCACAAGATATTGTTGTACAGAGCCGGGTACGAAATCTTAGTGCAACTCCCGTTACCCGCGCCGGTTCCAGGAGCGTAGTTGCCGGCGGGACAAGTGATGGTGCCGACGCCGACGAACGAGGAGGTCAGCTGGGGGCTGTTCTGCATGGTCACCAGGCCGGCGGGCTGCGGGCACGATGCCGTGCCGCCAGTCTTCGACTGGCAGATAGGCCCCGGCGACTGCGAACTGGCCAGCGGAGCGCCCAGCGTGTTGAAGAGCACGCCGGAGGAAGCCGTCGTGTCATTCGAAGCGATGGTATTGTTCGTGAGCGTCACCGCCAAAGCGTCTTCCAGCGATACCCCGGCACCGTCCCAACCAGCCACGTTGTTCACGATGATGTTATTGGTGACGGTAACGTGATACCACAAGGCCGGGTTGGAGGGGAAGCGCGCGACATCGGTGCCGTTGACCCCCTGTAACCGCAGGCCGCCGCCGCTGCCGGCATCGGCCGAGTTCCCTTGGATCAGGTTCGCGTTGATGACGAGCCTGGGTCCGGTGCCGTCGCTCAGGCCCGGTACGCAGTCGTTATCGGTTACCGAGCCGCATTCCACGCCGTTGACCGTCGCGTCAGGGGCGGCGCCCATAATCATGAGACCGCCGCCGTTGGCCTGGATGCTCGGGTTGGTCGCCTGGTTGAAGAGGAAGCTGTTATGCTCGATATCCCCGTTCCACGAGAAGCCCAGGTGGCCGACGCCGCCGGCATCGCCGGTGCTCAGGTTGCCGCACACCCAGTTGTAATTGAAATCGTACCAGTCGGCGCCGGTGCAGATGCTGACGCCGCCTGCGCCAGCCGGAGTACCGGTGAACAACTCGTCACCTGTGGAAGAGTTGTTAGTGACCATGTTGTTATGCACGTTCAGGTTGATGTTCTCGCAATAGGGCAACTGCGTATTTGCCGGCAGGCTATTTTGGACCAAGTTCGACAGACAGGTATTGGGAGTTGAAGTGGTCGCGCTGCCGTTAAGATACGCCTCCGGGAATTCGCCCTGCCCCAGAGTCATCCCGCCCGAGAGCGTTCCGGCGTTGTTGAAGATCCGGTTATTGGCAATCTGGAGGTTATGCGCCCAGGCGTGGACGAAGATGCCTCCGCCGCCCTGCGAGGAATCTGTGATCCCCAGCCCATCAATGCTTGATGGGCCACAGCTGAAGTTGCTCGGGTAGGGATTGGTCGCATTTCCAGCACTGGTGTGGCAGACCGGGTTGAGTTCGGTCGGCATCACCCCGCCGTTCGGACCCACCGGTCCGGTGAGCAGCGTAGTGCCGGCCGGGAAAGCGGCTTCCGCTCCGGATCCAAATGGATCGGCGGATCCGGTGGGAATGTTGACGCCCTTCGCCACCACCGTAATACCGGCGCCCTCGTAAGCCCCCATGATGGAGGGTTCTTGCAACTGCTCCGCGAGGTTGCCGTTGACCGTGGCATCCCAGCCGAGGATGCCTTCCAGCGGGATGCGGTCCACGACCATGGTCGGGAAACTCGCACCGCCGTAGAAGTAGTTCCAGGTATTCCCGTCCGGGCCAGTCCCGCTGGCGGTCGGGTTGCTCGGGTTGGGGCAACTGTACATTCCGGTCGGATCGAACGGATTTCCGCCGGTGCTGGGTTGACCGTTGAGCGCCAAGCCAAACAGGCAGTTGATGGATGCGCGCCATGGGTTCAGCAGTGTGCCGGCCGGGTGCGCATTCGCGTCGATGATGGAGGATGCCGCGCCTACGCCTTGGAGCCGCACGGGTTTCCACATGATCAACATCTCGTGGTAGGTACCGGGAGGAACGATGATCATATCCCCTGGGGCAGCCGCGTCGATCGCGGATTGAATTGTTTTTCCCGCCGCCAGCACGGTAGGCTTCTTGCCGCCAACCGTGACGGTGACGGTATCGATCGACTGCATGCCGCTGGCGGCCGTGATCACCAGTTGGCCGCAATAGGCTGCCGTAACGCTGCTGCCGTTAGGGCCGCCAAATTGCGCTTGCTGCTGGAGTGGACACAAATCGCTGAGAGGCAGCGCCGGTACCTGCACCACGATCTGTGTGTCGCTCCAACTCTGGATGGGAGCATTGACGCCGCCGATGGTCACGGTTCCCTGGGTGCCGCCGAAGCCGTAGTGCCGCGTAACGGTCTTCTGATTAAACGGAGCCGACGCCGCTGCGGGCCCCGAGTAGCCGTAATTGATCACCGTCTGGTCACCGAGCGAAGTGATCGTCAGGATTCCGCCGCCGGAGTTACCGATCGTTGCAGTGGCTGCTGCGCCGCTGCCTCCGGTTCCAGCGTTGATGAAGTTTACGGACGGTGCGCTGGTATAGCCGGAGCCGCCGTTGGTGACGGTCACGCCGTTGGGGACAGTGACGTCCCCGGTGGCCGTGGCTGCCGCTCCGCTGCCGCCGCCACCGCTGAAACTGACGGTCGGCATGGTGCTGTAGCCCGAACCTCCGTTAGTCAGCGGGTTGAGGTAGACTCCACCGGTGGCAGCCAGTGTGGCTGTAGCCGCGCCGCCGCTGCCGCCGCCGCCGCTGATGGTGATCGTCGGCGCGGCCGTGTAACCGGCGCCTGGGTTGGACAGAATGACCAGGCTGAGCTGCATCGTGCTGGTGCCAGTCGGGGTGCCGCCGCTTACTGGCGCGCTGAAGGTCACCGATGCCGGGGTTTGGTATCCCACCCCGCCGGTATTGACGACGACAGATGCCACATTTAGAAACGCCGTGGCCGCGGCGCCGCTGCCGGTGACGCCGCCGCCGGAGAAGCCGATGGTCGGCTGGCTCGTGTAGCCGGTGCCGCCATTGGTAATGGTCACCAAGGCCACCGCGAAGCCAAGACCAGAGGTAGCCGCCGCGCCGGTGCCGCCATGCCCTGCATTGCTGAAGTTGACCGTCGGTGCGCTGGTATAGCCCGAACCATGAAGGTTAATGGTGATGGCGCTAACCTTGCCGCCTGAGATGGTCGCTGTGGCCGTGGCGCCGCTGCCGCCGCCGCCGCTGAAGCTTACCCCCGGCGCGCTCGTATACCCGGAGCCGCCGTTGGTGATGTTGATGGTATAGACTCCGCCGGAAGCGGCCAGAGTGGCCGTTGCCGTCGCGCTGGTTCCCCCGCCTCCCGTAATCCCCACGATGGGGGCGGAAGTGTAGCCGCTGCCGCCGGCCGTCAC
>DATGIQ010000313.1:0-11240 GCA_035295665.1 Gemmataceae bacterium | reverse complement strand
GGATTCCAGACGCTGCTGATTCGCGGCGTGGAGTGGGTTGCGACCGGTGAAGTCCATTACCCGGTGCCCGCAGAATTGAAGAGTGGCCGCGGCAGCAAATGACTGGCTCCGATCTCGGCCCGCCACATCGGGCGGGCCGAGACACGGTCGGGCCGGTGGAGGGATGCCCATGTTGGAGGACTACACTCCTCATCAGCAGAAGATCATCAAACGGTATTACGACAACCAGGGACCGATCCAGCAGCAACGGCTGGCGGAGTTGGTGGGCGAGTTGTATTTGGCACAGGGGAAGAAACGCCAGCGGGCCTGGGAGGCGGCTGCCTCGGCCATGCAAAAGCTTGGTGTGCCCCAATCACGCATCGACCATCTTCTCCGGCAAGATAACCCGGCCCTGGTCGCGGAAGTCGTCAAGGAACTTGAAGGCAAGTCGTAGAATGGGCGGCGCGTCGCCAAAACCGCCGCCCGACAAACGAAATCAGATTGATGTCGATACGCATCTTCATTACCGGCGCCACGGGCTTCGTCGGCGGACACTTGGCGGAAGCCTGTGTGGCACGTGGCCATTCCGTCAGCACCATCGCCCGTGCCGACAGCGACACGGCCTTGCTGGAGCGCCTCGGGGCCAGCGTCCACCGTGGCGACCTCCGCGATCTCGAATTGGTCCAGCGGGCGCTGGAAGGCGCAGAGGTCGTCGTCCATTGTGCGGCCAAGGTCGGCGATTGGGGTCCGGTGGAGGATTATCGGGCAGTCAACGTCCAGGCTTTGCGTGACTTTCTCGGGGCCTGCAAGGGCAAGCCGTTGCAGCGGTTCATCCACCTGAGCACGCTGGGAGTCTATGCGGCACGTCATCACTACGGCACGGATGAAACCGAAGCCTTGCCGGCTGTCCATATCGACGGCTACACGCAAACGAAGGTGGAAGCGGAACGGCTGGCTTTGGACGCCTTTCGGAGCTTCGGTGTCCCCGTCGTGGTGCTCCGGCCGGGGTTGATCTATGGACCGCGTGACCGCACCGTGTTGCCGCGGATGATCGAGCTATTGCGTACCGGGCAGCTCCCCTACCTGGGACGTGGCAAGCGCGCGATCAACTGCATCTACGTCGGCAACCTCGTGGAGGCAGTTTTCCTGGCCATGGAAAAACCCAAGGCCGTGGGCCAGGTATACAACCTGACCGATGGCGAGTTCGTCTCCAAGCGTCGCTTCATCGAGGCCATCGCCGATGGGCTGGGGTTGCAAAGACCGACCCGCTCGATTCCACTCTGGGTGGCGCGGATTGTCGCCTGGACCATGGAGCGGCGGGCGCGGCGTCTCGGGGCCAGCCAGCCACCACGGTTGACCCAGGCTCGGCTCAAGCTCTTCGGCCTGAACCTCGATTACAGCATCGACAAGGCAAAACGTGAGCTGGGGTATCAACCGAAGCTTCCGTTCGACCAGGCCATCCAGGAAACGATAGCCTGGTACCGGTTAAACGCTTAGAATCACCACTGATCCATGAGCCGCTCACTGCAATTGAAGGAGGTCACCATGGAACTGCAAGGCAAGCGGGCCGCTGTCCTGGTCGAGCAGATGTATCAGGAACTGGAAGTTTGGTATCCTGTCTACCGGCTGCGCGAGGCCGGCTGCACGGTCACGCTGGTTGGCCCGGATGCCGGGCAGACTTATCCCAGCAAGCTTGGCTACCCTGCGAAAAGCGACGAAGCTGCCAGCGACGTTTCCGCGGACGATTTCGACATCCTGGTCATTCCGGGAGGCTATGCACCCGATCATATGCGCCGCTGTCCGGCGATGATTCGTCTCGTCAGCACCATGGCGGAGCAAGGGAAGGTAGTTGCGGCTATCTGCCACGGTGGCTGGATGCTTTGCTCCACGCAGGCACTCAAAGGTCGGAAAGCGACCTGCTTTTTTGCGATCAAGGACGATGTCATCAACGCCGGCGGAAAGTACGTAGATGCCGAGGTCGTGCGGGACGGCAACCTGATCACGAGCCGGAAGCCGGATGATTTGCCGGCGTTCATGCAAGCGATCATTCAGGCCGCCCGTGGAGCTGAAGCCGGCCCTGGCGACGGCTCGTTGACCGGTTCGGATCTCTGTGGAAGCCAAGGCATGCAGCGCATTCGGATTAACTATTACGGAATCCTGTTGACCAAGCGGGCGTATCTGCTGGCGACCACGTTGGCTGGACTGACGGCGGTCCTTATCTGGGTGCTCGTGGTTTGGAAAGGCCTTATTCCGCCTCCGGAGTGGCCGCCCTGGCAGCAAAAGCCCCTGATGGTCGGCACGGGCTTGGCGGCATGGTTTTTCAACCACGTGTATACTGTTCTCTGGGTGCTCATCCCCCTCGAGGGGATTGACATTCTGATCGTCCTGCGCCGGTTCGCCCGCCTGGAAGCTGAGCAGCGGGCTCAGCTCTCCAAAAGCAGTGTTCACTCCTGATTCCTTGATGGGAATGTCTATGCCATCGCACTTTTATGCGCCGACGAAAGAAGACCGGTTCGCCTTTGGCATTTGGTGCTTACAAAACCGTGGCCGGGATCCGTTCGGCGAGCAGACCCGGCCGGAATTGAGCGCGCTGGAGTGCATTCGCGGTCTGGCTCAGCGGAATTGCTACGGATTTGAATTTCACGACAACGACATCCTGCCGTTCGGCGCATCGGCAATCAAACGGGACGAGATTTTGCGAGATGTCAAGAAAGCCCTGGGTGACTGGGGCATCAAGGCCACGATGGCCACCACGAACCTCTTTTATCATCCGATCTTCAAGGACGGCGCGTTCACGAGTACCGATCCGGCCATCCGTGCGTTTGCCACGCAGAAGGTGATGAATGCCCTTGATGTCGCCGCCGAGCTCCAGACGCAGGTCTTCGTCTTCTGGGGCGGTCGGGAAGGCGTCGAAGTCGATGCCAGCAAGGATCCGGTGGAGGCGGGCAAATGGTTCCGCGAGGCACTCAATTTCCTGTGTGAGTATGTCCTGGCCAACGATTACGACATCAAATTCAGCATCGAACCGAAACCGAACGAGCCGCGGGGCGACCTGTATTTGCCGACGGTGGGGAGTGTACTCGCCTTCATCGCGACGCTGGACCATCCGGAAATGTGCGGCATCAATCCGGAGACGGCGCACATCAAAATGGCGGGGCTCAATCCGTACCACGAATTTGCCCAGGCCTTGGACGCCGGCAAGCTCCTCGATGTCCATCTGAATGGCCAAAAGCCGCTCCGCTTTGATCAGGATCTCAGCTTTGGCAGCGACGATCTGAAGGAGGCCTTTTTCACGATTAAGCTGCTCACGGATCACCAGTATGGCGGGACGATCGGTTTCGATGCCCATCCGTATCGCACAGAAACCGATCCTTGGGACTTCGTGGACCGGAACATGCGCACCGTCAAGATCATGCAGGAAAAGGTTCGCCAATTCCATGATAATCAAGAGATTCAGGGCTTGCTCGAGGAACTGCACGGTGCCAATCCGGACTTGCGCGGATTCATGGGCAAGTTCAGCAAGGGCCAGGCGAAAAAGCTGAAGGAGATGCCGTTCGACGTGGACAAGCTCACGGCACGGCGTTTGCCCTATGAACGGCTGGACCAGTTGGTAACGGAGCTGCTTCTGGGCGTGCTCTGATCCATGGTCCGGCTGGTTGTGTCGGTTTCGCGGCGGTGCGCAGAACCGCGCGGGGCGCATCCGCACGCGGTTCTGCGCACCGCCGCGAAGCAAACACGGACACATTCAGCGGGACTGGATATGAGAAGGTAACGGAGGACTCTAGCGATGGCGCACCAGCATTCGCCCGGTTTTCTCGAGCTTGTGCAAGAGAGCAAGAGCCGGGTTCGCGAATTGACGGTGGACCAGGTCAAAGCCAAGCTCGACCGCGGCGATCGGTTCACGCTAGTCGATGTCCGCGAAGACAACGAATGGGCCAAGGATCATGTGACGGGAGCGATCCATCTGGGCAAGGGAATTATTGAACGGGATATCGAGCAGCGACTTCCGGACAAGAAAGCGGAGATTGTGCTCTACTGCGGCGGTGGCTTTCGCTCCGCGCTGGCGGCGGACAATCTTCAGAAGATGGGATATGCCAACGTCATTTCAATGGATGGCGGCATTCGCGGATGGCGGGAGAAGGGGTATCCGCTAGCGCAAGGTGGGTGAAGATCCACGATTGTCTACTCCCATTCAATCGTCGCCGGCGGCTTGCTGCTGATATCGTAAACGACCCGGTTCACACCTGCTACCTGATTGATAATCCGCGTCGAGATCTTGCCCAGCAATTCGTATGGCAAGTGCGACCAGTCCGCGGTCATGAAATCATCGGTCTGCACGGCACGAATTGCAATCACATTTTCGTACGTCCGGTAGTCTCCCATCACGCCCACCGACTGCACCGGCAACAGCACCGCGAAGGCCTGAGCAGTCTGCCGATACCAACCTGCCTGTTTCAATTCTTCCAACAAAATCGCGTCGGCCTGCCGCAGGGTTTCCAACCGCGCGGCCGTCACCGGTCCCAGACAGCGAACCGCTAACCCCGGTCCGGGGAAGGGATGCCGCCAAACCAGTGTCTCGGGCAAGCCCAGCTCCAATCCCAGGCGCCGGACCTCGTCTTTGAACAGATCCTTGAGCGGCTCAATCAGCTCAAAGCCCAGTTCCTGTGGCAAGCCGCCGACATTGTGGTGCGTTTTGATGGTCGCGGTCGGGCCATCCGCAGTGGCACCACTCTCAATCACGTCGGGATAGAGCGTTCCCTGGGCCAGGAAGTGGGCCCCCTGGATCCGCCGTGCCTCGTCCTTGAACACATCGATGAACACGTGACCGATGATCCGCCGCTTCTCTTGCGGATCCGTGATCCCGGCAAGGGCCTGCAAAAAGCGATCGCGGGCATCGACCACGTGCAGGTCGGCGTGGAAGTGGTCCCGGAAAGTGTTGCGCACGGCCTCGGCTTCGCCGCGCCGCAGCAGCCCGTTGTCGACAAATATGCAGGCCACCTGGGACCCAGCGGCCCGAATCAGCAGGGCCGCGGTCACGGAAGAATCGACGCCGCCGGACAGACCGCAAATCACCCGCTGGTTGCCGATTCGCCCGCGCAGCTCGGCGACGGTCGTATCGACAAACGATTTCATTTGCCAAAGTCCCCGGCAGCCGCATACGTCATAAAGGAAATTCCGCAGCATACGGCTGCCGTAGGGCGTATGGCTCACTTCGGGATGGAACTGTAGGCCAAAGAATGGCCGGCTGCGGTGCCGGACAGCGGCAATGGGGCAAGTCTCGGTGGCGGCAAGCGGGACAAAATCGCCCTGAATCGACTGCACTTGGTCTCCGTGACTCATCCACACGACCGTTTCCTCGGGCACTCCGGCAAACAAACCATCGGCTTCCTGGATCCGACAATGGGTGCGGCCGAATTCCCGGCTGACCCCGGGTTTGACCTCACCGCCCAGGATCTGGCAGGCCAGTTGCATTCCGTAACAGATTCCCAACGTCGGGATGCCGAGGTCAAAGATGGCGGGATCGCACTTAGGAGCACCCGAGTCATACACGCTGGCCGGACCGCCGGAGAAAATCAGCCCGCGTGGCCGGAGTTCGGCCACCCGTGCGGCCGACAGGTCATGGCGGACAATTTGGCAGAAGACATGTTGCTCCCGCACCCGCCGGGCAATGAGTTGGCCGTATTGGGCGCCGAAGTCGAAGATCAGGACGCGTTCGTTTTCAGGCAATGGCGTCATGTTCCCTACCTAACTTTTCCCCAGCTGCGCGGACCGCCGCGTGGCCGCCTTCACAGCATCCATCAGCGCTGCCCGCACACCGTGGCGTTCCAGCGCGTGCAGCCCGGCGATGGTCGTGCCGCCGGGACTGGCCACCATATCTTTGAGCACCGCCGGATGGGAGCCGGTTTCCAAGACCATTTTCGCGGCCCCGAAAACGGTTTGAGCCGCCAGTGCTGTCGCCACATCGCGCGGCAAACCGACGCGCACGCCCCCATCGCTCAAGGCTTCGATCATGACGTAGACGAAGGCCGGACCGCTGCCACTCAGGCCGGTCACGGCATCGAGCAGAGGTTCGGGCAGACGAAACGCACGGCCAACGGCATTCAGCAGACGGTCCACGAGTCGGATGTCTTCGGGTGTGGCGGCCTCGCCGGGCGCATAGCCGGAGGCGCTGGCTCCGACCAGGCACGGCGTGTTGGGCATCACGCGCACCAACCGCCGATCCCGACCCAAACTCTCCGCCAATTGGCGAAGGCTTACGCCGGCGGCGATGGAAATGAGGAGATGGCCCACGGTCACGGCCGATCCAAGCTCCATCAACAGGGCCGGCATCGTTTGTGGCTTGACGGCCAAGATCAAGGTGTCGCTGGCCGCGAGAACTTCGCGGTTGCTGTCGATGCTGCGAAGCCCCGTCTCAGCCTCGAAGGCCTGGCGTGCCTGGGGCGAGGGATCGCTGGCAATGACTTGCTCCGCGGTCACCAATCCCGCGGCCAGCCAGCCGCGAGCCAGCGCCGTGGCCATCCTGCCGGCTCCGAGGAAACCAATCCGAGGCAACGTTTCACTCGCCATCGATCTTTCCCCAATGCTACCCCGCGCGTCAGCGAAAGGCGTCAACGGTAAAGGATCTTCGTATCATACAGAACGGATAGGCCAGCCGTCATCGCTGGCGCACTTACCGACGATCGTGGATCTTCCTAAGCTGCCATCCGGATCGGCATACACTGACTAGCCCGAGGAACTATGCACTCCGAACACTTTCCTCCCACCCCAGGAGCTGAGGGCGGAAACGACAATGCCGCACGAGATCGGCACACCGCCTGGTGGCGGGAGCTGAACCGATATCAATGGTTTGTTCTCGCCGTGGCTGCCCTCGGGTGGATGTTTGACACGATGGATCAGCAGCTGTTTAACCTCGCCCGCAGACCGGCCATGCGGAAGCTGCTCGAGCCTTCCCCTGGCGTGGAGCCCGACAAGCAGACGATCGCAGAATACAGTGGCTATGCCACGTCCATTTTCCTGATCGGCTGGGGAAGCGGCGGCATCGCCTTCGGGATCCTGGGGGATCTCATCGGCCGAGCCAAGACGATGATGCTCACCATTTTGCTCTATTCCATCTTCACCGGCCTGAGTGCGTTGTCCGGGGGATTCGGGGACTTCGCGCTGTACCGGTTCCTGACGGGGCTCGGCGTGGGAGGGGAATTCGCCGTGGGCGTCTCCCTCGTGGCCGAGGTCATGCCGGACCGCGCCCGGCCGTTCGCACTGGGGCTTCTGCAAGCGCTTTCCGCGCTTGGCAACGTCACCGCCGCTGTCACGGGCATTGTGCTGGCTTACCTTGCCCGTGCGGGGATCATCGGCGAATCCTGGCGGATCATGTTCGTGGTCGGTACGCTGCCGGCGCTGCTGTCCGCGTTTGTCTTTTGGCGGCTCAAGGAACCCGAACGCTGGCGTTTGGCCGCCGCCAAGTTCACCATGCGCGAGCGGCTCGGTTCTTATTTTGGCGAACTCTTTCAGAATCCCCGCTGGACGAAGAATGCGGTTGTTGGCCTGTTGCTGGCCTCATCCGGCATTATTGGGCTGTGGGGGATTGGCTTTTTCAGTATTGATCTGCAGCGCTACATCTTCCACGCACGGCTTCTGGCGGAAGGGTTCGACCGGACGGATGTCACATTTTATGAAGATGTCTGGGCCGGATGGACGTCGGTTACGTTGAACATTGGCGCCTTTCTGGGGATTTATGCCTTCAGCTACGTCACCCATTACATCGGCCGCCGGCGTGCCTTTGCCATCGCCTTTGTGCTGGCGATGCTGAGCACCGCGTTCGTGTTCTGGTCTTTTCGAACGATCGCCGACATCTTCACGATGATTCCGCTCATGGGATTCTGTCAGCTGGCGCTGTTCGGGGGATATGCAATCTATTTTCCGGAGCTGTTTCCCACTCGACTACGCAGCACGGGGACTTCGTTTTGCTACAACGTTGCCCGATTCGTTGCCGCCGCCGGTCCGGCAATCTTGGGTCTGTTGACAAGCCGGGTATTCGCAGGGTACCCCGATCCAGAGCCGATGCGTTACGCCGGTGTGACCATGTGCGCGATCTTTGTCGTCGGATTGCTCACGCTTCCCTTCGCGCCGGAGACGAAGGGCCAACCGCTCCCGGAGTAACGCGAACAAGCCCGAAGCGCCGGCGACGGGTTCCGGCGTGGCAACCCACCGCTAGCGCTTCGGGCTTGTATGGGCTGGGCCTGTGGTTACTGTGGCCCAACATCAATCGCTTCGCCTCCTTTGGAAGTGCCGAGCGCTTGCCAGACTGCGAAGCTGATGTTGTTCGGGATGAAGCGGACGCTGCCATCGCACATGGCCCCATTCACGCCGCCGGGATGCCAGCTCCGAGCCCCCATCAGCCGCGGATAGCTCGGGGTAGAGGTAGTCGTGCAGGGCATCGTCGGATTGATGCTCTGCATGCAGTTGCCGCCGGTAATGACGTCGGGCAGCGTACTGTTGGGAAGGAGATAGGTCGTGAACCCAGCCGCTCCCCCCCACCAGGTGAAGCCGCGCAAGTCATCCCCGCGGCCCTGAATCGCCTCGGAACCCATCAAGGTATTGCTGGTTCCGTCCGTGATGTCGCTGATCTTGACCGGCTTGCCCATCTTTCCCTTGTCCTTATCAGGCCCACCCGGGGGCGCCGGGGCGTTGTAGGGGAACGTCGAGTCCCAATTCAGATCCGAGTTGGCGTACCAGCTGAACGGGGCGCCCCCGAAGACGGTACAGCCAGGCGTGCCGGCAGCGCACGGTTGGGTGGCGCTAATGAGAGGCAGATTGACCTGGAAGAAAGTCGTGTTCCCCGCATTGAGGACGTAGTTGTGCTTGGTAAGGTTTCCTCCGCCCTGCCACACCTGGGGGACATCGCTGGGGCAGGTCCACGTCTTGATCCGGGCGGTGGTTACTTTATCGTTCGGTGAGCTGCTATAGCGTGGGCCGGAGTAATCGAGCCCGCCGAAGTTGACATAAATCTTGAACAGGGCATCTTCTTCCATGAACGGCAGAATCGGGATCGTCCACACGCCCCAGCAGCAGCCATTCTTGCCCACGCCAGGCAGAAATGTGCTGTAGGTGCTTTCGTAGTTCATGTTCGCCAATGCGATCTGCTTCAGATTATTCTGGCACTGGATGCGGTTAGCGGCCTCGCGCACTTTCTGGATCGCGGGCAAGAGCAGACCGATCAACACGGCGATGATGGCGATGACGACTAACAGTTCGATCAAGGTGAACCCGTTTCGGTAAGTGCGTCGCATCCCCTAGCCTCCTTTGAACTCAGACGCCGGAACGAACGGAACGCCAACGACCAACAGCTTGCACCGAGCGAGCCGGGGCCGACGATCACTTCTTCTTCCGGGTATTCATTTTCGGGATATCGAAATTGAACTTATTCACGCTCCTGGCTTTGACCTCAATTTCGTGCTTGGATCGGGTATTCCAGTCTTCCGGAATCAAATCCACCGAAACGATGTTCGCCGGCCCGCCCGGAGCGGCAATCTCTTCGTTGGCGGGCGTTCTTCCGTCTCCGGCCGTCAGTCGGACCAGGTATTTGCCGGGTCTCAACCCGCTTTGCGGAGGGATTTTGTACTCTCCCTGGATCACCTGAGCCCCGCCGGGCGTATCTTGGTTTTCCAACGGAGCAAACAGGATCGACCCTTCCTTGAGCGGCTGGCCCTGAAGCGTCACGGCACCGCTGACCTCCATCCGGCCGCCATACGGATCCGAACAACCGGCAAGCACCGCCGTTCCGAGCGTAAGGATTCCACAAAGAAACAGCGTCCGCGATGAGAACATCAGCTACCTCGTAAGGCGAGAAAATCGGCCTCAGCAGGAGAGGAGTTACCTCACAAATTAGTCGATTAGGAGGGGTCTGTCAAGAAAGTTGAAGGAGGAGCAGTGGGAGAGGTTGATCAATAGAACGCCGAGAACGCCGATCCGCCGGATCGGCGTTCTCGGCGTTCTATTCCCTCCACCGTTGATCGGCTGCGTCCCGGTTCTCACCAAACGATTTGCAGGGCGACGTTCACGCCTTGGGCCCAGAATTGCGTTTCATGGAACGGTACGCTTGGCCGAGCCTGGCCGGTTGGTGCGATTCCCGTGATCGGGAAGTTGGGGATCTGTGTGACATCGATGACGCGATCAATCTGATCGGCCGGCCGCAGCACCTTGCTCCAAAACATGAACTGATAACCGGCGGTGAGGCTCACATGCCGGCAGATCACATACGAGCCCGAAATGTCGAACTCCGGAACCACTGCGAAGTCTCCCCGGTGATACCGGCCGATGTTGCTCGGCAGCGCCAGCAAGCCACCGGTGGACGGGACCACCGTCCCGTTGGCCAGCGTCCGCATCTGGAAACCGTCGATGTGAAGTTCTTCAGCGGTTCCTCCGAAGGCCACCTTGCCGGAGACATTCACATCGAGAATCTCCAGGAAGAACTTGGCCGTGGCACCGATTTGTCCGCCATAGAATTGATCACGCGTGGAAAAAAGATCGTTTTGCAGCAGCTGGTTGCCGGCGAACTGCTGAAACACCCCGCCGGGCTGCTGGGTGTAGACGCTCAAGCCGGTGACCGATAGGTCTTCGCCCAGATCCAGATAGCGAAAGCCGGCAAAGAAATCCAGCCGGACCGTTTTCCCCGGATATTCGTAGTAGATGTTCTTCAGGAAGTTGAGCTCGGTACCCCACAAACCGTAGTTCGCGGTCGCCGTGATGCCTCCCGTGGCGATGCCGGGAGCCGCCACCACCGAGCCCGACTCGCTCCGAGTGTTCAGAGCGAAGAAAGGACGGATGATCGTGGGAGCCGTATCGTTGGGCATGCTGATCCCACGTTCCCCGAGGAAGAAATAATTGGCTTCCACGCCTACCGTTCGCGGCCGATCCCAGTCCAGTTCGGGCACCGGATCTTCGCGCCAATAGGCGAGCGACACTCGGAAACCGGACGACGGCCGATGGTCATACCGAAGGTCATGCTCGCCGATCAGCGTTTCGGAACCGGTTACGCCCAGGGCATTCGTGGATGCCAGGGCGACGGGCACCTTGGCGTTTCGGAGCACCCACCACAAATACTCCACATCCGCACTAAAGACGCCGCCGCGCGTGGGACCGCAGGTGCCATCGAAGTGGGATGTCAGACCGTCCAGAAAGCCTGGAGAGGAGGGGTCAGGAGCGGGAGTTGCCGCGTCAGCCGGTGCCGGCATCGCTTCGCTCTGTGGATGCGGCTCTTCCGG
>DATGIQ010000312.1:0-6720 GCA_035295665.1 Gemmataceae bacterium | reverse complement strand
CCCCGCTGTCTGCGCCGCAGCCGAGATTAACTGCGCCACGGGCCGTCCATGTTTGGATAGCAAAAATCATTCGCCGCGACGCACCCGAAACCCTCCGCGTGCTTATCTTGATGTCAGCAGTTGCCGTAACACATATTGCAGAATCCCACCGTGCTTGTAGTAGAGCACTTCCTGCGGCGTATCGATCCGGACCACCGCGCGAAACTCCCGTGTCGAGCCATCCGTTCGGCGAACCCGTACCGTGATTTCCCGGCCACCGGAGAAGCCGCTCGCAACGCCGGCAGCAAGGCCGTCCAGATCATAGCTTTCTTCCCCCGTCAAGCCGAGGGTCTTGGCCGTCTCGCCCGGAGCGAACTGCAAGGGGAGCACGCCCATGCCGATCAGATTGCTGCGGTGAATGCGTTCGTAGCTTTCGGCGATCACGGCGCGGATTCCGAGCAGGCGTGCTCCCTTCGCTGCCCAGTCGCGCGACGATCCGGAGCCATACTCCTTCCCGGCTAAAACCAGCAACGGTACACCCTCTTTGGCATATTGCATCGCCGCGTCGTAAATCGACATCTGCGTACCGTCGGGCAGATGCCGGGTAACACCGCCTTCGGTGCCGGGAGCCAGCAAGTTGCGCAAGCGGACATTGGCAAAGGTCCCGCGCACCATCACTTCATCGTTGCCGCGGCGCGAGCCGTAGGAATTGAAGTCCTTTTGCTGGACACCGCGCTCGAGGAGGTATTTGCCGGCCGGGCTCTGAAGCTTGATCGACCCGGCCGGAGAGATGTGGTCTGTGGTAATGCTGTCGCCTAACAGCGCCAGCACGCGGGCACCGTGGATATCCTGGACCGGCGGCGGCTCCACATTCATGTTCTCGAAATATGGCGGATGCTTGACGTAGGTGGAGGTGGGATCCCATTGGTAGAGATCCCCCTCGGGAACCGCCAGCGAGTTCCAGCGCTCATCTCCCTTGAAAACTTCGCCGTACACCTTGTGGAACATGCTCGATTTGATGCCGTGCTGAATCGCTTCCTGAATTTCCTGCTGGCTGGGCCACACATCGCGCAAATACACCGGTTGCCCCTTGGCATCGTGCCCGAGCGGTTCGTGATACAGGTCGATGTCCATGCGGCCGGCCAGGGCATAGGCAACGACCAAGGGCGGCGAAGCAAGGTAATTGGCCCGCACTTCTCCATGAATGCGGCCTTCGAAATTGCGGTTGCCGCTCAACACCGCGGCGACAATCAAGTCGCCCTCCTCCACGGCCTTGGAAATGGGCGCTGGCAACGGTCCACTATTGCCGATGCAAGTGGTGCAGCCGTAACCGACCAAATGGAAGCGCAGTTGTTCCAAATACCGCATCAGCCCTGCTTCAATGAGATAATCGGTGACGACTTTGGACCCAGGTGCCAAGCTGGTTTTGACCCACGGCTTGGTTTGCACACCTCGCTCCACGGCCTTCTTGGCCAGCAGTCCCGCCGCCATCATCACCGAAGGATTCGAGGTGTTCGTGCAACTGGTGATGGCGGCAATGACTACGGATCCGTGGTGCAGATCGTGGGTCTCGCCATCAAGCCGAACCGGGACCGCGGCCGCCGTCGCGGTAGCCGCAGTAGTTGTCTTGGATTTGCTCCGGCTCAACATCGCCGTTAGAGACTGGTGAAACGCTTGCTTGCTCTGGCCCAAAGCCACGCGGTCTTGCGGACGGGTCGGTCCCGCCAGGCTCGGTTCCACGGTTTGCAGATCGAGGACGAGGGTATCCGAATATTCTGCTTCCGGAGAGTCCGCGGTGTGGAACAGCCCCTGTTCCTTGCAGTACACCTCGACCAAACGGACAAGAGCGGGTGCCCGGCCGCTGAATTCGAGATAGCGGAGTGTCTCGGCATCGACCGGGAAGATGCCGCAGGTTGCTCCGTACTCCGGGGCCATGTTACTGATGGTGGCTCGGTCGGCCAAAGACAACGCCGCTAGGCCGGAGCCATAGAATTCGACGAATTTCCCGACCACGCCTTTGCGGCGAAGCATTTCCGTGACGGTAAGCACCAGGTCCGTGGCGGTGGCCCCCTCCGGCAACCGGCCGGTCAGTTTGAATCCGACCACTTGTGGGATCAACATGGAAACCGGCTGGCCGAGCATGGCCGCCTCCGCCTCGATCCCGCCCACACCCCAGCCCAGCACACCCAGGCCGTTGATCATGGTTGTGTGCGAATCCGTACCGACCAACGTATCGGGATAAGCCAGCGGCCGCGGGCGTGCCTCCTCGTTCGTGAACACCACACGGGCCAGGTATTCGAGATTCACCTGATGAACGATGCCGGTGTCCGGCGGTACGACTTTGAAGTTGCGAAAGGCTTTTTGGCCCCAGCGCAAAAAGACGTACCGCTCCTGATTGCGGGCAAACTCCATCTCCGCATTTTTTCGAAAAGCGAGATTATTGCCGAACTCATCGACCTGGACGGAATGGTCAATCACCAATTCCACCGGTTGCAAGGGATTGATGCGCCGCGGATCGCCGCCCAGCCGCTTCATGGCATCGCGCATGGCCGCCAGATCAACCACCGCGGGAACGCCGGTAAAGTCCTGGAGCAGGACGCGACTGGGCGTGAAGGCAATCTCGCGGGAAGGCTCGGCACGAGGTTTCCAGCAGGCCAGGGCTTCGATGTCCTCGGCACGGACCGATTTACCGTCTTCCGTGCGGAGCAAATTCTCCAGAAGGATTTTGAGACTGTACGGCAGATGCGCGGCTTGCGGAAATGCCCGCGTCACGGCATCGAGACGGAAAAGTGAATAGTCGCGGTCACCGACACGAAGCGCTGCTTGACTCCCAAAGGAATCCGCCATGATGATGCTCCCTCCAGCACCGGTTGCAAGTTGCCGATTGCCATGCCTCGGCAGTTGCTATTCTCGGTCCAGGATGCTTCCGCGGCAATGAAGGAGTTGCAGTTCCGTGAACCGCTGCCCAACGAAGAATCGCAAATGGATGGATTGGCGGGAAAGATGGGAAAAGAAAAAAGGGCCGCCGACAATCCCCTCTGTGCCGGACGGCCCACGTTCCTCAACTTCTCCCCAGTAGTTGAGGACAAACAAATCTAGGACTTTTTGCCAAGAAAAGCAAACAGGCGCGGTGAGGTGGGGAGAGAGGAGGAGAGCGATTTATGCCTACCGCCTCACCGCCCTTTTAAGGCTTCGGTTGAGTCTTTTGCTCTTTTTCCGCCTGGGCACCCAGGCGCTGGAAATAGCCCTTCATCATTTCCCGCGCGGCCTTGGGGACGCGCTGTTGCTCGATGGCCTCGGGCGCCTCCTGGCTGGCTTGTTTGATTTCGCCAAAGAACTCGGCTTCGCTCTTCTTCTTGAAGTTTTGGCCGGGGGCGTAGCCATCAAAAATCTTTTTGCCCTTGGCATCAAACTCCACTTTTGCCTTGGCCTCAAAAGAGCGGAATGGTTTCTGTTTGCCAAGCGGACGGCGGCCGGAGCCTTGACCGCCATTGTCTTGGTCTTGCTCGAGATCCTGGTCCATCGGTTCGCCCTCCTGCATCGCCTCCAGGCTAGCATCCTTGGCATCCTCGAGCTTGGATAAGCTCAAGCGAAGGTCTTGCAATTCCTGATTCTCCAGGTCCATCCCGTCAAGCTTCTTGGCCATTTCGCTGAGGCTCTGGGACGCGGCTTCCATGTCACCTTCTTTGAGAGACTTCTCGCATTTGCCCATCTGTTCGGCCAGCTTATTCAGGTCGCCCAACCGTTGCTTCTCTTTCTGCATCTCTTTCTGCAACGTCTTGGGATCGAGGTTGGCGGCTTTGAGCTGTTGTTCCTTTTCCTTCGCCTCGGCCAAGCGCTGCAACTTTTCCTTCATGTCCTGTAATTGCCGCTTGAGCTGCTCTTTTTCCTTCTCGGTCAGCTCATGCTTCTGGAGTCGTTCCTTTAGCCGTTCGATTTCATCCTTGGCTCGATTGAGATCTCCCTTGGCAAGGGCATTTTGCAGATCCTTGGCCGGTCCCTCGCCGTCTTTCTGCGTGGAGAGATCGAGGCGGCGCAATTGTTCCTTCAGACTGCGTGCTTTCTCGGCCATCTCCTTTTCCCGCGCTTTCATCTGCTCTTCGAGAGCGGTCATCTCCTTGACCCGCTCCCGGATCTGGTCCTTGGTATCGCGCGGCTTGCTCGCCATCTTGTCCAGCTCGCCGAGCAGGCGTTCCATTTCTTCCGACTTCGGCTGCTCGGCCGGCTTCTTTTCCGCGATGGTCTTCTTGAGTTCCTGCATCTTGCGATCGATCTCGGCAGCATTGGCGGCCGGCTGGCTCCCTTCATTGCGTATTCCGGTCCGGGCCTGGCTCCTGATCGGCTGATAAAACATAGCCACCAGGGCAAGGCAAGCGGCACAGGCCGGCACGAGAGCGGCCGTCCAGGTGAGGCGAACGGGGAACCGGGAACCGACATCGAGATCGCGGATGTGTTGATCCACATCGGCCAGGAGGGCCTGGCCGGCGGAAGTTGTTTTTTGCTCGGGAGCCAGGGTGAGCGAAGTCGTCACGCGCTCCTTCAGGCCAAACGCAGAGTCCAGAGACAGGGCCGCTATCAGCTGGGACGGTCCCCGAATGAGACCGAGAACCACTCCCAGCACCGTCGCTCCGCCAACCAACCCACCGGCGACCGTCCAGCGCAGCCAGCGCGGCGGTCCATCCAGCAACGCAGGCTCCAACAGAAACCATCCTGCCGACAGCAAGATGGCCGCAGCCCAGCACCAAGCGAGCGAATTCAGCAAGGTTTGCAGAATCAAGCGCCGGCGGACACGCGTGATCTGGCGCTGGAGAAGAGAGACTTTTGCACTTGCCATGGCGGCATCTCCGTTGAGCCAAGCTCGGTTTCGAGAGCACGCCCGGAGCTGGAAAGGCACGGAGCTGCGACGGATACCTGCCAACTTCCGGCTACTTCCCCATAGTATAGCCGGGAAACCGCGAAGAACACAACGCCCTTACACCAGCGACAAGTACTCGGCAGAACTCACGATCGCCTGGATGATAAATTCGTCGGTTCTCCCCAAGCTCAGCGAAGCTACGGACAGTGTGAGCCCGACCGAATCCGCCACACGATGCAGATAGCGCATGTAAAAGCTTTCCACCAAGTCTTGCTGATACTCGGCACTACTGTAAATTGCCTGCGCCACCTGAATGCGGCTCATGCCGTGACCCAGGGCCTGGGTGTAGGTTGCCTGGCCGCTGGTATCAATCGGGCGGTTGAAGGCATCCTGGAACAAGGCATTGAGGAATCCACCCAAGGTCCCACCGCCGCGGACTTGCAGATACTCCGCAGAACCGGAAATAATCGCTTTGAGCTGCTCGATGGTCCCTCCATTCACCAGGAATTGAAGAGCCGTTTTCAGTCCGCTGGTGTCCACGTCCCGGCCAAGGAGCGTGTGGTAGATATTTTGCACTTGCAGCGTCCGGTATTCCTGGCTGTTGAGAAACGCCGCCGCTACCTGAGCACGGCTAAAGGCTCCCTGGTCCAGTTGGCTGGTGTAATACGCGAAGCCGATCGTATCAGGCGGGCGCTGGAGCAGGTCTTGATACAAGTGCGCCACAAAGCGCTGGGTCTGGGTTCCACCGACAATACCGTTGCCGGAGACCACTAACGGCAAGGTTGTCGAAACGCTGGCGGCAAAGCTGGCATCGCCGACATAGGCAGCAACGATCGCTTGCGTGCCCATGGGAAGCGCCGCCGTCACGAACACCGCCTGGCCAGAGGCGTTGAGCATGGCGGCCCCCAGCGTGCCGCCGCCTTGCAAAATGAAGTTGACCGTGCCCGTGGGCGTGCCGGTGCCGGGCGGAACGACGGTGACGGTGGCCGACAGAGTTACCGGTTGTCCAGCCGCGGCAGGATTGGAGGACGCGGACAGCGCTGTCTGGGTAGCAATCTGAGCGACATTTTGCGTCAGCGCGGCGGAGGTGCTGGCGGCGAAGTTGGCGTCGCCTCCATAGGTCGCCGTGATCGTATGGGGACCAACCAGCAGCCGGTCCGTGGTGAAGCTAGCCTGGCCGCTGCTGTTGAGCGTCCCCATTCCCAGCGTGACGGAGCCATCCTTGAAGACGACCGTCCCGGTTGGCAGACCGGCACCCGGCGGCGCCACGGTCACTGTGGCCGTGAAGGTAACCGGCACGGTCGTCGTGGACGGGTTGGCCGAAGCGGCCAGCGCTGTAATGGTCGGGGCCACCGCGACGGTTTGGATCAATGGCGACGAAGTGCTACCCGCAGAATTGCTATCGCCGCCGTAGCTCGCCGTGATGGTATGGGTGCCCACGGCCAACGTAGAAACCGTCAGGGTGGCTTGGCCATTGCCATTCAGCACACCGGTGCCCAGGGCCGTGGTTCCGTCCTTGAACGTGACCATTCCCGTCGGTGTCGCAGCTCCCTGGGATGGCGTCACCGTGGCGGTGAACGTGATCGTTTGGTTGGTGACCGAGGGGTTGGCCGACGAGGTCAGCGCGGTGGTTGTGACGGCCTGGACCACCTGGCTAAAGGGCGTGGACGTACTACCGGCGAAGACCGCATCGCCGCTGTAGACAGCCGTGATGGTATGGGCGCCCAGAGTCAAGGCCGTCGCGCTGAATGTCGCGCGCCCATTGCTGCCCACGGGCCCGCTTCCCAGTGTCGTGCTGCCGTCCAAGAAGGTGACGGTGCCTGTGGGCGTACCTTGACTGGGCGGTACTACACTGATCGTGGCCGTGAAGGTAACCGCTTGGCCGA
>DATGIQ010000311.1:0-8923 GCA_035295665.1 Gemmataceae bacterium | reverse complement strand
AATTCTGGGCAAGTCTCGTAGCGCGTTCTGCCCGGTCGCCAAGAAATGGCCGTAGGGAGTTCGTCCGCCGATAGCTATTCCTTGGCTTGCGTTTCAGACCGGTCGATTGCATTGCGCGCGGCGAATGCGTTGCAAAGCCGTGGTCGATCTCGAGCGTTAAACGCAAGCGGGGCCTTTCTCTTGTCTGCCTTGATTGCTTGGTGCAGTGAGGCGGGAAGGGCAGGACCTTACGCTCACCGCCGACGGCAATAGCCAGTTGTCCATCCAAGGCGGGCTCAACCTCGACAACGTCCAACTGCAAGTCAGTATCAACGGTTCCGCTGACTTCCGGAACGGTGTTTACCTTGATCAGCGACGATGCTACGCAGCCGATTGGGGGTACGTTCGCTGGGCTGCCGGATGACTCGACGATCACGGTGACCGGCGTTCAGTTGCAAATCAACTATGTCCAGAGCGACAGCGGCAATTCGATCACGCTCATCATTCAGTGAACGTCTCTGGCCTGGTCGCGGCCGGCTCAGGGCCGGTCGCGCTCGGCATGCTGTTTGGCACGGTCAGGGGCCTGGGAGCTATCGGTCGTGGGTAAGAAATCCTTGAGTCCCTCGAAAAGCTTGACCTTGGCAACGGTCCAGTAACGGCGGACGGTGCGCTCGGTCACCCCCAGGATGGCGGCGGCTTCGGGCTGGCTCAGGCCGTGGAAGTAGAGTAGATCGACTACCTCTCGTTCCTTCTCTGGCAGCTCCTCGATTTGCTGGTAGAGCGCAGCGAGGGTGGTCGGCATCCCGGTCATGGAGCTGTTCGACTCGACGCAAGGCGGCGTGGCTGCCTGCTGCCGATGTTCCTCCGAGCGGTCGACCCGCCGCGCCAGGTCGAGCAATAACCAGCGCATGCGCTGCGCCGCCAGGCGAAAAAAATCCGTTACCGTTTCGGGACGAACATCGGCCAACGCTTCAAAGAGCTTGACAGAAGCTTCGTTGGCCAGGTCGGTCGTATCTACCAGGGCAGGCGGTTTTTTCAGACGTGGAAAGCTTTCATTGAGGATGACCGCGGCCAGGCAGCGCACACGCTGGTAAGCGCAGTTGATCAGCTCACGGCGTGCTCCTTCCTCCCCTTGCAGCATGCGCGCCAGCAGCCCTTGCAATAAACTGGTCTGATCTCCCATGGTGGTCTCCGCGGAAACCCCACAAGTCCGTGGTTGGGTTCCATCCATTCGCCGAAAGCGGATTTCCAGCAGTGTACCACGATGCCAAGCCGCAATCCATTTCAGAAGATGGCAAAGGGAACTCTAGCCTTCGTACCGAAAGGCTGCTATCGTGGAGCAGATCCGCGATCCGGCAGCGACTGGCATGGCGGTGCCGGCGTCCCCCGAGAAGAAGTGTACCATGAATGTCCGGGTGAATCTGGCAGAGCGCAGCTACGATATCCAGATTAATTCCCATGACAGCGCCGGCCTGGGCCGTTTCGCACGCCAACATGCTCCGGGGCGCATTGCTTTGGTCGTGACCGATCCGCATGTGATCGGCCATGCCCAGGCTGCGGTCGATTCCTTGGCGGCCGCGGACTTCCGGCCAACTCTGGCTGTGCTGCCGCCCGGCGAAGACCAGAAAGCTCTCGCCACGGCTGCGCAGCTTTACGATCGCTTGGCCGAGCTGAATGCGGATCGAAAAACCTTGATCGTGGCGGTCGGGGGTGGTGTCATCGGCGATCTGGCGGGCTTTGTGGCCGCCACCTACGCCCGCGGTCTTCCCCTGTTGATGGTGCCGACCACGCTCCTGGCCATGGTCGATAGCTCGGTCGGCGGCAAAGTCGGCATCAACCACCCGAAGGCGAAAAATCTCATCGGTGCGTTTCACCAACCTGTGGGCGTCTGGATCGACACGGCGAGTCTGGCAACGCTTCCCGATCGGGAATACCGCAGTGGCCTGGCCGAGGTCGTGAAATACGGCGTCATCCTGGACGCGGAGTTCTTCGCCTTTCTGGAGACGCATGCGGAAGCCATCCTGCGTCGGGAGCCGGATGCCGTGCGGCAGGTGGTGGCGCGCTGCTGCCGGCTCAAAGCGGATGTCGTTGAAAGGGATGAACGGGAAGAGACCGGACTGCGCATGATCCTGAACTATGGCCATACGTTTGCTCACGCTTTCGAAACCGTGTCCGGGTACGGCACCTGGCTCCACGGCGAAGCCGTGGCGGCCGGGATGATCTGCGCCAGTCGGCTGGCCGAACGCCGCGGCTTGATTGATCACGCCTTGACGGAACGCCAGACAGCGCTGCTCCACCGTTTCGGCTTGCCCACGGGGCCCAAGCCGGGGCCGATCGCGGACTGGTTGGAGACCATGCGCCGAGACAAGAAAGCTCTGGCCGGCCGGCTGCGGTTGATCTTGCCCCGCCGGCTGGGTGAAGTAGCCCTGTTCGAAGATCTGGCGGAAGCCGATGTCCAGCGTGTTCTGGAAGAATCACTCGCCTGAAGGATAGACCGTGTCCCTGGCCGAACCGTTGTCTGCGGAGCTGCGCGCCCTGCTGGCCCTTCACCTTGTCCAGGGCCTCGGAACGCGGTTGACAAGTGCGCTGCTGGGGCGGTTTGGTTCGGCGACGGCGACATTGCAAGCAACGGCCGCTCAGTTGCAAGAGGTGCCGCACATCGGCCCTCATCTGGCCCAAACTTTCTGGGCCGCGATGCGTCAGGTGGACCTAGCGGCGGAGTTGGAATTGATGGAGCGGCACAACGTCCGGCTGCTTGTCCGCAGTGGCGCGGATTTTCCCGCGACATTGAAGGAGATCCCCGATTCCCCCCATCTGCTGTATTTGCGGGGTAGCTTGCTGCCGAGCGATGCCCGCGCAGTGGCCCTGGTCGGATCACGCCGGTTTACGAGCTATGGTCGGCGCATGGCGGAACGCTTGGCCGGCGACTTGGTTCGTGCTGGGTTCACGGTGGTCAGCGGTTTGGCCCGTGGCATCGACGGGTTCGCGCACCGGGCGGCTCTCCAGGCAGGCGGCCGGACTTTGGCTGTCCTGGCAGGAGGGCTCTGCCACATCTATCCACCCGAGCATACGGAGCTGGCCCACGAAATCGAGTCGGCGGGGGCAGTGTTGACCGAGGCACCCATGCCGATGCAACCGCTGGCCGGCATGTTCCCCGCCCGGAACCGGCTCATCAGCGGCCTGGCGCAGGGCGTCGTGGTGATCGAGGCCCAGGAGAAGAGCGGCGCCCTGTTGACGGCCCGCCACGCGGCCGACCAGGGACGCCCGGTGTTCGCCGTTCCGGGAGATCTGGATCGTCCGTCGAGCACGGGGCCGCATCACCTGATTCGGCAAGGGGCCATCCTGATTCGCGGGATCGAAGACATATTGGAAGAACTGGAAGGCGTTCACGATCTTCCGCAACCGCCCCCTACTCCGCCGGCGGATCTGGATGAACCGCAGCGCCGCATTTTCGAGTTCCTCCAGGAGCGGCCGCGGCACATCGACGAGCTAGCCCAGCAATTGAACTTGTCCGTGCCGCAAATCACCACCGCGTTGATGAAGTTGGAAATGAAAAAACTCATCCGCCGATTGCCCGGCAATCAGTTCGAACGGCGGTAACTGCGTCGTTGATCATGGATTTGGAGGTTGATTCATGAGTCATGCGGGAGGCACGGAACCATTGTGTGAGATTCCATTGCCGCCGCGTCGGCGCCGTCGGCGCTTTTGGGTGGGTGTGGTCGCGCTGCTGTTCGTGGCCTGGTTGGGGACCATGTACGGTTTCTTCGTCTACTGGACCGATCGGGAGCTGCGCGAGGTCGTCGCCGCCACCAACCGGGAGAATCCGGAGGGCTGGCTGCTCGAGGATATCGACGCGCACCGGGAAAAGATCCCCGACGAGGAAAATGCGGCTCTGGTCGTGCTCAATATCAAAAGTCTCCTTCCGGCGGGCTGGCCGTTGAAGACGGGTGGGGCCGATGCCAGTGCAGAAACTTCGTGGACATTGCGGTTCGGAAGTCTGCCATCAGAGGTTGTACTCGATCCAGATCTTCTGCAAAACCTGCAAAGCAGTTTGGCGGAAGTGGAACCGGCACGTGCCGAGGCACACAAGCTGATCGGCATGACCCGCGGCCGGTACCCATTAGTGTGGGCAAAAGACGTGTTCACCACGCGGATTAACTCACAGCCCGCTCGGACAGCCAGTAACCTACTCCGCTTCGAGGCCGCACTGGCTTCGCAAGCGGGCAACGCCGACCAGGCGGTGGCGTTCGTCCGCGGTTTGATGGGGGCGGCCCGCTCCGTCGGCGACGAGCCCTTGCTCATCTCGGCACTCATCCGGCTGGCCTGCAATGCGGAGGCCGTCGACGCCCTGGAACGGGCCCTGGCCCAGGGAGAGCCAGTAAACGCGGAGCTGGAAAGGATGCAGGCACTCCTGGAAAAGGAGGCGACTGAGCCGTTCTTCACGAATGCCATGCGCGGTGAACGAGCGGCCTTGCAGAAGATGGTGGTATCGTTGCGGCAGGGCGACGTGGGGCTATCGCAGTTTGGTGGTTTTACGGGTAAGCCGGGCATCGCGGAAAAACTGATGGACTTCTCCGGACCGACGCTGGCCCGGCGGTCGCATGCCACCATGCTTCGGCTCTTGAACGAATATGTCCGCGTTTCACGGATGCCGCTCGAACAACAGGCGCCGATGCTGGCCAACCTGAACCGCGAAGTGATGAAGGCGAAGGTGGAGTATGACGTGGTCACGGCCATGCTCATGCCGGGCATCGGCAAGGTCGCGCAAAGTCAACGCCGCGGCGTGGGCAATCTGCGCTGTGCCTCGGTCGGCATGGCCCTGGAGCGCTATCGGCGCGATGATGGCCGTTGGCCGGACACGCTGGATGCTCTGGTGCCCAGGTATCTGGCGGCCGTGCCAACGGATCCGTACGATGGCAAGCCGCTCCGCTACCAGCGCCGGCCGGACGGGGTTGTGGTCTACTGGGTTGGCGAGGACGGCACCGACGACGGCGGCAAGATCAATCGCAACCAGGTCTGGACGAAGGGCACCGATCAGGGTTTCCAGCTCTGGGATGTGCCGCGCCGCCGTCAGCCGGCTCGGGAGACCTTAGCCATGCCGATGCCCGAACCGATGCCTTGACCCGTCCGCAACAATTTCTGGTTGCAATTGTGCAGCCACTCCAGTAGAGTCGGAGGCCGGTTTCCTTTCCTCAGGAGGTGGATCATGCTTCGCCTATTTGGGCATCGAAATGCGGCAGACTTAACCCGTAGACTGTACCGCCACCGAAACCCGGTGCGTCCCCGGGGCTCGCGACCACTGGTTTGCGAACCACTGGAAGACCGAAATCTGCTGAGTTTTATTGTGCAGAGTCCCATCCCGGTGACGGGCATCAATCCCGCCGTTCCGGTTGCGGCGGACCTGTTCAACCATCAACAACCCGACCTTGCGGTTACCAACAATTATCTGGGAAGCCCCAACGGCAGCGTCACCATCTACAAGAACACGACCGGCACCACAGCCGGCGACATCACCTTCACCGAGACCCAGGAAATTCCGGTTGGCCAAGAGCCCATTGGGATCACGACCGGCCAGTTCACGAGTAGCGGCCTGAACGATCTGGTCGTCGCCGACAATGGGGATGGCGACGGAACCATTGCCGTGTTGCTCAACGATCCCAACAACCCGGGCACGTTCCTCGCACCGGTGTATTACCAGGTGGGCGCCAAGCCATTCTCGGTCGTCGTGGGCCAATTCACTCCGAGCGGCAATCAAGACATTTTGGTGGGAACCAGCACGAATACCGTGAGCTTGCTGCTCGGCAATGGCGATGGCACATTCCAAGCCCCGCTTCAGATTAGCACTGGCGGCGACGGAGGCCTGGATGTATCGGCAACCCCGTTCACGGCCGGGGGCAATTACAATATCGTTGTCGCCAACAACCTGACCAACACGGTCAGCGTGCTCCTGGGAAATGGCGACGGCACATTCCAGTCGCCGGTCGTCTATCCGGTGGGGGTACAGCCCTACACGGTGGCGGTCGGCGATGTGAACAATGATGGCTTCGCGGACATCGTGGTGGCGAACCAGGATCCCAGTGGCGGAACGGTCTCCGTGTTATTGAATGATGGGACGAATAATTTTCCCACGCGCGTGGATTATCCCGCCGGCACCACCCCTTCCGACGTCGTGCTGGGAAACTTCCGCGGCGATAACCGGATTGACCTGGCGGTGTCGAACTCGCCGATCTTTGGGGGCGGGGTGAGCGTCCTCTTGGGCAATGGCGATGGCACTTTTGGTCCCTTCTCGAGCTACTCGACGGGGGCCTATGCCGCGGGGCTAACCGTTGCCGATTTTAATAGCGATGGATTTCCCGACATCGTTGTGGCCAATGCCTTTTCCAATACGATTTCGGTGCTGCGCAACGACGGCATGACGGTTCCGCCGCCGAGTCCAGCGGCCCCTGCCAGTCCCGAGCAATCGGTCCCCCTGGTCTCGGCAGCTCCGGTCACGCCAAGCATCGCTCCGATCTTGCCTTCTGTGAACGCGGTAAGTCCCGGGGCGAAAACGGTGAGTGTCGGGTTCCGGCACAGCCCGCCGGCTCAAGGTGCCGAGCCCGCTTGGCTGGAAGATTTCGCAACGCAAGCGAGTGGCTGGACGGAATGGGCAGGCTAATTCCTGGGGGGCCGTAGGGTGGGCAGGCCCCGGCCGCTGCGGGCGGGTCAGGCCGCAGCAGACCGGTCCCACCCTACAATGAACGGGCGAGAACCTCACTCGCCCACTCTGGGAGGCTTCACTAGGACGGGAATATGGCCGGATTACCGGGGCGAGCGGCCGGGGTTAGCCGACCAGCGGGCGACCCAAGATCTCCCCGATTCTGGGCAACACGTCGGCAGCTAACCCCTCTACTCGCCCCGGGCTGAACGGACCAGGAGGCGGACGTCCGGCCAGTAGCTTGCAACCAGTTGTCGGGAGGGGTCATCGTCCTCCGGTTGATACTGCCTGGATGCCGCGAAATAAATGGATTATTTTGTAACTTCTCGCTGAACGCGACAGCTCCAAGCTGCGTGCAGTACGCGGCTGTCGCCTGGGTTCGCTGTCCGTTTGTGTCGAACTTCGCAGGTGACCTTCGGTTTGGCGCGATATGGACTTCCTTGGCGATATCAGCGGTCGATGGCCAGCACGATGAAGGGGACAATCGTTGGTCGCCGCCATTGGTAGCGGACCTTCTCGAAATCACGCAACCCACGGTTGCCCCGTTCCACCGGATTGTCGGTGCGCACCGGCTCCCAGCGCTGGAATTGTGGCCAAACGCACGGTACACTCTTACCTGGCTTCCGGAGACCGAAGACCTTGCGGTTCAACCCGTTCGTCCCCATCGAGCCAAGGCTTGTGAACACTGCCCACGGACGCGGGCAAGAAGATTCCGTCGGATTTTTCGAACATCTTGGTGCCGCTAATGAGCGATGTGACGCGCGTTTTGTCGGCCATGGAAGAGGGCGACCCGCATGCGGCCGAGCAACTCCTGCCGCTGGTGTACGAGGAGCTGCGCCAGCTCGCTGCGCAGAAGTTGGCCCAGGAGAAGCCAGGCCAGACGCTCGAAGCTACGGCTCTGGTACACGAGGCCTATCTACGGCTCGTAGGTGGACAGAAGCTGGAGCATTGGAACAGCCGAGGGCACTTTTTTGCTGCCGCCGCCGAGGCCATGCGCCGCATCCTGGTAGAGAATGCCCGACGAAAGCAGCGGGTCAAGCACGGTGGCGGCCGCCAGCGAATCGACTTGGAACGCTCCTGTCCGGTCGTACACCCTCCCTCCGACGACCTGCTCGCGATTGACGAGGCCCTCACCCGACTGGCCGCGCAGGACCCGATGCGGGCCGAACTGGTGAAATTGCGCTTCTTCGCCGGCTTGACGATGCGCGAAGCAGCCCAGGCGCTCGGCCTGTCGCTGGCCACCGCCGAGCGTCACTGGACGTTTGTCCGGACCTGGCTGCTTGCTGAGCTAATGGGTAAGGACTGAAAAAAATCCTTTCTCGGTGAGGGACGCGAGCCGATTTCGTCGCACTGTTTCTCGGAACCATTTTCCGAGGGCATAGCCGTGAACAACCTCGCTGCGGTCGAGTCCATCTTCTTCGCGGCCCTAGACAAACGCTCCGCAGAGGAGCGCGCCGCCTACCTGGAACAGGCGTGCGGCCCTGACCTGGAGCTACGCAGCCGGGTGGAACGCATGCTGAAGGCGCACCCGAAAGTCAACGACTTCTTGCTGGCCCCCGCGCCCGGCTTGCCAGCCACAGTCGATGAGTCGCCGCTCACGGAAAAGCCGGGCACGATGCTCGGGCCGTACAAGCTGCTGGAACAGATTGGGGAAGGCGGCTTTGGCGTGGTCTTCATGGCCGAGCAGCAGCATCCGGTTCGCCGCAAGGTGGCCCTGAAGATCATCAAGCCGGGTATGGACACACGTCAGGTGATTGTCCGCTTCGAGGCGGAGCGGCAGGCGCTGGCCCTCATGGATCATCCCCATATCGCCAAGGTGCTTGACGCCAGCGCCACCGACACGGGCCGCCCCTACTTCGCCATGGAGCTGGTCCGCGGCGTCCCCATCACCCAGTTCTGTGACGAGAAGCGGCTGACGCTGCCGGAGCGACTAGAATTGTTTGTGCCCATCTGTCAGGCGGTGCAGCATGCGCATCAGAAAGGGATCATCCACCGTGACCTCAAACCTTCCAACGTGCTGGTCACGCTGCACGACGGCACGCCCGTGGTCAAGGTGATCGACTTCGGCATCGCCAAGGCACTGGGACAAGAGCGCTTGACCGATCAAACCTTGATCACCGGCTTTGCCCAGATGCTTGGCACGCCCTTGTACATGAGCCCGGAACAAGCCGAGATGAGCGGGTTGGACGCGGACACACGCACCGACATCTATTCACTGGGCGTGCTGTTGTATGAACTGCTGACCGGCAC
>DATGIQ010000310.1:0-7723 GCA_035295665.1 Gemmataceae bacterium | reverse complement strand
AATTTGCTCGGGCCCTCCTCGAGACGGCGGGGGGAGCCGACACGGTCTTGAAGCGCGCAGACCAGGCGTTGGCGGCCAGCCAACCGCAGCTTGCCCTGGAGTTGGCCAGCGTGGTCCTCCGTGCCGAACCGAGCCGCCGGGAGGCACACACGACCAGTGCCAAAGCCTTGCAGGGCTTGGCCGAGGCCAGCTCGAATACGATTGAACGCAATCTCTACCGTGCGGCTGCCTGGGCCCACCGAAGGTCGGCCGAACGCTGAGACGGTAGGAGGAACCGGATTGGGCATGAGACTCTGGGCCGATTTTTGTTAGAATTCCAACACGTAGGAAGAACTCCCACAGGCCCACCGTATGGATTCCCGATGGCCGACGACAGCCATGATCTGAGCAAGATTCGAAACATCGGCATTATTGCGCACATCGATGCCGGCAAGACAACGACCACCGAGCACCTGCTCTACTATTCTGAGGCCACTCATCGTCTCGGGGCCGTGGATTCTGGCACCACCGAAACCGATTACGACGAAGAAGAAAAAGAGCGCGGCATCACAATCTACAGCGCCTGTATCCCGTTTTCGTGGCGGGATTGTACGATCAACTTGATCGATACGCCCGGCCACGTCGACTTCACGGCTGAGGTGGAGCGTGCGCTCCGCGTGCTGGATGGCAGCGTCGTGGTCTTTGATGCCCAGAAGGGGGTGGAAGCTCAATCCGAGACGGTCTGGCGGCAGGCCAACAAATATGGCGTACCCCGCCTCGTTCTTATCAACAAAATGGATGTCGTCGGCGCCGATTTCCCCAACGTCTTGGCCGAGATCCGTGAGCGCCTCGAAGGCCAGCCGGTTGCGATCACCGTCCCTATCGGCAGTGGCTCGGAGCGGGATAGCGCCACACCATTTACCGGAATCATCGACGTGGTCGAGATGCGAGCCCTGTATTTCAACACCGAAGACCGCGGCATGACAATTCGCCCTGAGCCGATCCCGCCCGAAATGGAGGCCGAGGCTCAACGCTGGCGGGAGCAGCTATTCGACATCCTGACCAAGAACGATGAACAGGATCATCTAACCAGCGCTTACCTCGAAGGCCGTCCCATTTCCGCCGAAACAATCCGGACGGTCCTCCGCGAGCAGACTTTGCGCCGGGCCGTTCAGCCGGTCCTGTGCGGATCCGGCCGAGAACACATCGGCATTCAGCCGTTGCTCGATGCCATCTGCTGGTATCTGCCCAGCCCTCTGGACCGGCCGCCTGTGACCGGGACCAACCCGCGCAAGCCCGAGAAAGAGGAAAAACGCAAACCGGATCCCAAGGAACCATTTTGCGGGCTGGTGTTCAAGATCGTGGCCGACCCGCACGGGGAGCTGTTTTACGTCCGTATCTATTCGGGGGTCTTGAAAGCAAATTCCCGCGTGTGGAACCCCGGCCGCGCCAGCAAGGAGCTCGTCAGCAAGCTGTATCATATCCACGCCGATCCCGACAACCGCGAAGAGCTGGCCGAGGCTCCCCCGGGCGACATCGTGGCCCTGATTGGTTTGAAGACATCCATCACCGGGGACACCTTGTGCGAAACGCAACGCCCCATCCTGTTAGAGCCGATCCACTTCGCCGAGGCGGTGGTGAGCCGGTCGATTGAACCGGAATCCTCGGCCGACAAGCAAAAGCTGGTGGATACCTTAAACCTGCTCAAGCGCGAGGATCCGACGTTTGATTGGCGTGTCGATCCAGAGACCGGCCAAACGCTCATGAACGGAATGGGATTGCTTCATCTGGAAATCAAACAGCACCGCATGGAGCGGGATTTTCGTTTGAAGGTGCGGGTTGGCAAACCGCGCGTCAGCTACCGTGAAACGCTACGCAATCCCATCGAGGTGGAAGGCGAATGCGTTCGACAAGCGGGGACCACGGGACTCTTCGCCAAGGTGAAGGTCGCTTTCGAGCCGGCCCAGGATGAGCAACCGATCACCGTATCGAGCCGGCTCAAACCCGATATTTTGCCGCCCGCTTATGTCACCGCCGCCGAACAGGGCATTCGCGGAGCCCTGCATTCGGGGGAACTGGGCTACCCGGTAATCAATGTGCGCGCAACCATCCTTGGCGGCACGATGGATCTGGAGCTTTCCAACGAGGTCGCCTTCCAGGCCGCCGGCGCCAATGCGGTGCACCAGGCCCTGCGCGACAACATCACCCTGTTGGAACCCGTGATGCATGTGGAGGTCACGGTCCCGGAGGAATATCTGGGTCCAGTGACCGCTGACCTGAACGCCCGTCGGGCTGAGATTACCCAGCTCGTGGCCCGCGGCAAGCTGCGCATGGTGGCGGCCTTGGTGCCCCTGGCGCGGATGTTCGATTATTCGGACAAGGTTCGCAGTCTTACCCAAGGACGTGCGGGCTGGACGATGGAACCCCACTCCTATGCCGCGGCGCCCGAAGAAGTACTGCGTCAGTTGTTTGGCTCCAGCGATTTCGATTAAGGCAGAGCTGGCTGCACAATGGTACTAATGAGGATTTCTCATGGACACAGACACACTCTCTGAACAGGTTCCCCCGTCCGCACCGTCGCCACGCAAGCATTGGCTAGTAAAGATCCTTGTGTGGGTGCTCATTGGCGCCGGTCTGGGTGCTCTCCGAGCCGCCTGGCACTCCGATACCGAAGGCTGGCTTGGGCCGGTTGTTGTATTGGCGGCCGCGTTCGGGCTAGTTGGCGCGGTCTCGGTCCTGCTCGTCAAGCTTGGCTGTAGGACCTGAAGTTAACCGAACCGCCGCTGGTCGAGCGGCATTCACATCCTGCCGCAAGCCAATCTATGGCGTGCGGCCCCCGAAGCCATGTTGTCCTCTCCACGTTCGCTCAGAATCCGTACCCCGTTCTTCGGCAACTCCGGGAGAAATCGCATGTACCTCCGCCATGTTGGGTTCGCTTTATGCTGTGCCGGGGCCATGGCAGGGGCGTTGTCCGCACAGCCCTATAGCCCGCGGCTCTTCGAAAGCCTTCGTTGGCGGATGATCGGCCCGTACCGAGGTGGCCGTACGGTGGCGGCGACCGGGGTCGTGGGCCAACCCAATGTTTTCTTCATGGGTGTGTGCAACGGCGGTGTCTGGAAGACCACCGACTTTGGCCAGGTGTGGAGACCCATCTTCGATGAGCAGCCGACCGGATCGATCGGCGCCCTGGCTGTTGCGCCGTCGAATCCGCACATCCTTTACGTCGGCAGCGGCGAGGGCTTGCAGCGGCCGGACCTGTCCACCGGCGACGGTATCTACAAATCCACGGACGGCGGCAAGACCTGGGTGCACCTCGGGCTGCGTGATGGCGAACAAATCCCGGCACTCATTATTGACCCGCGCAACCCTGAGCGAGTCTTTGCTGCCGTGCTTGGCCACCCCTATGGCCCTAATGCCGAGCGCGGCGTGTTCCGCTCCATCGACGGTGGCAGCACCTGGCAAAAGGTGCTCTACCGCGACGAAAACACGGGCGCCGCTACTGTGGCCTTTGATCCAACAAACCCGGACACCCTCTACGCCGTGCTCTGGGCATCGCGGCAGGGGCCGTGGGAGAATGGCGCCTGGCAAGGCGCGGGGAGCGGGCTGTTCAAGTCAAGCGACGGCGGGACGACCTGGCAGCCATTGACCAAGGGGCTGCCGACTACGGACGAAGGCCTGGGCCGCATTGGCATCGGCATCGCCCTGTCCGATCCCAACCGGATTTACGCCACGGTCGATGCACCGCGGCTGGGGGGCATCTACCGCTCCGATAACGCCGGGCAGAGTTGGCGGCGCGTCAACACCCAACGACGCCTTTGGGGCCGTGGGAGCGACTTCGCCGAGGTCAAGGTCGATCCGAAAAACGCTGACATCGTGTACGTTGCCAATACGTCCGTTTATCGCTCCAGCGACGGCGGGCAAACGTTCACGGCCATCAAGGGGGCCCCGGGCGGTGATGACTACCACACGCTCTGGATCAATCCGGACAACCCGCGCATTATTCTGCTGGCCAGCGACCAGGGAGCGGTCATCACCGTTAACGGCGGTCAGACGTGGAGCTCCTGGTACAATCAGCCGACCGCGCAGTTTTATCACGTCAGCACGGACAATCAGTTTCCGTATTACGTCTATGGCGGACAACAGGAGAGCGGCTCCGCCGGTGTCGCCAGCCGCGGCCCGAGCGGACAGATCACTTTCCGCGACTGGCACACGGTGGGGGTTGAGGAATATGGCTACGTGGCGCCGGATCCGCTCCATCCGAACCTGATCTACGGCGGCAAGGCGACGCGTTTCGATCGGTCGACGGGAGAGGTGCAAAATGTCGCCCCAGAGCCGCTGCGGACCGGCAAATACCGGTTCTTGCGCACCGCGCCGCTGCTCTTCTCGCCGGTTGACCCGCACGTACTTTATCTCGGGGCCAACGTGCTTTTCCAGACGACGAATGGAGGGCAGCGCTGGGAGATCATCAGCCCCGATCTTTCTCGTCCCACGCCGGAACTGCCGGAAAATATCGGCGTCTTTCGAACACCGGAGCTGGCACGGCAGCCGCGCCGCGGGGTCATTTATACGGTAGCGCCATCATATCGAGACCTCCAAACGATTTGGGCAGGGACCGACGACGGTCTGATCCACGTAACCCGCGACGGCGGCAAGACCTGGAAAGACGTGACGCCGCCGGGAGTAACATCCTGGAGCAAAATATCCATCATCGATGCGGGCCGCTTTGATGCGGCGACGGCCTACGCCGCAGTAAACCGGATTCGTCTTGATGACCAGCGCCCCCACATCTATCGCACGCATGACGGCGGTGCTACCTGGAACGAGGTGGTCCGGGGTCTGCCGGACAATGGTCCAGTCAATGCGGTGCGTGAAGATCCGGTGCGAAAAGGTTTGCTGTTTGCGGGAACCGAGCGTGCGGTTTTTGTCTCGTTCAACGACGGCGACGACTGGCAGAGCCTACGCCAGAATATGCCCGCCACGTCGATCCGCGACCTCGTTGTGCACGGGGACGACCTGGTCGTCGGTACGCACGGGCGGTCCTTCTGGATTCTCGATGATCTCACCCCGCTTCGGCAGCTCGATTCCGAAGTGGCCGCTTCGGAAGCCCACCTCTTTCGGCCCCAGGTTGCCATCCGTGTGCGCTGGAATGTGAACACGGATACGCCGCTGCCGCCGGAGGAACCGGCGGGGAAGAACCCGCCCGATGGGGCCATCATCGACTACTACTTGAAATCTGCGGCGGCCGGTCCTGTGTCGCTAGAGATCCTGGATGCCAAGGGGCAACGCATTCGGCGCTACTCCAGCGCGGATAAGCCGGAGCCCGTGCAGGAAGCCGCACTGGATATCCCAACCTACTGGATCCGACGGGCACAAACGCTATCTGCCGCGGCGGGTTCCCATCGCTTTGTTTGGGACCTCCATTATGCACCGCCGCCGGGAGTCCGGCCTTCGTTTCCGATTGCAGCAGTTTACGGTGATACGCCCAGCGAGCCGATGGGACCCTGGGTAATGCCCGGTCCATACACAGTTCGGCTCACGGTGAATGGGCGAAGCTATTCCCAGCCATTCAGGGTGCAGATGGATCCGCGCGTGCAAACGCCGCCGGAAGGGCTCATGCAGCAGTTCACCCTGTCGCTGCAAGCCTATGGCGGCATCCGCCAGGCCGAGGAAGCAGTCGCCGGGCTTCACCGGCTCCGCACGCATCTCCAGAAGCTCCGGGAAGGCACCGACCACAAGGCCTTGGGGGATGCCTTGGCGGCACTGGACCGGAAGGCCGCCGCCTTGGCCGGCGCCGCCGAGCAATCGGGACGCAGGGGAAGAGGGCGCGGCCCTCGTTCCGCAGAGCCGACGTTGCCACGAGTGCGGGGCGATCTGGGCCAGCTCTTGGAGATCCTGCAAGGGGCGGATGTGACCCCGACCACTCAAACCGTGGCAGCGTGCAATGAGGTACACCAGGCGGTGGCCAGCCTTCTGGCACGTTGGGAGGAATTGAAGAAGACCGATATTCCGAAGGTCAATGATCTGCTTCGCCAGGCCAACCTGCCGCCGTTGTCCCTGGCTGAGCCGTGAAACGCAACTAACGGCTCTCCGTCAGCACGGCCACAAGGAGAAACACCAGCTCCGCCGCTTCGATGGCCGCTCCCAGGCAGTCGCCGGTAATTCCACCAAGCCGGTGAAGACAGAATTGGCGGAGAAGAAGCACGAAGAGCAGCGACGCCAAATATGGAATCAGGGCCATCATCACCCCAGCGCGGAAGAGGACGACCACAGACCCCACGCACGCGATCAGGGCGAACAGAATCGACTGCGGCACGGTAGTCGCTTCGATCACGAGTTTGCCGGTTCCCTCGGGCCGGGGATAGGGAGCTGCGGCGGCCATTACCAGGGCGAGGCAGCGGCCAACACCGACTGCCGTGCCGACCAACCAGGGTCCGTCCGGGGAGCCCCGCGCGAATAGCTCCTCGATCAGCACCCATTTGCCCAACAGCAACAACACGGCACCCACCAGAGCGAACGTTCCCAAGTGGGGATCTTTCATGATCAGCAATCGCTCCTCAGCGTTTCGGCCGCCGAACAGGCCATCACTAAGATCACAAAAGCCATCCACATGTAAACCCCCGGTGAGCACGACCCAGGCGGCCAATACGAGGAAAGCGGCCACCGGCGCGCTGCCGATTCGGGCCGCCAGCATATCCGCGCAGCCGAGCACCGCTCCCAAGAGTCCACCGACCACAGGGTACCAAACGCGTGATCGGGCCACTTCCACTTGGGAAAATGGTTTGCGGAGCCGCACCGGCACCACGGTCAGGAACGCCAACGCGGCCAGAAAGCTACGCATCGCCTTGGTGCAACCCTTGCAGCCAGCGTTGCCGCATGAGCCGATACGATCCGGGAAACGGCAGCAACTGAAATCCGTTTCGCCAGTGCCAGAGCATGCTCGAATCATTCCCCGCCATGAACGTACTCAATAGCTGCGTGAATCCCAGCGCCCGCAGCTGCTGGACGCACGCAGCCAGCAGGCTCGTGCCGGTCCCGCGGCCCTTCTCCAACGGAGACACGAAGATCCACGTCAAATGGGGGCGGCCCAGACGGCGTTCGATGCAGTCGAGCGGCGGCGGTTGTGCCCAGTAATAGCTCTCCGGGTTGCAAGGGTCGCCGTCCGGTAGCAGCGTCACCAAGATGGCGCCCACGGGTTGTTCTTCGATTCGGGCGACGAAGCTGGCCTGCTCGATCAGGGGGCCGTCGCCGCCGGAACGGGTGCGTTCCAATCCGTGGCGGGCTGCTTCCAAACGTGTGCAATCATCGAGGGAGCCGTAGGGCTGGATATACCGAAACGCTTCCGCAAACAGCCGGGCCAGGCCCATGATCTGATCGGCCTGAAGTGGCGAAATCGCGACCAACTGCTCCGCCTGCATGGGCCCCAGCTCCAGCAGCGCATGGTAGTGCTTGGGTCTGGGCGTGAGATTTGCCACGGGATCCTGATATTCGTACCGATAAGCCGCGTTGCGCGGCAACCGCTTAAACTGTTCCTCAGTCATCGGCAATTGAAGCAGAGGCATCCACTCATCGCACATGGCATCGGGTCCGTGGCGTCCAGGCAATGCGGAAAGTGCCTATCCCCCACTGTACAATGGTGAGTAATCGCTGGCTATGGACTCTGGACCACGGACTATTCGCCATGAAGATCGGGATCGTCGGATTTGCGGGATCGGGGAAGAGCCTTGCGTTTCAATGGCTGACGGGA
>DATGIQ010000309.1:0-3991 GCA_035295665.1 Gemmataceae bacterium | reverse complement strand
GTCAAGCTCCGCTACTTCGCCGGCCTGACGATGGAGCAGACGGCCGAAACCTTGGGCATCTCGCTGGCCACGGCGAACCGCTGGTGGAGCTACGCGCGGGCCTGGCTGCACCAGGAAATCTCCGGCGGCGAAGCATCAACCTGAAATTTCTGGAAAATCGGTGAGATGTTTTCGCCTCGTCTTACGCATTAGGGAATAAGGACATTCCCAATCAGGAGTCAAGCCATGCCGAAAACATTGCGTACCGAGGAATCGATTTTCGCCGCCGCCCTGGAGAAGGGTTCTCTCCAGGAGCGTGTCGCCTACCTGGAGGACGCTTGCCAGCACGATGCCGCGTTACGAGTCCGCGTCGAGAACCTACTGCGGTCTCACGAGCAAGCCGACTGGTTCCTGCGTCAACCGCCGGCCGCGACCGTGGACGAGCCGCCCTACGAACGACCGGGGATGGTCATCGGCCCCTACAAGCTGCTCCAGCAGATCGGTGAGGGCGGCATGGGTGCCGTCTTTATGGCCGAGCAAGAAACCCCCGTCCGTCGCCGGGTCGCCCTGAAGATCATCAAGCCGGGCATGGACTCCGCTCAAGTCATCGCCCGCTTCGAAGCCGAACGCCAGGCGTTGGCCCTGATGGACCATCCCAATATTGCCCGTGTCCTCGACGCCGGCGCCACTACGAGCAGTCGGCCCTACTTCGTGATGGAGCTGGTCCACGGCGCCCCCATCACTCGCTACTGTGACGAGAACAAGCTCTCGCCCCGCCAGCGGCTGGAACTGTTCGTGCCGGTCTGCCAGGCGGTGCAGCACGCCCACCAGAAGGGCATCATCCATCGGGATCTGAAGCCATCCAACGTCATGGTCACGCTCCACGATGGTCAACCGGTGCCCAAGGTGATCGACTTCGGCGTGGCCAAAGCCACGCAGCAGCGGCTGACGGAACGGACGCTGTTCACGCAGTACGGCATGATGGTGGGCACGCTGGAGTACATGGCCCCGGAGCAAGCAGAGCTGAGCGGTCTGGGCGTCGATACGCGCAGCGACATCTACTCGCTCGGCGTGCTGCTCTACGAGCTGCTGACAGGCGCAACCCCCCTGGAGCAGAGCCGGCTGCGCGAGGCGGCTTACGAGGAGTTGCTGCGCCTGATCCGCGAGGAGGAACCGCTCCGACCCAGCCAGCGCATCAGCATGTCGGGCGACCGGCTGGCGACCATCTCGGCTGCTCGTGGCACCGAGCCGGCTCAGCTTTCACGGGTGATGCGCGGCGAGCTGGACTGGATCGTCATGCGCTGTTTGGAGAAGGACCGCACACGCCGCTATGAAGCAGCGAGTAGCCTGGCCCGCGACATTCAACGCTACCTGCACGACGAGCCGGTGGAGGCGTGCCCGCCGACGAGCGGCTACCGGCTGCGCAAGTTCGCTCGCAAGAACAAGAGGCTGTTGGTCACCGCGGCAGCCTTTGCCGCCGTGCTGTTGCTAGGAGTAGTGGGCGTGCTGGGGCAATGGCAGGTAGCCGTGGCGAATGAACAGAAGGCGAATGAACAGGCCCTGCAAGCCTGGGAGAAGGAGCAAGAAGCGCACCAGCAGCGCGACGAAGCCAAGCGGCAGCAGGCCGAGGCACAGCGCCAACGTGATGAAGTCAAGGCACTCAACGACAAGCTCGCGGCCAAAGAGCAGCAGCTTCAGCGAAACCTTTACGCGGCCCACATGAACCTAACTATGAACGCCTGGGAGGCGGGTGGTATCGCGCGGATGGTGGAACTGTTGGAGCAGCACCGCCCCAAGGCGGGGGAACCGGATCTGCGCGACTTCGAGTGGCATTACCTCTACCTGCTTTGCCATGCGGATCTTCTCACCCTCCAGGGCGGTGGCCAAAGCGTGGCCTACAGCCCCGACGGCAAGCGCCTAGTTAGCGCTTCCAGGGACAACTCGGTGAAGGTGTGGGATGCCCAGACCGGCCAGGTACTCCTTACCTTCAAGGGCCACATGGGCTATGTCCGGAGTGTGGCCTTTAGCCCGGACGGCAGGCGCCTGGCCAGTGCTTCTGAGGACAACACCGTGAAGGTGTGGGATGCGCAGACCGGCCAGGAACTCCTCTCCCTCATGGGGCACACCGGGGGCATACAGAGCGTGGCCTACAGCCCCGACGGTAAGCGCCTGGCCAGCGGTGCTCGCGACCGAACCGTAAGAGTGTGGGATGCGCAGACCGGCCAGGAACTTCTCAGTCTGAAGCCCGGGCGCAATGTTTTCAGCGTGTCCTTCAGCCCGGACGGCCAACGCCTGGCCAGCGCTCCCAAGGTCTGGGATGCGCAGACCGGCCGGGAACTCTTCGCCCTCAAGGAGAGCGGCTGGAATGTAGCCTTCAGCCCGGACGGCAAGCGTCTGGCCAGCGGTGAGGATGGAGGGTTGGTCAAAGTCTGGGATGCCCAGACCGGACGGGAGTTCCTTACCTTCAAGGGGCACACCGGCCAGGTCAACAGTGTCACGTTCAGTCCGGACGGGAAACGCCTGGCCAGCGCTTCCCTGGACAAAACGGTCAAAGTGTGGGATTCACAGACTGGCCAGGAGCTGCTTACCTTCAAGGGGCACACCGGCGGGGTGTGGGGCGTGGTGTTCAGTCCCGACGGGACTCGGCTGGCCTCGGCCGGCTCGGGGACCGTCAAGGTCTGGGATGCGACCACCAGTCGGGAAGCGCGGACATTCCGCGTCCCCACCGGCAATTCCCGCAGTATCGCCGTCAACCCGGATGGCAAGCGCCTGGCCCTTGGCAGTGGCACCTGGAATGGCACCAAGAGAGCCTTCGTTGCTGAAGGGGTGCAGGTGTGGGATGCGCAGACCGGCCGGGAACTCCTCGCCCTCAAGAGCGGTGGCAGCGGGCCCCCAGGAAGCAACAGCGTGGCCTTTAGCCCCGACGGCAAACGCCTGGCCAGCGGTTCTTCTCGTGATAACACGGTCAAGGTGTGGGATGCCCAGACGGGTCAGGAACTCCTCGCCCTCAAGGGGCACACCATGCACGTATCGAGCGTGGCGTTCAGCCCCGATGGCAAGCGCCTCGCCTCGGGTAGTGGCGATGTCGTGAATGCAGGTAAAGATGGTGAGCTGAAGCTATGGGATGCCCAGACCGGCCAGGAGATCCTTGCGTTCAAGGGGCATACCGGCGGTGTCCGAAGCGTGGCCTTCAGCTCCGACGGCAAACGCCTGGCCAGCGCTGGCGGAGGGCGACCGGGGACCCCTGGTGGAGCGGAGGTGAAGGTGTGGGATGCCTTGACCGGCCAAGTACTCCTTGCACTCGAGCACGGGAATTCTGTCTACAGCGTGGCCTTCAGCCCGGATGGCAAACACCTGGCCAGCGCTGGCGGACGGACTGTACCTGTGGGGCAGGGGGAGGTGAAGGTGTGGGATGCCCTTACCGGCCAGGAACTCCTCACACTCAAGGGACACACCGGCATCGTCTCGAGCGTGGCCTTCAGCCCGGACGGCAAGCGCCTGGTTTCGGGTGCCGGCAGCCCGGGAGGGGGGCAAGGGGGCGAGGTGAAAGTATGGGATGCCCAGTCGGGCCTGGAACTGCTCACGCTCAAAGGGGGCGCGTATGGCCTGGTAGTGGCGTTCAGCCCCAACGGCCACTGGCTCGCCAGCTACGCGGGCGACACGGTGAAGATCTACGACGGCACGCCGCTACCGGAAAAGCCGTGACCGCCAGGGATCCGACGCGGCGAACCGAGATGCATGCCGGCGGCGGGAGCAGCACACGCTCTTCGCCGCCGCTTTGTTCTCCACGAGCCGCGTGCTTATCGTTCAACCTTCCTTAATCTCACGTTCCAGACTACCTATTGCCACTCCCGCTCGAAAACAAGCAACGGTAGTTAACTTGTCATACGATAATTGGTTGCGCCGAAACCACGTGGGGATGAACGACGAGTCTCTAAAAGCCCCTATACTCTTCTTTCCCGTCAGTGCAGCGGTCAGCAGAACGATAACCTCTCTCGGAGCAACCCAATCT
>DATGIQ010000308.1:0-11790 GCA_035295665.1 Gemmataceae bacterium | reverse complement strand
GGTGCTCCCCGACCAGTAATCCATGATGGCCATGAGCGAAGCCACGTCCATGTCGTAGGCGGTCGTGCCGCCGATCAGGATATCCTCATCATCGCCGCCATTCAGCGTGCTGGCCGTTGCGCCCGCGATCAGCAGATTCCGTCGGCCATCACCTCCAATGAGCGTGTTCCCGCCATTGCCCACGAGGATGTTGTAGACACCGGATCCGCCGCCATTCCCCCCGACCACGTTCGTGATATTGACAATCGTCCCGCCGACGCCGGTCGCTGTTCCCGTTTGCAGGTCAACGATCACGGTGCTGCTGCAACCTGAGTAATCGAGCGTTCCCCCTTGGCCATCGAGGTTCCCGGAGATCCCGGCACCGTCGCTGAATGTGAATGTGTTCGCCGCAGACCCGCCGGTGAGGTTTTGAAAGGCCTGAAATGCGACCGAGCCGGCACCGTAAACCGTTCCGCTATTGCTGCCGGTCACGTTCCAGGCGTTGGTTACGTCCGCTCCGATCAGCGTGTTATTGCCGCTCCCACCCGTGAAGCTCTGGATGCCGGCAAATGTACCGCCGATCCCTGCCGCAGTGCTCATTTGCAGGTTTACCAGAACTTCGTTGGTATACGCCGAGTAATCAATGGCCCCAGCCCCACTGGCGCTCACATTGCCAGAGATGGTTGCCCCATCGCTGAAGACAAATTGGTCGTTTTCATTGCCGCCGAAGAGATTTTGGATCCGCGAGAATGTTACATTTAGAGAATTGACGGAGCTGGTCAGCGTGCCGGTGTCGGCGGCGAGGATATTCCAGATTTCAGCGGCGTTAATTCCGACCAGCGTATTGATCCCGCTGCCGCCCTGCAAAGTGACGGCGGCGGAACTTCCCTGGAGATTGAACACATTGCCACCGTTCCCGCCCAGGATCGTCAGACTGGACAGGTTGTTATACATCAGCGTGGCGCCTCCGGTGGCGTTGATCGTTCCGTTGCTGATCGTGAAGGTTCGGCCAAGGGTGCTGTTGTGGTCCCAGGCGACCAGCGCATCGGAACCGCTGCCGCCGTTGATCGTGATGGTTTCCGCGATTCTGCTGAGATCCTGAGCGGCGGGGCTGATGTTTACCGTGTTGTTACCGCCTCCCAGGTTCAAGGTCACCGGCCGTCCCGAAATCGTTTGTTCAACGTTGACGGTATCGTCTCCGTTGCCCGTGTTGACCGTGATGGAGCTAACCGCAACTCGTCCTGTGAAGAAATCGAAGGCATCGAACTGGGCGGTCTCGCCGTCGAGTATCACGATGTAGCTGCCGTTTTGCTGGTCGATGGTGATCGTGTCATCGGGATTGTCCAGCTGCCCGCCATCTACCGTCAGCACGCGGGTGGTCCGATTGCTGATCCAAAAGTTCTCAGTCTGCCCCGTGGGCACGACGTAGGCGTGATCGGCCTGAGAAAACCAGGACTGAACCAGGTAGCCGTTGAGCCGGTAGGTATAGGACTGCGCCTCGGTACCGTCACCGATTTCGTTCCACGCATAGTCATTGCGGGGATTGACCTGGATGGCGGTCCCTTCCGGATCCGAGACGGATTCCGCCAGCTCATGCGAAAAATAAACGCTAAGCCCATCGATGCCGCGGGTGTCGGTGGTCCAGAGGTAATGGACATTCTGGCTACCGAGCGTGAGATAACTGTGGAAGCCGCCAGCATTCGAACTGGAACCCGGTTGCGGAATGACTGCGTAGAGAAGCTCGGGATCGCTGGCCGGGTCGGGAAGTGTCTGGCTGACAATGTTGGCCGTCAGCAGATTCTCCACGTCCGAATCGTGGAAGACGGCGCCCGGGTTGGAACTGTCGATGGTCACCGAACCAACCCAGGAGCCGCTGCCGATGTCGGGGCGATATTGGCTCAGGTAGGCCAGATAGGGGCCGGCGGTGATGCTTTGGACCGCGGCCTCGGTCTGCGCGCGGAGAGTCGGGCCCTGTCCCGTGTCCCAGCCGCTCCCCCAAAAAATCAACTCGACGTGGACATGATCGAGGACCAACCCGCCTTCATCGTTGGTCGTGGTCGTCGCGGCCGTGTTGAAGAGGATCGAAGGGACGGTACGGTCCTCAAGCACCTCGAGCACAAGCCGCCGGCGATGAACCCGCGGGTTCATGAGGGGACGGAATCTGCGCAGGCAGGCGGTAAGACGCATGGCTTGGAGATCTCCTCTGTCCATCTGGGCGAAGGCGTTCATCCGGGTGCGATCCAGCGCACAGTCGATCGGCGGACCTCCAAGCCGCCTGACAAACCATGAGTATACCTGGCTGGCCAGAGAAAAAACAAGCAAATCCGTCAAAGTGGCGCTTAGCGCACCTCGCTGCCTTGCTATCCTGAATCGTATGAGGAACTCTCATTTCCAGCTCCGCGGTCTACAGGGGTTATGCCCTGTACTGATTCTCCTGGTCATTGGCTGCGAAGGCGAGTCGCGCAGCGGCTTGGACAAACCGGCGCCGCGTTCCGCCGAGCAGCTTGCACCAAAGGCGGAGCCGGCCGTAGAGCCGGTCGCCAAAGCTGCAGCCGGGCAGCCGGCCAAGGGTGCTCCATCCAAGCAGGTTCCGCTCGGCAAGGGCGTCTGGTTTGAGGCGGAGGGCAATCGCCGGCGCGTGCTTGTCGAGGCGACCGTTTGCCTCCGCGAAGGGGGCCTGGAGTGCCTGCTTTGCCGCCGGCATAGCAAGGAACACGAATCGATCTTGGCGACGCAGGCCGACGCTCGGGACATTCACGCCGCTCTGTTGGCCGCCGGAGCGAAGCCCGGTTCTCCGGTCCAGTACGTCGAAAAAAAAGGCGAGGTCGTCATCGTGCCGCCGACCGGCTCGCGCATCAAGATCCTTGTCCGGTATGAAGCGAAGGGCAAAGTCGTGACCGTTCCCGCTCAGTCCTGGATCTTAAACGCGAAAACGAAGAAGGATCTGGAGGATGAATGGGTATTCGCCGGAAGCCAGTTCTTGCCTGGTCTGAATGAGGAGAAACAAAAGCCGGTGTACGCCGCTACTAGTGATGGATCCTACATTTGCGTCTACAATATGCCTTACGCCATGCTCGATTTGCCGGTCAACAATCCCAACAAGGATCCCGAAATCCGCGAGTTGCAACCACAAACCGAACGCATTCCCCCGATCGATACCAAAGTCATTCTCATCCTCGAACCGGAAGGCTAATTCGGAAGCGGCTTTTTCATGTTATGGCCGCCGCTTGACGAAATGTTTATTATACTGATAAAGATAGTCGTGCAGCATGCGCCAAGGAGGCCTGTTGTGCGCTGGTCCGGGACCCGGCTGCGAAACTGAGGAGGAGGAATGGTAACGCAGACATTTTCCACGGAAGAGATTGCGGCCGCGAACGAGCTCCTGGACGGCCGGTCGCCCCAGGAAGTGTTGCAGTGGGCGGTTGAAGTTTTCCACCCTCGATTGACGATGGCGACGGCGTTCGGAGCCGAGGGATGTTGCCTGATCCACATGCTTGCCGCCATCGAGCCGGCAGTGCATATCTTCAATCTCGAGACCGGCTATCAGTTTCCCGAGACGCTGGAGCTTCGAGAACGGATCAAGGACCGCTACGGCATTGAAGTCGAGCTGGTGCGTCCCGAGTCGTCGGTGGCCGAATACGAAGCTGCCCACGGCGGACCGTTGTACATGAAGGCTCCGGATCGGTGCTGCCACGACCGCAAGATCGTCCCGTTACGGCGGGCTGTTGCTGGTTACGAAGCTTGGATCAGCGCCATTCGGCGCGATCAGACCGCTCACCGTGCGGCCGCGAATTTCGTACAGTGGGACGCCAAATTCGGCCTGGTGAAGGTCAATCCGCTGCTTGCGTGGACCAAGCGCGACGTTTGGAACTTCATCCTCGAGCATGATGTGCCTTATAATCCTCTCCACGACGAAGGATACCCGAGCATTGGATGCTGGCCATGCACCCAACCGGTAGGCGCCAGCGAAGATGACCGGGCCGGCCGTTGGGCGGGCAGCCAGAAAAAGGAGTGCGGTCTCCACATCCTCGAACATCAGGGAGGAAGTGGCATTTAATCCATGCTCGATCCTTGAACGACCAGGAAACCCATGCGAGTCTCTGCGAAAGCTGAATATGCGTGCGTTGCCATGTTGGAATTGGCCGTCAATCATGATAACCCCCAGCCGGTCCGCGTCAAAGCCATTGCCGACGCCCAGGGCATCCCGCTGCGTTTTCTCGTTCAGATCCTGCTGCAACTGAAGGCGGCCGGGCTGGTGGTGAGTACCCGCGGTGCGGCCGGGGGCTACTGCCTGACGCGCCATCCCTCAGCGATCTCCCTGGCCGACATCACCAACGTAATTGATCGCCCGGTAGCGTCCCGCCTTGACTCCGCCACGCCGGCCCTTGCCGCCATCCGGGGCGTCTGGCACGAGATACAGGCCAAGGAACAACGGATGCTCGAAGAAGTGACCCTGGCCGACCTGGTCCGGCAAATCCAAGGGGCTTACGAACCGACGTATCAGATTTAATTCGTCCGCCGTCCCGCCCCGGACAGTGGATTTATCTGGGAGAAGGAACTATGCAGGACTTGATTCCTCCGCATGGAGGCTTGACCGAGCCCGTCGATCGCACCGTTCCCACGGAGGAGGCCAATGATTTCCAGCATCAGGCCGCCACGCGGAAGCGCGTGCCGATCAGCGATGCCGACCTATCCAGCCTTTACCGCATCGGCGACGGCGGCCTGAGTCCGCTGACCGGTCCGATGGACAAGGCAACCTTCGAGCAAGTCCTGGATGGGGAAGTGTTGGTTCGCCAAGGAAAACCGTATGCTTGGACCATCCCTATCAGTTTTCCGGTGGAGCGCGCCTTGGCCAACACGCTCCGCACGGGCGAATCGGCAGCGCTCGTCAATAGCCGGGATGAAATCGTTGGCACCCTCGAGGTCCGCGACATTTTCCCTTTCGACAAACCTCAGTACATCAAGAGCGTCTACGGCACCGACCGCACCGACCACCCCGGCGGCCGGATGGTCCTGGGCGATCCGCGTGACATGCTTTTGGGAGGCGAAGTGCGAGTCTTGCCGCAGCCCAAGCACCCGGAGTATGGCCATCTCATTCTGTCGCCGCGACAGATGCGGGCGGTGTTTCGGGAGCGGGGTTGGCAGCGCGTGGTCGCCTTCCAAACGCGCAACCCTCTCCACCGGGCTCATGAGTATGCCCTCGTTGCCGGGATCGAACGCTTGACGCGCGCCGGAGCCTTTGCCGGTGCTGTGCTCAATCCCCTGGTTGGGGAAACCAAGGGCGATGATGTCGATGCCGCCACGCGCATGCGCACTTATCGGGCGTTGATCGACAACAAGGTCCTCGGCCAAGGAGATAAAGATGAAGCCTTGTGGAAGAAAGTTGGCTACGATTTGACCGATCAGCTCCTGCTGTTCGGAATGGATATCAAAATGTTCTATGCTGGGCCGAAGGAAGCGATCATGCACGCCATCTACCGGCAGAACTTCGGCTTCACCGATATCGTCATTGGCCGCAAACACGCCGATGCTCCATTCGACGACGGTAAGGATATCTGGGATGGGCTGGCCGCCCAGCGGAAGTTCGATGAACTCAAGGGAGAATTGCTCATCAAGCCGGTGAAAGTCGGCTTCGCAGCGTTCTACGAAGAGCTGGGCCGCGTCGGATTGGTGGACGAATATGGTCCCAAGGGTTACAAGCAACTCTCCATCAGCGGCCGGGAACTGAGGGAGAAGCTGCGAGGGGGCAATCTTCCCGATGCGCGCATCATGCGCCCGGAGACGGCCAAGGTCTTGATCGAAAGCATGCGCGCTCGCTAAGATCCACGAACCAAATGCTCTCTGGAACTTTGATTTTAACTCATCGCGCGGAATTCGGCAGCACACAGGCCCGAGGCGCCAGCGAAGATCGGCTCGGTCCTTCGCTGGCGCCTCGGGCCTGTGCACCAATCTCACGCATGCTGTGCTGGGGTTCCAGACACTTCGGCTTCGTGGTTCTTAGCTGCCTTGCTTCCGAGCCTTCGAGGACAGCGAGCCCGGTGCGCGCGAACCGTGCACCGAGGCTCATGATCGAGCATTCTGTTCGGTTCTACGACAAGTCAGTGGCTGAATTTGCTGCACGGTGATTCTCACGTCCATCTCCCCCTCATCAAGCTCCGTCCGATGCTGGGAAAGAGGTTGCGTTCGATAGAAACAGCGTTGGATGGCAGCTCGATTGAAAGATTGTGGCCCAAGAAAAGAACGATGCGGGTTTCGGGCATCCCATTTGCATTGAATCCATTCGTAAGATATGGATTGGGTAGTGGTTGATATCCCAGTGGAAGCCTCGCAACGGCTGTTTGACCCACCGTTAGAGCCTGCCTTCACGTGTGCTTGGAAGCAATCCGGATCTGAACCATGAGCGCAAGCATTTTCCACCCACTCCGACTGAGCCTGTATGCGATCCTGAGCGCCGCGGATTTGGGTCTGACCTATGTGCTGATCCGCCAAGGCCACGGCGAAATCTATGAAAGCAACCCGATCGCGGAAGCTTGGCTCAGCGCCTATGGCTGGGCCGGTTTGGCGGTTTTCAAGTCGTTGATCGTGTTGGTCGTCGCCGGCGTGGTGGCCTTCGTTTCGCTTTCGCGGCCACGAACGGGTGGGCACATCCTGACGTTTGCCTGCTTTGCCGTCGCGGCCGTGGTGGGGTATAGCGTCCATCTCACCTTCTCTCAACAGGTGCATGCCCGATTCCTCGCAAGCCCCGTCGCCAGCGCCGAGGTATCGCCGCAACCTCTCCTTGGAATCATGCCGGGCAATAATATGGTCGAGCATCACACGCGACCCCACAAGTAGCGTCCTTCGCATTACCTGGATCTGTGACCTACCATTAGGAGTAGGGGGCGACGTGGCTTTCGCACCCGGACTCAAGCCACGCCGCACGCTGTCCCCACTAACTCCCCACGGACCGGTGTACCGTGGGCCAAGGGTTCGTCAACGCGGTTATGGCAATACTTGCCGAGGCCTTGGCAGCTGCCATCCATGAACACAGGAACGGCAATCTTCCAGATGCGGAGCGGCTCTATCGCCAACTCCTCCAGGGAGATCCCAGCTGCGCCCGCGCCTGGTATCTCCTAGGTGCCGCGTGTCAGGTCCAGGACAAGTTACCCGATGCCGTGGCTGCGTTCGAACAGGCACTGCGCCTGGATCCCTATCTTGCCGCGGCTCATAATCACCTGGGCGTAACGTTGGCCCAGCAGCACCGCTACGAACGCGCCGTAGCGCATTTTTGGCAGGCACTTCAATTGCAGCCAGGATTTGCCGAAGCCTGTTTCCATCTCGGCAATGCCCTGGTCAGTCAGGGCAAGTACACGGAAGCCGTCGCCGCGTATCAGCAAGCCATCCGTTTGTGCCCTTCGGATCCCAATTACCATGTGGGCCTGGGAACCGTGCTGCTCCGCTTGAAGCGGACGGAGGAGGCGACACGCTGTTTCGAGCAGGCGCTGCGGCTTCAACCGGGCTCAGCCGGGCTGCACACATACTGGGCGGGAGCCTTGCTCGATCAGGGAAGAACGGAAGAGGCGATTGCGCATTTGCACGAAGCCCTGCATCTCCAGCCGGATTGGATCCCCGCCTTCACCCATCTCGGCGAGCTCGCCAAGGAAGGCCGCTACGTATTTACCACGGCCGAGTTGAGCCGGATCCGCGCCCTGCTGGGCGAAGACATGTTGGAACCGGCCCTGCGCAGCCAGTTGCACTTCACGTTGGCGTACACGCTGGACCGGCAGAGGAATTACGAGGAAGCCTTCGAGCACTATCACCAGGGGAACAACCTCAAGCGCCAGATACTTGGCCGCCGAGGGCTCGCGTGGAGCCCCGATGCGCATCACGAGAACATCAATCGACTGATTGCCGTGTTCACGCCGGAATTCTGCCGGCGGGTGGCTTCGTTTGGCCGGGAAACGGACTTGCCTGTGTTCATCGTCGGCGTTCCTCGTTCCGGTACGACGCTGGTGAATCAAATTCTGTCCGCGCACCCCGATCTTGCAGCACCGGGTGAGCTGATGGATATCCAAAACCTGGCGATGGAATTGTCCTCCACTCTGCAAGCACCGGAGTCTTACCCCGAGTGCCTTACCCGTATCGACCGGGCCACGACTCAGAAGCTGGCGCAGAGCTACCTGGAGCGGCTGGAGCATCTAGGCGGCGGTGCCCGGCGCGTCACCGACAAGCTGCCGGAGAATTATCTTCACCTTGGGCTCATTGCGTTGCTCTTTCCTGGGGCGCGGGTCATTCATTGCCGCCGCGATCCGCTGGATACGTGCGTCTCCTGTTACACGCACAATTTGAGGTTTGTCCGCTTTGCCACGTCTCTGGAAGACATTGGGCTGTATTATCGGGAGTACGAACGGCTCATGGCCCACTGGCGGTCCGTGCTGCCGCTGCGGCTATTCGAAATCCAGTATGAAGAACTGGTGGCGAACCAGGAAGACAGGAGTCGCGCGCTGGTGGCTCATTGCGGTCTCCCCTGGAACGACAGCTGCCTGGCATTCCATGAATCGGATCGTGTGGTCCACACGGCGAGCAAGCTTCAAGTCCGCCAACCCATCTATCGGGGATCGATTGCCCGCTGGAAACACTTCGAAGCGCATCTGCAACCGCTCCGCGATGCGCTGAATGGCCTGGTCGAGCGATGATTTCGCGTAGCAGGAACCTCCCGTCCCGGAAGATGCCGCGCGCAAATCCGAAATCCGTGGATAAAATCAGCTCCAGCGGGCAGTAGAGTAGTAGGGGAAGGAGATGTCTGCATGAAAAGTCCGCCGCTCAATCCGCTGCACATCTTCATGCAGCAGCTGCGCAGCGCTTTGCTGCTGCAGCACGGAGCAGACCTGACGGATGGCGAATTGCTGGAGCGGTTCGTGAGCCGTCGTGAGCCTGCGGCTTTGGAGGTGCTGGTGCGGCGGCATGGGGCGATGGTCTGGGGCGTTTGCCGGCGTGTGCTTGGGAATCGTCACGATGCGGAAGATGCATTTCAGGCCACATTTCTCGTTCTGGTTCGGAAGGCGGCCGCCATCCATCAGCGTGCCAAGGTCGGCAACTGGCTTTACGGCGTGGCTCTCAAAATCGCCCTCAAGGCCAGGACAAATCGGGCCAAGCGACAAGCACGAGAAATGCTGCTCACCAACCTTCCCGACACGGCCACGATCGACCAAAGCATCTGGAGCGAGCTGCAACCGATCCTGGATCAGGAGGTCAGTCGATTGCCGGATAAATACCGCACGGTGCTGATCCTGTGCGCCTTGGAGGGCAAGACAGGCAAGGAGGCCGCTCGGCATCTTGGCTTGCCACAAGGGACGGTCGCCAGTCGGTTGGCCAGGGCCCGAGGTCTGCTGGTAAAGCGGCTCGCACGGCACGGCATCGCATTATCCGGCGGCACGCTGGCTGCGATGCTTTCCCAGAAGGCTGCCTCCGCGTGTGTTCCCGCCGCCATATTGTCCGGTACGATCGAGGCGGCTGCGGCAGCAACGGTGGGACGCGCGGCCGGCCGCGTGTCGGCCGGGGTCATCGCACTGGCCGAAGGGATGCTGAAGGCGATGGCATTGACCCAACTCAAGACTGCAGTGACGGCATTGTTGATCGTTGGCGCGATCATTTGCGGTGGCGGAATGCTCATCCGGCACACCACGGCCGGAGAGCAAGGAACGGGCGAGAAGCGGGTCTATTCATCGCGGCTGGGCATCTTCCCGGTTGCTCAGTCACAACCCGATTCGATCCAATCGGATGATGACCTGCTGCAAGGCACCTGGTGGGCGCTTTCCCTGGCGTATGATGGGCAAACCAGCTACGACGCAGACAAAGCACCTCCGGGCAGCAAAATGAAGGTGACCCTCACCGGCGGCAAGATCGCTTTTGTGTGGGGCGAGACGACTACCAGTGTTTGGCCGTTCAAACTGAAAGCGGGCCAGACGCCCAAACAGATTGAAATGTTCCTTCCACAGTTCCCCTCGCTCTGGCTCGATCTCACTCTGCTGCAAAAGAGCATGAGTGCACAGGTTGCGTTGCCGGGGATCTATCTCCTCGAAAAGGATAGCCTCAAGATCTGCTTTGATCCGACGATGCGTGCTCGGCCAACGGAATTCGCCACGAGGAAAGGAGACGGGCTCTGGTTATGGCAATTCAAGCGAGCCAAACCAGCCGGTCCGCAGGAGAAACCGAAAGAGCCCAAACCGGACAAGACAGAAGCACCAGGCTCGGAACAGAACACGAAGACATCAATGGACGCTTACCTCAAGGACGTGAATCCCCAAGAACGCACCCTCTCCATCGAAATGGAGGGGGGCGGCGAGGTCGGCAAGGCCGAAAATGTTCCGAAGACCACGATTCTCAATCTCCCGGTGGCCCCGAACGCGGCCATCTCTGCAGACGGCAAACCGCTGCGTCTGGAAGATCTCCAACTTCAGAGCCAGAAGGAACCTGTTTACCTGCGTCTCCATCTCTCCGCCACGCCGGACGCTCCGTTGGTGGCCGTCGCCATCCAGCGGGTCGAAAAACCGATCGGTTGGGAGATCGTGATCAACGTAAAGCGGAAGTAACGTCCGTGAGCCGCAGGCACCGGCGGGGCAGCCAAGAGACACTCGTGAGATGGCGATTGCAAACGGACAGTTCGAAGCGTGGCTTGCTCTGTTGAAATCCTGAATCCCGGGGCGGCAGGACGGATGTAACCTTGTGGCATGACAATGCACATGATGCCCAAATCGCCACGGCCAGTGGCTCGAGAGGAGTTACGCCTCGCCCAGGGGATGCTGTCCGCCTACTCGTCCCGGTTCTCCCGCCAGGACTTCACGCAGCCCCAGCTGTTCGCGCTGCTGGCCTGGAAGACGTTCTGCAAGACCGACTAGCGCGGCGTCGTCCAGTCGCTGGAAGACTTCGCCGAGCTGCGTGCCGATAATGAATCGCCGCAATTCCGCCCCGCGTCCCCAAGCGGAAATACGGACAGCGCTGGCAAGCGGTAAGTGGCTTCTCGCGACACAAGCGCCGCCTGGGGTCCGCGCTGACGAGCCACTCCCAGCCCGCACGTGAGCGTGAATGTCGCCTACCGGTTTTGACCCCTAACCTCATGCTCCTCGCCAACACCGGCTGGTATCCCATCAACTCACGGAGTTCCTCTCTACGTTCGACTCAGTGCTCGCCTTGAGGTCCGCGTGCATATCGCCGAGGGTTGAGGCGCTAAAATGCTGGCCGTCCGCGTCAATAATTCCTTGGAACCGCCGCAACAGCGCTTGCAGTTGTTCGGGGTCCACCGGCTTCACCAAATGCAGGTCGATGCCCGACTCTGCCGAATGGCGCAGGTCGGCCTCCATCCCGAACCCGGTCACGGCAATGATGAACGGCCTTTTCTTGCAGTGGCATTCCCTCAGCCGTTTCGCCACCTCGTAGCCATCCATCCTGGGCAGACCAATGTCGAGCAGCAGCACGTCGGGATGGTACACCCGTGCCGTCTCCAGAGCGGTGAGGCCATCGCCGGCAACCTTTACTTCATGGCCGTACATTCGCAGCAGCAAGGCCATGCTTTCAGCAGAGTCGGCCCCGTCTTCGGCAAGTAAAATCCGTAGACCAGCCTCGGCGTTGCCTGGGGTCGCATGGCAAATTGGCGTCGATGGGGAAGACATCAAGAACCATTCCTGTACTGATGCAGCGACTAAAGTGGTTTGGATTTATGATTGCTAACGAGCCCCCTGCTGTCAGTCGGAAATCCGACCATCGGCACAATTTTTCGGCCCTCGCCGCCACGCACGCCACCTCATCCGCACAGTGCCCCCACCAGCTCGTATC
>DATGIQ010000307.1:0-11670 GCA_035295665.1 Gemmataceae bacterium | reverse complement strand
CGCGTGGAATGGTTTCAGGGGAAGACGCTTACCGGCTGTGCCAACGATTTGCACGGACCGTACCTCGGCCTGGATGGCTGGATTTACTGGTGCAAGGGAGCATTTGCAAAGCAGACCTACGAGCGTCCGGGCCGGCCGCCTTTCGTGACACGGGCCGCCCATATTTTTCGCTGCCGGCCCGACGGCACCGGACTCGAACCGGTGATGACCGGCGGCATGGATAATCCGGTGAAAGTGGTTTTCACTCCCGGCGGCGAACGCATCTTCACGACCACGTTTCTCCAGCATCCCGGCGGCGGCCGCCGCGACGGGATAATCCATGCAATTTATGGCGGCATCTACGGCAAAGATCATGATGTTATCTACGACCATCCATGGACCGGCCCCGATTTGATGCCCGTGCTCACGCACTTCGGAGCCGCCGCGCCATGCGGCCTGGTGCGCTATGAATCGCGTGTCTTCGGTCCGGAGTACCAAGATAACCTGTTTGCCGCCCTGTTCAATCTGCACAAGGTTACCCGCCACATACTCGAACCCGAGGGGGCCACGTTCCGGGTACGTGATGAAGATTTCCTGGTTTCGAACAACCTCGATTTCCACCCGACCGACGTGCTGGAGGACGCCGATGGAAGTCTGCTGGTGATCGATACCGGCGGCTGGTACAAGCTCTGCTGCCCGACCTCGCAACTGCACAAGCCGGACATCCTGGGTGCGATCTACCGCATCCGTCGCAAGGGTGCCCCGCGCATCGACGATCCTCGGGGTCAAACACTAGCATGGTCGCGGCTGTCGGCCCAGGAGTTGACACGGCTCCTGGATGATCCGCGTTCAGCGGTGCGCCGGCGTGCGGTGCAGACATTGGCTGAAAGAGGTGCGGATGCCGTGCCGGCGCTGGCGCACGTGCTGGGCTCCCATCCATCCGTGACGGCCCGGCAAAACGCCGTTTGGGCCGCAACCCGAATTGACCAGGCGACAGCGCGGACGGCTGCGCGTCGGGCTCTCGCAGATTCGGATGAAATCGTCCGCCAGGCTGCGATTCATTCGGTGAGCGTCTGGCGCGACCGTGAGGCAATGCCGGACCTGCTCCGACTGCTGAAGAATCCATCGTTGCACAACCGGCGGGCAGCAGCCGAGGCGCTCGGACGCATCGGCGACAAAGCTGCTGTGCCCGCGCTTCTCGAAGCCGTGGGAAACCCGGCCGACCGCGTGCTGGAACATTCCTTGACCTATGCCTTGATCGAGATTGCCGACCGCGAAGCCACCGCGGCCGGCCTGAGCAGCTCGAATGTCCGCATTCGTCGGGCCGCCCTGATTGCCCTGGACCAGATGGACCATGGCGGTCTCGAAACCAGCACGGTCGCCGCGGAATTCGCTGCCGCCGACCCGCGCATGCGCGAAACCGCCTGGTGGATTGCCAGCCATCATCCGGAATGGGGAGGATCTCTGGCCGGCGTCCTGCGGGACCGCCTGGCAGCACAGAACCTCACTGCGGCCGAGCGCGACCAATTGGTGGCTCAGCTAGCGCGGTTTGCCCGCACCAAGCGGGTACAGGAATTTTTGGCCGAGCGGCTGCTCGATTCTGGAGCCGCACCGGACGCCCGCCGAATTGTCCTGCGTGCAATGGCCCAGTCGAACCTCAAGGAAGCGCCCGAATCCTGGCTTGCCGGCCTGACGCAACTGCTGGCAAGTAGCGACATGCCGCTGGTTCAGGAAGCCGTCTCCACCACCCGTGCCTTGCGGATGCCCAAACAGCGGCCCGAAAAGCTTGTCGCCGCTTTATTGCAGATTGGTAATAGCACCGAGGCACCCGTCGGTCTGCGCCTGAATGCACTCGCCGCCTTGCCGGACGGACTGACGCACGTAGATGCCTCGCTCTTCCACTTTTTGTGCGCCCAGCTGGCAGCGGAGCAAGCCGCGGCCGCGCGGATCTTGGCTGCTGAAGTTTTGGCACAGGCGAAATTGACTTCCGAGCAACTCCGCGCTCTGACCGAATCGCTCAAGACAGTCGGGCCGATGGAAGTGAATCGACTCCTGGACGCCTTTGCCCAGTCCGCCGATGACAGCGTGGGCCATTGCCTCTTGGCCGCTCTGAAGGAGTCGCCGGCGCGATTGGCGGTGCGCCTGGAGATGCTCAGGCCACGCTTGAAACAATTCACTCCCAGTGTGCGGAAGGAAGCCGAGGAACTCTTCGCCTCCGGGGATGCCGATTTGGCCAAGCAGAAGGCCCGATTGGAGCAGCTCGTCGCCGAACTGCATTCCGGCGATATTCGACGAGGCCAGGCGGTATTCCAGAATCCCAAAGTAGCTTGCTCCTCTTGCCACGCCATCGGCTATCTGGGCGGCAACGTAGGCCCTGATCTTACCCACATCGGCAGGATTCGCACGAAGCAGGATTTGCTTGAGGCCATCGTCTTTCCCAGCGCCAGTTTCGTGCGCAGCTATGAACCGTGGCTGGTCGCCACCAAGGATGGCAAGATCTACAACGGCATTCTCCGCAAGGACGCTCCGGATGAAGTCGTGCTCGTCACCGGGGCCAACCAGGAAGTGCGCATCGCCCGGACCGAGATCGAAGAGATGCAGCCGAGCAAAGTCTCGGTAATGCCGTCGGGCCTCGACCAGCAATTAAAACCACAAGAATTGGCCGACTTGGTAGCATTTCTGAAGGCTTGCCAATGATGCCGTGTTCGCCCAATTCCTCCTCGATCGTCTTCCTTGGCAGGAAGAGGTGCAGATCGTAATCCACCAGCGGCACGAATCCGTAAAGGAGTCCATCCTATGCCTCCGTCTCCGCCCGACTCCGGGAAATCCACAGCGCCGGCCCTGCGTCTGGAAATTCTGAACGGCGCGATTGGCCTCCTCACGTTCGACTTGCCCAACAGCCGCGCCAACACCCTAGGTCAGGCGGTCCTGGCAGAGTTCCAAGCCACTCTCGCGCAATTGGCAAGCCGGACCGATCTGCGTGGCTTGATTCTCCGCAGCGGCAAACCGGGGATGTTCATCGCCGGCGCTGACCTACGTGAATTGGGCAGTGCCAACGCCGAACCAGACCAGGTGCGGGCCATGGTGCAGCGTGGCCTGGAAATCATCGCGGCCATCGAAGCCTTACCGTTTCCCACCGTGGCCGCGGTCGATGGATCCTGCATGGGCGGTGGTCTGGAAATGGCGCTCGGATTCGACTATCGACTGGCCGGCAACAACGTCAAGACCGAATTTGGCTTCCCCGAGGTCAAGATCGGACTCTTTCCCGGCTGGGGTGGCACGCAGCGTTTGTCCCGTCTGATCGGACCTTCCTTGGCCGCAGAATTGATCTGCTCTGGCGAAGCCATCTCGGCCTCTCGGGCGCGCGAACTAGGGATCGTCTTCGATATCGTGCCTGCCGAGCGGCTGCTGGAGGAAGCGCAGCGGCTTCTGCACTGGGCACAGACATCAGAATCCTGGACCGAGACCCGGCGGCGCAAACGGCAGCCGGTCGGCCTGAGCGAGGAGCAGCTCTCCTTCAGCTTTGTCGTTGCCCGAGCCCAAGTGCTTGCGAAAACCAAGGGGCAATTTCCGGCTCCCGTGGCTGCCCTGGAGGCCATTTTCAAGGGCTGCAATGTGCCGCTCGATGAAGGGCTACGGATCGAAACGGAATCGTTCGTGCCCCTGGTGGGCAGCCCCATCTCGCGGAATTTGATTGCCGTCTTCTTCATGACGCAGCGTTTGCAAAAGGACCCTGGCGTGGTGAACGGGGCGGTGCAGCCGCGCTCCGTGGAGCGCGTCGGCGTTCTGGGTGCTGGGCTCATGGGCGCAGGGATTGCCGGTGCGCACATCCGCCGTGGTATCCCCGTCTTGTTGCTAGACACCGTCCCCCAGGCACTCCAAGCCGGCGTCGCCAGCATCGCCAAAGTCCTGGAGAGCCGGATCGAGATTGGCCGAATGTCCCCCTCCGATCTCGTCGCCACCCTGGGCCGGCTCAGCACGACCGGTACGCTCCAGGCCATGGCCGACCGCGATGTCGTCATCGAGGCCATCATCGAAAAAGAAGAAAGCAAGGTGCGCGTCTATCGAGAACTGCAACCGATTCTGCCCCCCGACGCGATCCTGGCATCGAATACGTCCACGATTTCCATCACGCGCATGGCCCGGGCGGTTGCGCATCCCGAGAATTTCGCTGGCATGCACTTTTTCAATCCCGTGGATCGCATGCAGCTGGTCGAAGTGATTCGGGGCGAACAGACCAGTGACGCCACGGTGGTGACACTGGTGGCCCTGGCCAAGCGCATCGGCAAGACCCCGATCGTGGTTCGGGACTGTCCGGGATTCCTGGTCAATCGCATCTTGTTCCCGTATCTCAACGAATCCCTGGTCCTCCTGGAGGAAGGGGCTCATCCCCGCGCCATCGATAAAGCAGCCGCGGCGTTTGGCATGCCGATGGGGCCAATCACGCTGAACGATCTCGTCGGCCTGGACACATCGCTCTATGCCGGCCGGGTTGTCAACACCGCGTTCGCTGATCGCGCCAAGACGACCCACATCCTCGATGAGCTGGTTGCGGCCAAGCGCCTCGGGCAAAAATCGGGAGCCGGTTTTTACAGCTATGCCAAGGGATCCCGCGGATCGGATGATCCGGCCCTGGAGGGAATCTTGGCAAAATGCCGGACCGCCCAGCGCGCGATCAGCCCGGAAGAGATTACCGATCGGCTCTTCCTGCCGATGCTCATCGAGGCCAGTCGGGTGCTGATGGAAGGGATTGTGCGCGATCCAGGCGACGTGGACATGGGACTGATCCTGGGGATCGGCTTCCCGGCATTCCGGGGTGGGTTGTTGCGCTGGGCGGACGGCCTCGGTTTGGCAAAGGTGCTGGAAAAGCTCGGGCACTATGAGAGCCTGGGACCGCGTTTCCACGCCACCGACCAAATGCGCCGGCTCGCAGCCGAGGGCAGGGGGTTCTACCGGGAATAAGTTCATCGTCCGACAACGAGACAACCGATGGCGAGCTATCGGGGACATTTGGCGTTCTCCTCACTTCTGGGGGGTGCCTACGCGGGGTTGGCGGCCTGGCACTGGCAGATGGATTGGGGCCCGGTCTTGCTCGGTGCCGGTTTCACGACCTTGGGCGGTCTCTTGCCCGACCTGGACAGCGACAGCAGCTTGCCGGTCCGCGAGGTGTTCGGATTGGCCGCCGCCGCCACGCCGGTCCTGCTGGTGCGGCGAGTGTTGAGCCACGGGTTCACGACCGAGCAAACGTTGGTCCTGTTGAGTGGAGTCTACCTCCTGGTCCGGTACGGCGCCCGTGCGCTGCTCGGCCGGCTGACGGTGCATCGGGGAATGTTCCATAGTATCCCGGCCATGCTGATCGCGGGATTGCTGGTGCTGATCGTCTACCAGGGTCCCGCGCTCCCGATTCGGCTTTACCTGGCCGGCGGCGTCATGCTCGGGTACTTATCTCACCTCGTGCTCGACGAACTGTGCAGCGTGGACCTGCTCGGAACCCGACCGCGCTTGAAAAAACATGCCGGGAGCCCGTTGAAGCTCTTCTCCTCTTCCTGGCCGGCCACGCTGCTAACGTACGGGTTGTTGGCGTGGCTGGTGTACTTGGTGCACCTGGAGTTCGATCAAGCCGCAACAGGCCGGCGGGAGACTTTCTGGTCCGTGTTCTTCGGGCGCAACTGAGATGCACACCGCTGGACACGGCTGCTGAATTGCTGAATTGCTGAATTTCGTCGGCCGATTCAGCTCTTGTTTTTTCGTTGATTTATTTGGTCGGCCGCGTCATACTGGGGCTTGGTTCCAAGAGCGCCCGAACGGACCTGGGGGATCGCGGCGATGAAACAACTCCTGTGCGGATGGGTGGCGCTCGCCTTGGTGGTGGTTGTCACCGGCAGGGCGGTGAGTCAGCCGGCGTACTCGTATGCCACCCTCGACGTACCGGGCAGTATCCTGACCGAAGGCTATGGCATTAATGACGCTGGCGAGGTGGCAGGAACCTTTTGGAAACCGTTGGACAATCGCGCGGCCCACGGCTTTCTCTACAGCGGCGGAAGCTATACCCTGTTCGATGTGCCCGGCTCGACCACCACCTACGGATATGGCATCAATTCCTCCGGCCAGGTGGTCGGCGGTTTCTTTGCTACAGCGAATATTCAGGCGTATGTGCGGAGCGGTGGCAGTTACACCACCCTGAACATCCCCGGCTCCGATGCTGCTGCCGCTCAGGCAATCAACAGCTCCGGCCAGATCGTTGGCTTCTACGAGAGTAATAATATTGCTCCGGTCAGCGGCTTTCTCTACAGCGGGGGCAGCTACCAGTCGCTCTTAGGACCCGCGTATGGGATCAATTCATACGGCCAGATCGTGGGATCCTTCGGCCTATACAGCAACGGCAGCTATACGCCGCTCAACGTGCCGGGACTAGCCACGGGCATTAATGATGCCGGAGACATTGTGGGTACGTTCCAGGATGGCATCAACCCGGACCACGGCTTCTTGTACCACAATGGCAGCTACCTGACGGTGGATGTGCCTGGTGCACTCCGTACCGATGCCTATGGCATTAACAATGCGGGACAAATCGTGGGGTACTACGTGGACGCCAGCGGGGGGCACGCCTTCATTGCCACGCCAACTCCCGAACCCTCGACGATCGTGCTCCTGGCCCTGGGCACGCTTGGCCTGATCGGCTATCGGTGGGCACGCTATGGGCGCGGCTCGCCATGATACACCGGCTTATTCTTATCCCTGACGGAACCTGGGGGATCGCGGCGATGAAACAACTCCTGTGCGGATGGGTGGCGTTGGCCCTGGTGCTGGCTGTTGCCGGGGGGGCACAGAGCCAGGCTCCTTACGTCTATTCGACGCTCGACGTCCCCGGCGCAATCGCTACCGATGGCTATGCTATTAACGACGCCGGCCAGGTGGTTGGTATCTATTCGAAAGCGTTCGATATGCGAAGAGTCCACGGCTTCCTCTACAGCGGCGGCAGCTACACCCTGTTTGACGTGCCCGGCTCGGACTCCACGTTTGCGTACGGGATCAATTCCACCGGCCAAATCGTCGGCGCGTTCCAAGGTGCTTCCTCATTTGCTCAAGGGTTTGTGCTGAGCGGTGGCAGTTACACCACGCTGGACGTGCCCGGCTCGTTTGGGACTTCCGCTCAGGGAATTAATAGCTCCGGCCAGATTGTTGGCTACTACGTGACCCCTTTAACCTTCGTAGGCTTCCTCTTGAGCGGCGGCAGCTACCAGGCGCTCCAAGGACGCGCTTATGGTATCAATTCTTTCGGACAGATCGTGGGAGACTTCGGCCTGTACAGCGAGGGCAACTATACCAGTCTCAACGGCGCAGCGCGTGGTATCAACGATGCCGGAGACATTGTGGGCTTTTTCACGGATGCCAACAACCGTGATCACGGCTTCCTGTACCACAACGGCAGCTACCTGACGGTGGATGTCCCCGGCGCAATCCGTACCGATGCCTATGGCATCAACAATGCCGGAGAAATCGTGGGGTCCTACATAGATGCGATTGGGGAGCATGCCTTCATTGCGACGCCAACTCCCGAACCCTCGGCGATCGTGCTCCTGGCCCTGGGCACGCTGGGCCTGATCGGCTATCGGTGGGGACGCTATGGGCGCGGCTCGCCATGATGCACCGGCCTATGCTTATCCCTGACGGAAAACCAAACGGCTCCAGTCTTTGCGCGCAGGGCAGCTACGCGGCTTGACAACCGTTCGGCCCAAGTTAGACTTCAGCACCGGCTCAGCCAAGCATGAGCCAGCGTTGAGAACTTGTCAGCTTGCGCCGACCTCCGTGGCTCTGCGCAACAGGCAAGAGCAGTGCGACGGAGCAGAAGAGGACAGCACTTCTTGTGCGGTGACCATCCCCCTCCCCTCTCAGTGAAATCCCGTCACCCTTCCTGTGCCAGTCCTGCGAGCAACGTGAACCATGAGCGCTCTTCCGTAACGCCGAATGGGTGAGACTCCGCCCGAGCGAGTCCATCACCAGGGGCACGTCCGGGTTAGGGTCTGGGCACTCCCCTTGTCACCCAGCCTCACGCTAGGCGCGACCGTGCGCCCATCCCCTTCACACCAACCCGAAGTTCCGGCGCGCACTGCGCGCCCATGCTTCCGGTTGGTTCGCAGCATCGCACGCGCTTACTGTTTTGCAAACCGCCTTTGTAGGAGAGGGGAGACGATTATGTTGTTTTTCCGGACGAGAACGAACCGCTGCCACAAGACCCGGAGCCAGGCACGGCCATCACGTCGCTTGCTTGTGGAACCTCTGGAGGACCGCCTGGTTCTGAACAGTGCACCTTTTCCCGGACAGATCCTGGTTGCGAACACCGATCGGACGACCACGAATGCGATCAATTACACCGGCGTCATTGGCGTGGACCCCCGAATGGGAGATAACCTGGGTGCTCAAACGCCGATCTCGATCGGCGGTTATTTCGCTGCCGATAGTTTCGGTAACCAGCACACCCCTACCAATCTGTGTGAAGCACCGGATGGCACGGTGTACGTGACCGATGTCGGCACCGTGGCCCCCGGGGCGAAGGTGCCCACGCTGGACAGCGGCGCCATCGTTGCGCTCAGCCCGACCGACGGCTCTCAGCGCCTGGTTGCATCTGACCTACCCGGCCCGAACGCCGATGCGTTCCTTAACGGTTCTCTCTACGTTGCCTATGGGGGCATCGCCGATCGCAAGTTCCACACCCTGATGAAGATGAATCCCAGCAACGGATCGCAGATACCCATTGGTCCCAGTCAACCGGATAATGGTCAAGTTTCTGCCGCCACACCAGCCAACGGCCCCAATCCAGCAACTCTCAGCAATTTCAATGCAAACTGGACCGACTTTACCGGTTGGGATGTGGTCATCGTGGATGGCAAAGGAGCGGGACAGGTACGGCACGTGATGTCGAATACGCCGACACAGCTCAACCTTACCTCGGACTGGGCCGTCGTACCGGACAGTTCCTCCCGATACACGCTCGGCTTCGCTGTTCCTGTGGGCATGGGGCTGATTCCAGGGGATAACAACGATGTTTATGTGGGGGATGAGCAGGGTGGGATCAACTACGATGTGGACGTTTCCGGCCTTTCTGGGGAATTCCCAGGCGCAATCTGGAAGGTCAGCCTCACGACCGGTGCGGAGACGATCGTTACCTATGGCAATAGCCCTGTCTATGGCAACAAGCTGACTGCGGTGTTGCAGGGCCCGTACGGCGTGTATCCGCCAATGGATCGGACGGATGACCCCCAATACGGGAATATGTCCGACATGGCCGTGGACCCCACGAACGGGAATATCATTGCCCTCAACACCGGGTGCCGCAACCACAACGGGCCGGATAACCTTGGCAGCCTTGTCGGTGTCGACCCGATTTCTGGCATTCAGTGCGATATTGTCGGTGGGGGGGACAGTCAAAATCACACCCTGGAGCCGGGCGTCATTTCCGGGAAAGGGCTGGACGGTGTTGCCGTGGGACCGGGAATGTACGGACCCGAAACCATCTACGCCGCCTCGGGCTACACGACGCAGGGCAATGCCGCCGATGGCGGCGTAGCCGCCATCAATCCCGTATCCAGTATCGATCCAGCAACCGGTCTGGTCCAACATGAGCAAACGCTCTTCCCCAAACGGAGTCAGAACTTTCAGGACCTTCTGTTTAACGCCGGCGGCGCGCTCAGCTTCGAGGACAACCTGGTCAACAACGTCAATTTCGAGACCGGCGATTTCAGTCAGCTCGCCGGCTACAACGGCAACGTCAAGATCCTTCACTCCCCGGCCCTGGATGGCCAGGCTTCGCTGCAATTGATCCGCGATGGATCGCAGAGCGGCGGCATCGCCAACGCCGAGATTTGGCAACGCGGTAACCAATCGCGCTATAACCTGCCCACAGCCTTTTCTAGCTTCCTCTTCAAATCGGAATCGCAATCGGGCGAAGCCGGCGTGGTTAACTTCTTGGGCGCGGACGGCAGCTACAAGGCTGCTCTCCATCTGTCCTCAGACGGGAAGCTGGTCCTGTACGGCATCAACGGATACGGGAGTCTGCTCGGCACGGGCACGACCACCCTCAATCCCAACCAGACGTACACCATCTCGGCTGAGATCGGCACGGACGCGAACACGGGTGGCACTGCCCCGTACGAGATCCTCATCAACGGCAACGTGGAGATGAGCGGCACGGCCGACTTCGGTACGGAGAATAACGGCAGCCTGCTGCTGGGCGGCGGCAGCATGTACAACTCCACGTACGATTACGATGACGTGGCCATCAGCGCGTACAGCTTCCCGGTTCAAGCACCCGCGCTCACGTTCGCGGGCAACCAGGCATCCCTGGAAGGAGCCACGACCACTTTCGCACTGGGGTCCTTCAGCGATGCGACACCGACCGCCACCGCGTGGACGGTGGATGTGAGTTGGGGAGACGGCACGCCAGACACGATCTTCACGACCATGGCAAAAGGTTCCCTCGGAGCGGTGCCGCACACGTACGCCGAGGACCGTTGCTATACGGCCGGGGTCACGGTGACCAACTCGGGGGGCATCTCGGGGTCGTCCACCTTCACGGTGAACGTGGCCGAGCCGGCGCTGCCGGCCCAGGGGGGATTCACCTTCCTCACCCTGGTCAACACGCTGTTAGACAACCCGCTGGTAGCGACCTTCACGGACCCCACTGGACCGGACAGTGTAAGGGACTATAGCGCCACCATTAACTGGGGCGATGGTTCCATGAATTCCACGACAGGGACGATTGCTCCATTGCAAGACGGCAGCTTCGAAGTGCGCGGCAGCCACACCTATACCCAATCCGGGACGTTCGCTGTGACCGTGGTGATCGCGCACGACAACGCGCCGACCACCACCGTCGTTGACACGGCCATCGTATCCCCGGGTGGGGATCCCGCCACGACCACGGTGGTCAGTTCCTCCGGCACTCCCTCGGTGGTGGGGCAAGCGGTGACGTTCACCGCGACCGTCTCGCCGGGGGGGAATATTCCGAGCACGGACACGGTCACTTTCTATGATACCTTCCAAACGTCGCCCATCGGAAAGGCGACGGTGACTAGCAGCGGCGGCATGACGAGCGCTGCGCTAACGACCAGCAAGCTCCTGGCGGGTTCCCATGCGATCTGGGCCCGATTCAACGGGGACAGCAACTACATGGCCAGTGGCTCCGCTCCGATCACCCAAAACGTTAACCCTGCCACAACGAGCGTAACACTCGGCTCCTCTGCGAATCCCGTGGCATCCGGGCAATGGGTCACCTTCACCGCCTCGGTGAGCGTCCTCGCCCCGGGAAGCACGGCCGCGGGCTCTCCGACCGGCACGGTGCTTTTTACCGATAACGGCACCAGCATTGGCCAGGGAACCTTGAGCATGTCCGGCGGCATGGCGCAGGCCACCTTCCGCACGTCCGGCTTAGCGCTCGGCAGCCATACCATCACGGCCCAATACAACGGGGACAGCAACTTCTTCGGCAGTGTGTCGACTTCGCTCTCTGTGAATGTTCAGCCCGCTCCGTTGGTCACAGCGCCCCCGAATCAGCGCGTGAGCGAGGGGGCCGCGCAGTTCGTGAGCCTGGGTAGCTTCAGCGATGCGGGACCCGGTCCCTGGACGGCATTTGTCGCCTGGGGCGACGGCTGGACCACTACACTCCCTGCGCCGTCGGCACCGGGGTCGCTT
>DATGIQ010000306.1:0-38617 GCA_035295665.1 Gemmataceae bacterium | reverse complement strand
GTTCCCCGTCATTCTTTCCATTCTGGCGGCTGTGGTTACGCTCGCCTTGAAATGGCTTGCGTATTACCTTACCGGTTCCGTCGGTCTCCTGTCGGAAGCCGCCGAGTCGGGAGTGAACCTGCTTGCCGCGGTGACGGCGCTGGCGTCGCTGTGGTACTCGGCCCAGCCGGTGGACACCTCCCATACCTATGGTCATGAAAAGATCGAGTACTTTTCTAGCGGTTTGGAAGGGGTCTTGATCCTGGTGGCGGCCGGAGCCATCGCCTGGTTTGCCGTCGACCGTCTCATTCATCCAGAACCACTGGAGCCCTTGAACGTGGGTACGCTGCTGGCGATCGCCTCGGCCGGCATCAACCTGGCCGTCGCTCGATTGCTTCTCCGCGTTGGCCGAGCCCATTCTTCGATCGTGCTGGAAGCCGATGGCCGTCACCTCATGACCGACGTCTGGACCACCGCCGCCGTGGTCGGCGGGCTGGCGCTGGTTTGGCTAACCGAAAAGTACTGGCTTGATCCCCTGCTGGGGCTGGGCGTCGCTGTGAACATTCTTTGGACAGGATTGGAATTGCTGCGACGATCGTTCAATGGCCTGATGGACCATGCGCTTCCGGAAGAGGAGCAGGCGGCCGTTCGCGCGGCCATCGAAACCCGAATTGGGCCCGGGATGGATTATCACGCTTTGCGGACCCGGCAGGCAGGTTCCCGACGTTTTGCCGATTTTCACCTGCTCGTGCCCGGATCGTTCAGTGTCCGGCGGGCACACGAGCTGACATCCCAGATTGAACAAGCGATCGGGAACGCCCTTCCCAATATGGAGGTGACGGTCCATATCGAACCCATTGAAGACCGCGCGGCTTGGGAAGACAGCGAACTCGTGCCCCTCGAACAAGCGGAGCGGCGTGCACAGGACGAAAACTCCTCGCGTCCTCCGCCTGGAGGGGCCTAGCCATTTGACTAGGACCCACACGGCTTTCCCCCCTGTCTCGCAACAACGAGGTTGGACAATGCGTTTCTTACGGCTTCTTGCAACCCTGGGTATTTCAGTCGCATTTGTTCCGTCTCTCTATGCGGAGCCGCTCCCAGGAACCGCGCCGCTGACGGCTGATGGGGATCTGGCTGCGCAGATGGTGGCCGGGATTGATCGATACCTCACGCGTGAATTGGCCGCCTCAGTTGAAAAACGCAAGGGTTTTTGGAAGCCCGACTACTCCTCGGTCGACGCGTATCGGCGGTCCGTGCAGCCGAACCGCGAGCGGTTGAAGAAAATCGTCGGTGTCGTGGACCCGCGGCTGCCGCCCAAGCTGGAATATATCGGTGGGCCCGGCAGCGCGGCTCTGGTGGCAGAAACCGAGGCGTTCCGGCTCTTCGCCGTGCGCTGGGCGGTCCTTCCCGGAGTGGATGCGGAAGGGCTGCTCTTCGAGCCAACGTCGGAGCCAATTGCTCACGCTGTCGTGGTTCCCGAGGCCGATTGGACGCCCGAAATGCTGGCGGGATTGACGCCGGGAGCCCCACAGGCCGCGCAGACTCCCTTTGCGTGGGCCGGACAAGGCGTGCGCATCCTGGTTCCGACCCTCATCGACCGCAAGGACGATTTCTCGGGAAACCCGAAAATAGGCCGATCCACCAACCAGCCGCACCGCGAGTTCATTTACCGCATGGCCTATGAAATGGGTCGCCATATCCTCGGCTACGAGATCCAAAAGGTCCTGGCCGGTGTCGATTGGCTGAGGGCGACGAGCAAACCGGAGACGGCCGAGCTGGTTGCGGTGGTCGGCTATGGCGAAGGGGGGTTCATCGCCCGTCTCGCTGGGGCGATCGATGAGCGCATCAAATTCGTCGCCCCGCTGGGACATGGCGGGCCCGCGGAGGGAATGTGGTCCGAACCAATCTATCGAAACATTTGGGGCTATCTGCGCGAGTTCGGCACGGCCGAGCTGTACCGCCTCACGATGCCACGAGTACTGGCATTGGAACCCCAGACCATTACCAGGGATGGGGTCGAACAGATCGACGCAGATCTCGGTTGGCCGGTTGTCGCTGGGCCCCCACCAACCCGTCCCGGCCGCAGCGGCGCTGCCCCGGGGAAATTATCCATCCCTACAATCGAGGCGGTCGTGGCGGAACGGAAGCGTGCATGGGAAACGGCGGGCCAACATTTGCCGACTCCCGATCCGGCCGGCTCCAAGCTCGCCGCGCTGCTGCACCTGCGCAACGATCGGCCGGTCCACTATGCCAAGGTCCATCGCAACCAATTCGAAACTGCTGCCCGCCAAAAACATCAGTTCGACCAGCTTGTGGCGTTCACACAGCAGGTGATGCGCGACTCTGATCGCGGCCGGCAGGAACGTTTCTGGTCGAAGCTTGACCGCTCAAGCCCGGCCAAGTACGAGGCTTGCACCGAGGGCTATCGCAATCAAATGTGGGAAGATGTGATCGGCAAATTGCCCGCGCCCGCGGAATCGGTGAACCCGCGGTCGCGCTCCGCTTACGATGAGCCCCGATGGAGAGGGTACGAAGTCACCGTCGATTTGTATCCGGATGTCTTCGCCTACGGCATCTTGTTGGTACCGAAGGACCTCAAGCCGGGGGAAAAGCGCCCCGTGATCGTCTGCCAACACGGATTGGAAGGCCGGCCACAGGATGTCGTCAACCCCAAGGCAAGAACCCGTGCCTATCAATCGTTTGGTGCCCAGCTAGCGGACCGTGGATACGTGATCTTCGCCCCGCAGAACCCGTACATCGGGCAGGATCGTTTTCGGGTCTTGCAGCGCAAGGCCAACCCGCTGGGGCTCTCGCTCTTCTCGTTCATTGTCCGCCAACATGAGCATATCCTTGCGTGGCTGGCGCAGTTGCCGTTTGTCGATCCCGAGCGCATGGCATTTTATGGTCTGTCCTACGGCGGGAAGACAGCGATGCGCGTGCCGGCCCTGTTGCCGCAGTATTGCCTGTCGATTTGCTCCGGGGATTTCAATGAATGGATTTGGAAAAACGTGTCGGTCGATTTTCCAGCCAGCTACATCTTCTCCGGTGAATATGAGATGTACGAATTCGATCTCGGCAACACGTTTGGATACGCCGAAATGGCCGCGCTGATCGCCCCACGGCCATTCATGGTGGAACGTGGCCATGATGATGGCGTGGGGATCGATGAATGGGTGGCTTACGAGTATGCAAAGGTGCGCCGACTGTATTCCAAGCTGGGCCTGACCGAGCGAACCACAATCGAGTTCTTTCCGGGCGGGCACATGATTCACGGGAAGGGGACGTTTGCCTTTCTTGCCCAGCATTTGCACTGGCCGGATGGACCCGTTCGGCCTTAGAGCCGCGGGACACCAGCCTGAGGCGCCAGCGCAAGGCCAGCCTCATGCGTTCCTTCGCTTGCGCGTCAGGCTGGTATCCCAGAGTTACGACAAGGTTTGTCCGCTCGCTCTTTTCCCAGGCCAGCCGAATGTGTCCCTTTTTTGTTTAGCGGCGGTTCGCAGAACCGCGTGCGGATGCGCCCTGCGCGGTTCTGCGAACCGCCGCGAAGCGGACACAACCAACCGGACCATGTATTAGAATCTCGAACAAGAAGTTGTTCGGGATTCTTAGCGATGCCGGCTATAGCGGATCGTCATTTGGATTTTTTCTTGGTCATCGTTCCCCTTCACTCGTATTGACCACTCGTGATGGTCTGCATCCTTCCACACATCCACCTGCCGCCAGGTCGCCATCTTGCCGGTGCTATCATCGCGGCCATTCATAACTAGTATCAGCGTGTTCGTCTTGGGGTCGAAAGTCCCCTCGCCGCTAGAGAAACTAGTCGCCGCGGAATCGATCCAGTTGGCGATGTATTTCTTTGCAACGGGATCGTAGCCAAGCACTTCCTGGCCCGTAAAGGGCGCTCCCATGAACTTTCCGTCGAAATCGGTGATGAGCCAGCGGTCCCCATAGGCCAGCCGCACGGTCGCCTTCGCGGGGCTGGTGATGGTCTTACCATCGCGACCGGTTGATTCAATCGTGGCGTCCCATGTTCCCACCCATTTCTTGAGGATGTCCTGCGGCGCAAGGGCAGCTTGCTCAGCGGCCGAAGAGGCAGGCGCTGGCTGTTGGGCCATCCCCGCCGAGTGAAGAGTCAGCGTGAGCAGCGCAGTCAGGAACGGGTTTTGCATTGCAGCATTCCTTGACATGGACTTGTCAAATTCCGAGAGTCTCGACGTTGGGAGTGAATGCCAGACACCACCCCGATCGCCGCGGACATTACAATGGCCATCGACCGTTCGGGCGTGGCATGAACTCCTGGTCGCCGGTTTTCTCCTTTAGCCTTTCGGGGATTTGCTGAAATCCGGCATCCGACCGGCACAGACTTCCGCTTCCCATTCATCCAGCAGCGGCCAGCCGATGGCACAGGTTCCGAAGTCCGCCATGTACTGATACTTGGTCAACCGATCGATGGCTTTTTGCAAGATGCGTTTGTCATGTCGAAAAACCGGCCCGTGACTCGGCAACAGGAACTCGGCGTCATCGCGGAGAATCCGCTCCAGAGAATGGATAAACTCGGGGATGTTCGAACCATGATGAGCATCGATGACGCCGACGCAACTGTCTTTGTAAATGTTGTCGCCGCTAAAAAGCAAATTCCCCATCCGGAAGCTTAGCTGCCCCGCCGTGTGGCCGGGCGTGTGCCAAACGGTTAGCGAGACATTGCCGACCTTGATGGTATCCCCCTCGTTCAGGATCAGATCGATCTTGCACCGGGGCATGGGGATTTCGATTCCCTGGGCCTTGATGGTGGCATAGGTCATAATCTCGTCGCCACTCTCCAACGGTTCGACGCTCAAGGGGTGGGCGGCGACCTTGGTTTTCAAAAGCTCCCGCGCCCGCGTGATTCCCTGAACATGGTCGGCGTCGGCGTGCGTGGCAATGACCATTTTGCACGTCGACAGGTTGAAATCCATCTGCCGGATGAGCTCGACAATTTCGTCCACGGTTTCCAGATAGCCAATGTCGATAAGCAGAAACTCGCTGCCGCCGTCAATCAGGTAGACGTTGACGCCTAGCCGCCGGCCGGCCTGATAATTCATTTCGATGACATGGGGGAACAAATACTTCCGCGCCAGCATAGCCTGGTTCCTGGGATGGCGACCAATCTTGGGATCATGATAGGACCGGCTGGGAAGCGATTCAAGCTAAGGCGGACGACGCCGAGCCGCACAATGCTCTTGCCCTTCGATCCGGAATGGGTTATATCCGCCTCGGGCAGAGAGGGTCCGCGCGGGCCCATGTCAGGAGGACGAAGCATGCCCCTTCTCGAAGTGCGGGGACTCGTCAAATACTACGGACGCCGCAAGGTTGTGGATGGCGTCGACTTCAATGTCGAGGCTGGCGAGGTCGTCGGTCTACTCGGTCCGAACGGCGCCGGCAAGACCACGAGCTTCCGCATGACAACGGGCCAGATCACTCCCTTCGACGGAGAGGTTCGTTTTAACGGCCAGGTCGTGACGCACCTGCCCATGTATCGCCGAGCCCGACTCGGCATGGGCTATTTGTCGCAGGAAACCAGTGTCTTCCGCAAACTCAGCGTCGAGCAAAACATCTTGGCCATCCTCGAAGCGATGCCGATTTGCCGGAGTCTGGGCCGATCACTCAGCCGCCGGGAACGCTGGCAGCGGACCGACGAGATCCTCGAGCGGTTTGGCCTGAACCGCGTGCGGAAGAACAATGCCGCCCGGTTGTCCGGTGGCGAGAAACGCCGGCTCGAAATTGCACGGTGTCTAGTCTGCGAGCCGTTGCTGATTCTGCTTGATGAACCCTTCACCGGCATCGATCCCAAGACCATTGCGGATATTCAGAACATCGTTCGCGATCTGCGCCAACAGGGAATCGGAATTTTGTTAACCGATCACAATGTGCGTGAGACCTTGAAAATCACCGACCGAAGCTATCTGATCAAAGATGGTCAGGTGCGGACGCACGGCACGCCCCTGCACATCATTCACGATCCCATCGCGATCAACGAGTACCTTGGCACCACCTTTAATGATGATAGTTTCGGCCCCCCGCCGGCCCAACCTCGAGTGAGCCAGCCCCCCGCCCTGGAAGTGCACCTCGTCGTAGAACAAGAAAAAATCCATCGTCTTGTGGAGCGACTCAAGACCGACGAGGAAGCCGCCGCTGCGGAACTAGTGGGGCGCGGTTCGGCCGCTTTGCCGGCGCTGTTGGAAGCGCTAGAACGGCGCGACGTGGACATGCGGCGGCAGGCATTTGCCGTGCTCCAGCGAATCCTGGACGATGCGATCACCTTCGATCCCTACGCTCCCGAAGCACTTCGGCGGCAACAGCTGGCCCAGCTGCGCGAGCAGCTGGAACGCAAAGCCGGCTGAATCTCTCCGTTCGGCCTCCATAGCACGTTGATCGTGAAGCATCCTGCCGGGGGAAAAGCCGCCCGAACACGCAGGCCGATCCAGGGATCCCTTCCCCGACACCTTGATTGGATGGACGCAAGCTCACAATCAGCTATGATCAAGCGAGACCGTAAACCGGCATGGACGGCCGCCGGAGCACGGCGTTCTTGCGCACGGCACGGCCGGAGTTCGTTCAGGATTCTGCAACTCGAGGAAAGGACCACGATGGTGAAGCATCTCATTGAGTCCTATCTCATGGGACCGAAAACATTGCGGCAAGCCGTGGCCGGCATGATCCGCGAACAACTCGTGAGCCGTCCCGTGCCCGGCAAATGGAGCACGTTGGAAGTCGTTTGCCATATCGTTGACTCGGATGAGGCCTGGATCCATCGGATGAAGCGCGTGATCGCCGAAGAACGGCCGCTGCACATCGGTTATGATGAGCGCTGTTTCGCTGCCGCGCTGGGTTACCAAGAGCGTGACTTGGAGGAAGAGCTATCGCTTCTCGAGCTGTCGCGCCGGCAAATGGCGCATATCCTGCGCATCCTGCCTGCCGAAGCGTGGAACCGAGTCGGCGTCCACAACGAGTACGGGTTGCTCACGCTCCAACAGCATGTCCAGACGATGGTTGATCATATCCCGCACCATGTGAAATTTATTGGCGAAAAACGCCGTGCGTTGGGCTTGGCATCCTGATATCCCCTGGCCACTGCCCGCGGCAAAACCATACACTTCTCCAAAGAGACGCCATCACCCAGACACGACTCGGAGGAGAGGTGGAATGGCAGGCCGATCGGCGATTTCGGGCGTCGCGCTCCTTCTTTTCACAGCTGCTATCGGTGCCGAGCAATGGCCGGGTTGGCGGGGACCGCGCGGCGACGGCACTTCCCAGGAACTCCATGTTCCGACGCGCTGGACCAGCACGGACAACGTCCGCTGGAAGGTACCCATTCCCGGCAAAGGGCATTCGTCGCCAATTGTCTGGGATGATCGCATTTTCTTGACGACCTGCTTGGAGAACGAAGAGAAACGCTTGCTGCTGTGCCTGAACCGATCCGACGGCAGACTTCTTTGGCAGCGCGAGGTGCTCAAGGCCAAGCTCGAACGCAAACACAATCTCAACAGCTTCGCCAGTGCAACACCCGCGACCGACGGCAAGCATGTCTGGGTGGCGTTTTTGCAAGGCGCCAATATGCAAGTCGCCTGTTACGATTTCGACGGTAACAAGGTCTGGCAACGCTCCCCAGGTGAGTTTCATTCGATCCAGGGATTCTGCAGCTCGCCCGTTCTCTACAAAGACCTGGTGATTCTTAACGGCGACCAGGATGCCGAGGCCTGGATCGTCGCGCTCGACAAGGCCACCGGTACCGAGCGTTGGCGAGCGGACAGGCCTAATCGCACGCGCTCCTACTGCACGCCCCTTCTGATCGATGCGGCCGGCAAGAAACAACTTGTCCTCACCGGTAGTAAATGTGTTGCCAGTTATGATCCCGACACGGGCAAACAGATCTGGATCGTCAACGGTCCGACGGAACAATTCGTGTCCAGCATGGTGTTCACGGAGAATGTCCTGTTCCTGACTGCGGGATATCCGACACACCACTTGATGGGCATCCGTCCCGATGGCCAAGGCGACGTCACCCGGACGCACATCCTCTGGCATGATCGCCAGGCCGCGGACTATGTTCCATCTCCCATTGCGCATGGCAAGTACTTTTTCTTCGTCAACGACAATGGCACGGCTGGCTGCGTGGCGGCCAAGACCGGCGAGCGGATGTGGACGCAACGGCTCGGAAAGCATCACAGCGCTTCCCCGGTGTCCGCGGGTGACCTGCTCTATTTCCTCGACGACGATGGCAACACCTTTGTCGTGAAGCCCGAGCCGCGGTTTGAGCTGGTCAGTCGAAATCCCCTCGGCGAAGAGTGTTATGCCTCGCCAGCGATCTCTCATGAAGAGATCTTAATCCGCGGCCTGAATCACCTTTATTGCATCGGACAGCCAGGCAAGGCCGCACAGGGAGAATGAGCGAGGCAGTTTTCGGTCGCCAAGGTTGGCACCGGCGCGGGCGCGATTCATCCAGGGAGGGTTTATCGTTCATAGGTGAAGGGAACGAAGGAGCAACCGCAGAGGTGCAACCCCATGAACCGGCTCTCGACCGCTTTTACAGTCCGTTGCTCTGTGCCGCGTTGGAGAATTCGTCTGGAACTGGAGCGCCTTGAAGACCGTAGAGTGCTGGCTGTCACCTACCACGCTGGGCCGCTATTGCAAAATGTTCAAGTCGAGCCCATCTTTTACGGGGCCTATTGGAATAGCGATGTCGGGCAGCAACAATCGGCCGATCTCGACAGTTTCTTGGGCTATCTCACCAATAGCTCGTACATGGATATGCTGAACGAGTACGGGGTCGGGCGTGGGCAGCTCGTCGCCAACGGCATCGTTGCCGGGGCGGATTCGTCGGCGTCCAAGGTGAATGACACCGCCCTTCAGCAAACGATCGAAGACTCCATTGGCACCGGCATATTGCAGCCTGCCAATCCGAATCGGCTGTACATCGTGTTCACGGCCCCCAACGTGGACGTTGTCCAGGGGAGCCAAGACAGCGTCAATAATTTTTTCGGGTATCACAACTATTTCTCCACTCCCGCCGGGGAGCAGATCTATTATGCGGTGATTGCCCACCCGATCGGCAACGGAACGTTTTACAGCCTGGACAACTTTCAAACCCTGACCAAGACAACTTCTCACGAACTCGCCGAAGCAGTTACGGACCCCGGCGTGGGCGGGTGGTACGATGGCCGGACCGGCAATGAAATCGGCGATATTGCCGACGGACCGCGTGACGTCGGGCTGCTGAATGGCTTCGTCGTGCAGGCTGAGTGGTCCGCACACCAGCGGGCCCCGATCCTTCCCGCCGAGGCACAATGGATTGACGCCTCGTCCTTCACGGCCGCCAAATCGACCTCGGCGATTTTGGCCGGCGTGGCCAACGCATTCACACACAGCGCGGAGTATTTCACCAGTGTGGTGACGCAAGATTACCAGCAGCTGCTGCACCGAACCCCATCCGCGGCCGAGGTGAGCTCGTGGGTTAACTTGCTAGAGAGCGGACTTAGCGATGAGCAGGTTTTGGCCGCCTTTACCTCTTCCCCAGAGTACTACCAACAGGCCGGTGGCACGGATCAGGCTTGGCTCGACGCCCTGTATCACGATCTGCTCGGCCGGGACGCAGATGGAGTCGGGGAATCTGCCTGGCTCCAAATGCTGGCCTCGGGAACGACGAGGTTCAACATTGCGTACGGAATCGCGGCCAGCGTCGAACATGAGAGCATCGTGGTTTCGGCCGATTATCAAAACTATCTCGGTCGCAGTGCCGATGCTTCGGAAGTGGCGGGCTGGGTGAACGCCTTGGAGCACGGCATGTCGGACGAGCAAGTGGTGGCGGCTTTCGTCGGTTCAGACGAGTTCTACGCCGCTCACGGAAGCTCCTCGCAGAGCTGGCTCACCGGCGCTTATCAATTCATTTTCCAGCGGGACCCCGATACGGGCGGCTTCAACTATTGGGACGCGCGTCTCCAGGATCAATTGACAGGGGGGTAAGGTCACTTCCAGTCAAGCTTCGATCAGGCCGCGCAAAAGCTTGAAGTGGCACAGAATCCGGCATAGGATGGCTTTCACCCCTGCAACACCTGCTGCCCGAAGTCCGGCTTGCTGCCCATTCTTCTCTGTTTGGGAGGTCCCCACCATGTCGCGACCGATGTTATGTGCTCTGCTCGTGTTGTCGCTGTCCGCCGGATGGGCCGCAGGCGACACAACGACCAAAAAGACAGTGCAAGAGCTGAGAGCTGCTGTCAAACAGCTCCGCGCGGCGGAAAAGGTGGAACGGAAGCTGCTCGTGGGTCGCTATGATGCGTTGATCGCCAAGCTAAAGAATCCGGAGCACAATTTGGAAGAGATTCGCGCTGGCCTTCGCGCCGAAGAGAAGGCAGCTCTCGAAAACGCCCAAAGTCCCGACCAGAAGAAGCTGATCCGAAAGCAATATCAGGAGCTGACCAAAATCCTGGGCGGCGACATCAAAGCGGATAAGACTGCCATCAAGCAGGTCGAGCAGCAAAAAAAGACTGCCGAAAGACTCCTCAAAGACGCATATGCCGCCAAGATCAAGGAGATGGAAAACGAAATCAAGGTGCTCGAAAAGCTGGGAAGCGGCAAGACCAAACCGTGAATGCCAGTCAGTTCGGCACTTGTCCGGAATGCCTGTCTTAACGGCCTTCTTGGCTTGCCCGTTTGGGAAATGGGATCCCTTCCCAAGGTAGCTTTGCTCTCCGGAGCAGCGATGGCGCCCCATCGCGATGAGAATTACTCCTCGCCGAGATTCAGTACGGACAGAGGATGCCGATGTCCGCGCGGGCGACCCGGTCGGCTCGGCACCAAATTCGCTGTCGAACTCTTGAGTAGTTTCCTAAAGCTCCTCCGTTTATCAATTCGCAAGAGGGTTTAAGCCACGCGTCTGCTTTACTGCGTCACCAGGGTAAAGTATTCCTGGGAGCCGACGAGCATGGCAATGATGTCCTCGTCGCGGAATTGCTTGCTGCTGCTCAGCGGATCGCTGCTGATGAGCGGCTGACGAACCGGCACCGGCGGCGTCTGGAGCATCGCGACATAGGCATTCAAGCCGCTGGTGTCGGCCGCACGGTGCAGGAATCGCTGATAGAAGCTTTGCACCAAGCCTGTGAAGTATTCGGTACTCGCCAGGAGGCTCGATGCGACCTGAGTATGGTTGGCCCCATTGGCCAGGAGCTGCGTGTAAGTAGCCTGGCCGGACGTATCGATGGCTCGGTTCAGCACATCCTGGTAGAGCGCGACCAAGAAGCCGTTCGTGGTCCCGCCGCCGCGCACCTGGAAATACTCCTGCGACCCGGCCAGTGCGGCTGCCACCTGTTCATCGGTGCCGCCCCCGGCCAGTAGAGACGTGTACGTGGCGAGCCCGCCGGCATCTGCACTGCGGTGCAGATAATGGGTGAAAAGTCCCTGGACGACCACGGTCCGGTATTCCTGGCTGTTCTCGATGCTGGCCGCGACCTGCTGTCGTGATCCGCCGCTGTTGAGGAAATTGACCCAGGTGGTCAACCCGCCCGGGTCCACATTCCGCTGAAGGAGATCGCGGTAAGCCTGGGCCACGAAAAGTTGGTTTGGCGTGCCGTCCTTTTCGGTCAGGGTCACCATCGCGGTGCTCGTTGTGCCGAGGCTTGCGCCCGCGGTTGGGTTGCTCAGCGTCACATTGAACGTCTTGTTGGCCGTTTGGAAAAGACCGTCATCCAGAACGGCGATGGTCACCGTTGCACTGGTCTGTCCCGGCGTGAAGGTAAGCGTCCCGGACTTGGCCGTGTAGTCCGTCCCGGCCACTCCCGTACCGTCGCTCGTGGCGTAATTCACCATGACCGTCCCATCCGCGCCGGTGGTCCGGCTGACCGTGAGGGTCACCATGCCGCCGTTTTCCGCCACGTTGTAGGTGCCGGCCGTCCATTGCAGACTACCGGGAATATTCGTCTGAACGATCGTCACCACAGCAGTGTTCGGGGAGCCCAGCGAGGCGCCGCCCGTGGGCGTCATCAGGCCGATGTTAAACGTCGGGTTGTTGGACTGGAAGGTTCCACTATTCAGGATGGGGATGGTAAAGGTTTTGCTGGTTTCGCCGGCCGCGAAACTGAGCGTGCCCATCGTGGCCGTGTAATCCGTCCCGGCCACGGCCGTGCCATTGCTGGTGGCGTAGGCGATGCCCACCGGTCCGGCGGTGCCGTTGGAGCGCGTCACTGTAACGGTGAGGCTGCCGCCGTTCTGGTTGACATTGTACATGGCCGCCGCAAATGCCAGGCTTCCCGGCTGGTCGGTCTCGACTTCGGTTACGGTTGCCATATTCTGGAAACCGAGGAACGCGCCGCCGGTCGGGTTGGTCAGGGCCAGGTTGAACACCTTGTTGCTCGGCTGGTAGACGCCATCGCTCATCACGGGCACCGAAAACGTCTGTGTGGCGACACCGGTGGCAAAAGTGAGCGTGCCGGTGCTGGCCGTGTAGTCGGTGCCGGCCTTGGCCGTCCCGTCGCTGGTGGCGTAATTGACGGTGACCGTGCCCTCCGTGCCGCCGCCGCGGTTCACGGTGATGGTGATGCTGCCGCCATTTTCGTTGACGCTGTACACGGCCTGGCTGAACTGGAAGCTGCCGGACTGGAGTCCCGAATAGCGGCCCAGGGCAAACATGGGACCGCTTCCCTGGTCGGTGGTGCCAGCCACGACAATTTGACCATTGGCCTGCATCAGGATGTTGGTGATCTGATCGGTGCTATTGTTGGTAAACTTGGTCAGGACCTCGCCGTGCAGGCCAAACGTCTGGTCTTCGGTCCCGTCGAGATTGTAGCGGACCAGGGCGAAGGCCGGTGAGCCCGTGCCGCGCAGGGTTTGCGGTACGTTCACTGCGTCCAGCCGATCGGTCGTGCCGGCTACCACGATCTTGCCGTCCCCCTGGAGGCCAACGCTGTAGCCAATGTCATTAGCGTCGCTGAAATCGGTGGCGAAATCCGTGAACACCAGGCCGTCGCCGTTCAGGTTCTTATCCAAGCTGCCGTCGGCGTTGAAACGCGCCAGGCCAAAGTTGGGTTTGACCAGCAGGTTGTCGTCCATCCAGGTTCGGCCGGCCACCAAGATCTTGCCATCCGGCTGGACCACGACATCCTCGGCCATGTCATCGCCTATGCCGTAGTTCTTGCCGCCGGCCAGCGCTTGGAAGAAGTCGAGGATGACGATGCCCTTCGAAAAAGACTGATCAAGCAGGCCATTTTGGGCGTTGATCCGCGCGACCGCGAAGTTCCACGCCTTGGGAGGTTCCACCGTCCAGGTGCCCGTGTTCTGGATCGAGGCGCCCGCCCCGTTGGAGCCGTTCAGTTGGAAGTGATCGGGATCGGTGACCAGAACACTCCAATCCCCGTTGGCAGCCGTAAGGCCCTGCACACCGGAGATGTGCACGCGCGTCCCTGTTATCAGGCCATGGCCCGGTGAGGTGATGGTGATCGTGGCGGGATTCGTTCCGACCCAGCTGCCGCCTCCTGTGTAGGCGCCGTTTCCGGTCGTTCCCAGCAGCTCGAAATTGTTGGCATCGACGACGTTGATGGTGAACGTGCCATTGGCGTTCGTGTTGCCTTGCACGCCGCTAATCGTCACGGACGCGCCGTTGAACAAGCCATGGTTGGGCGCCGTGACAATGATCGGGCTGACGCCGGCTCCCGAAGTGCCCGTGATCGAACCATTCAGGTTTTGGATCCCTCCGGTGGCGACCTGGATCTGGCCCGTGAGAGCGGGTGCCCCCGTGTTCCGGATAGGTACCGGGTTGAGTCCGTCCTTGGTGGCATTCAAGTTGGTATACCCCGCGACGACAATTTGGCCGTCGGGTTGAAGGGCCATGCTGGTGAGCGTATCGACCGTGCCGGTGGGGGGGATGAAGGCCGCCGCTAAAGTTTCGCCGATGTTGAACACGGTGATGCCGTTGCCGTTGAAATCGGAGTCCTGCAAGCCATCGGCGTGGACCCGGGCCACGGCAAAGTTGCCGCCGGCGTTGCCCGCAACGACGATTCGGCCGTTGGCCTGGATGACCACCGCATTGGCGGCCGCGACGAGGCCTGGCGTGGGAATCGTGACAAACCCGCTTTTGCCGAAGCTCGTATCCAGAACTCCATTGGCGGTAAATCGGACCACGCCGAACTGCGAAAGCCCACCGACTGTGGTGGCGCCGGCAACGATGACGCTGCCGTCCGACTGAATGGCGGCCGCATTGGCCTGGTCGCTATTGCTACCGGGGAAATTCACGGTCGCCAGTCCATTGACGCCAAAGCTGGTATCCAGGGTGCCGTCGCTGTTAAACCGCCCTACCGAAAACTTCGTCGTCGGTCCCTGGGAGACTCCGGCCACGATGATCTTGGAAACGCTGCCGATCGTCTGGAGTACCATGCTGTTTTGGTGGGTCGGCGCAGTGGCATATTTAGAGGCCGGCGAATTGGCCGGGTACACCGAAAACGTGTTCTGATAAGTGAGTGTCCCAACTGGCGCAAACGTATCGATCAAGCCCCCGGTTGCCGGCATACCCCCCAATCCGGGGACTCCCGATCCCGGCACGCCGAACGTCGGGTCGAGGACACCGTCCGATAGAAGCGTGCGGTCTTCCAGGAGTTCCAGTCGCGGTGTAAATTTCATCTTGGACGAGAAGTTTCGCGGAGCACCGTGGGCAGGGGAGAGTCGGGGCCGCCGGGAACCAGTGCCGCGCAACCAGGTGAGAAGCATCGCTGACTCCTAGTTTCTGAGGGGTCAAAGAATTACTGTAAACCAAAAAAAGTAGTGGACGTTTTATCGGGTAATGAACTATGGCATATTCCTGCGGCATGCGCAAGAAAAATACTTGGTCCGCCGAAAAATCATAGGAATCGCGCTCCACGCTTGAGAGGATGGGAGCAGGCGGCGATCGATGAGTTCGCGATCGTGGGGCGAGATGCTACGCCCGTCGGTGCTGCCCGCCGGGGGTCGCATCAAAGAGATAATAGTGATCCCGAAGGGCGTCCTTGCTGGCTTTTCCAGCGGCAACTTCAGCACGCTGGCTTTGGTCGGGGCAATTGGCAGCAGTCCAAACGGCAACGAAAACTTCGCCGGACTGGCCTTCGTTCCGGGCTACCACACGCTGATTACGCTGGGCTCCTCGAACGACCCGGCGGCAATTGGGGACCCGGTAACTTTGATCGCAACCGTGACTGCCCCGAACGGAATGCCAACAGGAGTCGTCAGTGTTTACGATGGGACGACGCTCCTTGGGCTCGGCTTTTATCGATGGAAACGGTGTCGCCAGCATCACGATTAGCTCATTGCGCGCCGGCGAGCACATGATCACGGCCGTCTACAATGGCGACGTGGCGGACGGGATTAGTACCTCCACCCTGTTGACGCAGACGATCACTGCCCTTCCGCCTGGCCCAGCGACGCCGGATGGCGACCATACACCGTTCGTGATTACGGGCACGGCCATGAACACGGCCCCGGTTGTGGCGCATCCGCCCATCCTGACCCCATCGGCGACCGGCGCGAAGCGGCCGAGCGATGACTGGTCCGGCACAGGTGGCGGGCATGCTCCCAGCATAGCGGATGTGGACGCGTTGTGGCCGATCTGGATGGCGGCCGATCGGCGTACAGAACCCGTGTGGTCGCTCGGCCTCACAGAGAGATGACGTGGGCGGTGCTTTCTGAGTTCTCTGCGTCTCTGTGCACGATGCTTCCACGAAGTGTTTCGCACAGAGCTGGTTAGTTTCGCGTGGCGGCGACGATTCGGTCCATGAATAGTGCCTCCCACTTGGGACCGTTGCGTGGACGGTTGGAGTACAGGAAGTTTTTGCAGGAGCTTGAAAATAGCGGAGCTGTTCGAGCGAAATGAGAACAGAGATCGGGAGGAGACCTATGGTCGCAACGGGCGGCGCGGTCGGGACACCTGCGCCGAGGGCTAAACTCGCGGGGCCCGCCCGGAGCTATGGTTGCTCAAAGGTCACCATCGCCCGCTCGTTGGTCTTCTCCCACGGAGCGGTCAGTTGCCGCTGCTGCGCAACCGTACGGACCAAACGTATGCGGGTGATTTCGGTTTGCTGCCACGCAAAACGCAAGAACTGCACCAACTCCTCCGGAGACAGGGGTCGTTCCTCAGGGATGAGGAGGTACAGCGTCCCGGCCCCGGCCGCACCATGCAACGCACCCCCAGCTACGAGCTGATCCTTCGGGGCGGCGGTGGGATCCCAGGGCGTGAGACCGGCCACGTCGTGGGCCGTCGGCCTATGCTCAGCATGGACATCACCAACCGGTCTGCCGGCGAAAACCCCTTCCGCCTCCGCTCCCGCCGAGGCCAATCGGTACCCGAGCGCGGAATCGACGCAGATGTCGAGCATGCGTGCACGTCCGTCTTCACTCAGAACGGCTTGCAGGCGGTGCACGACTTGCTGAGCAAATTCCCGGGCCACACCTCCCGAAGCAAGGCCTCGGCCTAGGAGGGTCTGCGTAACACTCTCCAGGCCAACCGGAACTGCCAAAAGGCGGGCACGATCGAGAACGAAGCCGGGATTGGCGTTCGGTCGGCCACAGCGTTGCCGGCGCAGGAAGTCGCGCTTCTGCGTGGCAGCGCTGAGAGCTAACCGTGCCAAACTATCCAGCTTGCGCAAAAACAGCGGCACATCGATCCGGGGACCGGACTGCTCTAGCAGGCGTGGCAAATGCAAACCGACGGTCAAGAGCACCGCCGGATGGTGGCGGTCCAATCCTTCGCCCAGGGCAACGGGCCGGCGCGCGCGATCGAACACAAAGGCCAACGGGGCTTCCTCCAGAGCACGGCGCGCCAGTCGCACCAGCCCGCCCATCTTATCGGCAACGAAATCGCGTTCGCCCAGGTGCCAATCCACCCGCATGGCCAAACCGAACGCGTCCGGTCCAAGCAACGATTCAAGAAGTGGTTCGAGTAACTCGGCCGGTTGCGACACTTCGCCGCCCTGCCGGGTCGGCCCAAAGAGCGGTCCTTCGGCCAAGGTCTCGGCCCAAGGAGGTGGTAGGGCACAATTCAGATTGAGGATCGCATGCAAACGCAGGAGCCGGAGTGCAATCGTGAGTTCGCGGACAAACCGGGGCACGGCTTCCTGGGCTCGGCCCCGGCGTGCCAGCAGGTATTCCGTGCCGTCCACCGCCACGTATTCGCCGGCCGAGCTGCGCGCTTCCTCCATTGCCTCCACGAGGTCGGGCCGTCCCGTGCTGGCAATCCCGAGCACCTGAGCGGTCAATCCCAGGGGAGTAGCCAGGCCCGTGAGCGTCAACAATCCGTCCGCTTGCACCGCCACGAGATCCCGTGTGTACACCTCCCGTAACGCATAATCATGAAGGCATGCTTCCGCCAATCGCCAGGCCAAATCCGTTGGCGCGGGGAGCGCCTCGACCCACCGTGCAAGCTGGATTGGCGTGGGCCCCAGCGTCGTTGCCGAGACCGAACGGAAATCCGGGAGGGGGGTCCAGCCATCCGTGGTGCCCTTCCAGGCGGCGCTCTGGCGTTGATCTTCCTCCGCTTGTTTGCCGCTTTCCGCTTTCCGCGTTTGCGCATCGGCAAAGGCCTTGGCCAAGGCCGGCTGGCCCAGCTCGCGGACTACCTTCACTACCAACTCGGCAATTTGTGCCGTGGTTGGGGTCGATCCTGCCGTATCGGCACTCAAGAAATGTAGGATGCTATCGGTCAATTCCCGCGAGGCAAACGCATCGGGTTGGCCGAGACTCTCTCCCGCGGCGAACAGGGCTCGGCTAATTCGGTCCGCATCAAACGGAACCAGCCGGCCGTCGCGCTTGTGGACCCAGGCAAACGGTGTCGGCGAAGACATCGGCTCCTCCTCAGCCAATCCTACCGCCTGCGTTTGCGGTTTTCACTTTCGACTTCGGCCAGCATGGGCTGAATCTCTTCCACAAAGTCGCCCACATCCGTAAACTCGCGATAAACGGACGCAAACCGGACATAAGCGACCTGGTCGAGCTTCTTCAGATAGCGCATTACCAGTTCACCGAGCACCGCGACCGGGACCTCGCTGAAATATTCGGCATAGACGTCGCTTTCAACTTGGCGAACGACCGTTTCGATTTGTTCGGTACTGACCGGGCGCTTGTAGCAAGCCTTCTCCAGACCGCGGCGAAGCTTGGCCGGGTCGAAAGGCTCCCGCGCGTCGTCCTTTTTGATGACCTTGAGCGGCGCGTCTTCCACTTCCTCGACCGTCATCACGCGCCGCTTGCAGTGGCTGCACAGCCGCTTGCGGCGGATGGGAAACCCGCCGCGATGGCTACGGGAATCGACCACCGCAAAATCACCTTCGCGGCAAAAGGGACATTTCATACGTTGGTTGGCCCGCGTGTCAATGGCTAGTATCAAGCCATAATGTAGCATAGCAGCCGTGGAGAATTCAAAGCGGAAATGGAGCAACCGCGCGTTTCTTCCCTTCCTTGACGCCCGCCGCTGCACGAGATAGCATCCGATCAGGCGTCCATCCCTGCTCTGTGGAGTACTGCATGTCGCATCCAACCCAAATGTCGGCCAACGACACCGGCTTGCTGGTCGTGGACGTGCAAGAAAAGCTCATGGTCAAAATTCCAGCCGCGGACGCCCTGGTGCGGAATATTGCCTTTCTGATCGACAGCGCCCGTGTGCTCAGCTTGCCCGTGATGGCCACGGAGCAATATCCCAAAGGGCTGGGCCCGACCGTAGGCGAACTCGCACGCCGGCTTCCCGAACGGCCCGACAAAGTCGCCTTTAGCTGCTGTGCCGTGCCCGCGGTGATCGAAGGCTTTCGGCGAGCGGCGCGTCCCAAGATTCTTTTGGCGGGGATTGAGGCGCACGTCTGTGTGCTGCAAACCGCGCTTGATTTGCTGGCCCTCGATTTTCGCGTCTTCATTGCCGCCGATGCGGTCGCCAGCCGATACGCCGTCGATCGGGAATTCGCTCTGCGGCGCCTAGAGCGGGCCGGCGCGATCGTGACCACGAGCGAAACGGCTGTATTTGAATGGATCGGCGGAGCGGCGTCGCCTCGGTTCAAGGACGTTAGCCGGCTCGTCCAGGAGCGGATGAAGGATATCGGAAATTGACGACCAGAAATTGAGAATTGCTGGGAGGAATCTTCTGTGGCCGAATTTGGACAATTGAAACCGTCGCCCCGGATTCTCCTGGGGCCTGGTCCCAGCGATGTGCATCCCCGAGTGTTGCTGGCGATGGCGAATCCTCTTCTCGGACACCTTGATCCGCAGTTCCTGGAGATCATGAACGAGACGCAGGAGCTACTGCGGCAAACGTTCCGAACGAGTAACCGCCTCACGTTCCCGGTGAGTGGCACCGGTAGCGCCGGGATGGAAACGTGTGTCGTCAACCTGATCGAGCCGGGTGACAAAATGGTGGTGTGCGTCAACGGCGTCTTTGGCCAGCGGATGACCGATGTGGCCCAGCGGGCCGGCGCCGCCGTCACCACGATTGAACAACCCTGGGGCGAAGTCTTCGAGCCCGGCCAGATTCGGGATGTCCTGCGAAAAGTGCGACCCAAGGTGCTGGGGATTGTGCATGCCGAGACCTCCACCGGAGCTTGGCAGCCGCTGGAAGAGCTGGGCAAGCTCTGCCATGAATTCGACGCGCTGCTCCTCTTGGATACGGTCACTTCGCTGGCCGGGGTGCCGGTGGAGATCGATTCCTGGGCGGTCGATGCGGTTTACAGCGGCACACAGAAGTGTCTCAGTTGTCCGCCCGGCCTTTCCCCAGTGTCATTCAGTCCGCGGGCCGTCGAAGCCATCAACCGCCGCAAGACCAAGGTGCAAAGCTGGTACCTCGATATGACCATGGTCCAGCGCTATTGGGGAGAGGAACGCTTTTACCATCACACCGCTCCCATTTCGATGGTCTATGCCTTGCGGGAAGCCTTGGGTCTGGTTCATGAAGAAGGGCTGCCCGCGCGGTGGTCCCGGCACCTGCGTAATTACCAGGCTCTCAAGGCTGGCTTGGCAGCAATGGGGATTTCCTATGCTGCCTCGGAAGGGCAGCAACTGCCGACGCTCAACGCGGTGCGGATTCCGGCCGGCGTCGATGATGCAACAACCCGGAAGCGCTTACTGGCGGAATTCGGCATCGAGATTGGCGGCGGGCTGGGCGATTTCAAAGGCAAAGTGTGGCGCATCGGCTTGATGGGATATGGCAGCCGGCCGAACAACGTTTTGCTGTTCCTGGCGGCACTCGAACAATGCTTGCTGGCCCAGAAGGCACAAATTGAGCTGGGAGCGGGCGTGGCGGCCGCGAATCGCGCTTATGCGTGATTTGGTGGTTCCTGGCCTGTCCAAGTCTTCTCAACCTTCGCCCTCAAGAAAGTGGAACATCATGAGGCAGCCCACCGACGCACAGGGATCCGGCTTCCCGATCTTTCGGCCGCGCCGCTTACGGCACCATCCGCTGATCCGCGAGTTGGTTCGCGAAACCGCGCTGACTCCGCGCGACTTCATTTTGCCGTTGTTCGTCCGTCCCGGACGGGGCGTCCGCAAGGAAATTGCTTCCATGCCGGGCAATTACCAACTCAGCGTCGATCGACTGGTCGACGAAGTTGGGCAGGCGGCCGAACTGGGGATTAGGGCCTTCATCCTGTTTGGCATTCCCAGCCACAAAGATGCTACCGGTTCGAGTGCCCTGGCCGATGACGGCATTGTGCAGGAATCGCTCCGGGCCCTGCGCAGTGCCTTTGACCAGAGCATACTGCTGATCACCGACGAGTGCTTTTGCGAATATACGGATCATGGCCATTGCGGCATCCTGAAGGAAATGGGCGGCCGGCTGGATCTGGATAATGATGCCACGCTGCCGCTCTTGGCCAAGCAGTGCGTGAGCCACGCCCGCGCCGGAGCGGACATGGTAGCTCCCAGCGGCATGCTCGATGGCATGGTCCGGGCCATCCGCGCCGGACTCGACGCGGCCGGTTTCACCGCGCTACCAATCATGAGCTATGCGGCCAAATATGCTTCGGGGTTCTATGGTCCGTTTCGGGATGCAGCCGAGTCACCGCCCCAATTTGGCGATCGCAACAGTTATCAAATGGACCCCGGCAACAGCAATGAGGCCCTGCGCGAAGTGGCCCTGGACCTGGACGAGGGCGCAGACATCATCATGGTCAAACCGGCCCTGGCGTACCTCGATATCATTCGCCGTGTCAAAGACCGTTTTGGGGTTCCCATGGCTGCCTACAATGTCAGTGGCGAATTCGCGATGGTGAAGGCCGCGGCTCAGCGCGGCTGGATCGACGAACGCCGGGTGACTCTGGAAATCCTGACGGCCATCAAGCGTGCTGGTGCGGATATGATCCTGACTTACTTTGCGCGCGACGCCGCGCAGTGGCTGAAGTAGTTTTTGCTTCTTGCGGCAAGCAAGAATCAAGAATGAGGGACATCTATGCGGACGGGCGAACGGGTGGGACCGTTTGAGGTGGAACAACAGCTGGGCGGCGGCGCCATGGGGTCGGTCTATCGAGCCCGATACTGCAAGACCGGCCAAAAGGTCGCGCTCAAGGTCATGGCACCCGGCCTCGGAGGCAATGACACTGCCCTGGCCCGTTTCGAACGCGAAGCCGAAGTCCTCAAGCAGCTCAGCCATCGCAATATCGTTCGCTTTTACGTGGCCAGCCGTTTTCAGGGCGCCCCGTATTATGCGATGGAATACATCGAAGGGGAATCGCTGGACCAGGTTCTCAAACGCCGCGGCCGGCTCACATGGGAGGAAGTGGTTGAGCTGGGCAGGCAGATCTGTGCGGCGTTGCAGCATGCCCACGAACAGGGAATCATCCACCGCGATCTCAAGCCATCCAACTTGATGCTCACCGCCAACGGCACGCTCAAGCTCACCGATTTCGGCATCGCGAAGGACTTGGACGTGACGCAACTGACCGCGGCCAACTGCACGGTGGGCACGGCCTCGTACATGTCGCCGGAACAATGCCGCGGCGAACGCAATCTCACGCACAGGTCCGATCTCTATTCCCTGGGCGTGCTCCTGTATGAACTGCTCACCGGGCAGAGGCCGTTTCGGGCCGAGACCACCATGGACATGTTCTTGCAACATGTCAACGCAATCCCGGAGCGGCCGTCGCGGATTGTGCTCGATATTCCCGTCTGGCTGGATACGCTTGTCTGCCAATTGTTGGAGAAAAAGCCCGAGCATCGACCGTTCGATGCCGCGGTGGTGTCGGCCGCCCTCGACCAGGTTGCGGAAAAAGTTGCTGCCCAGCAGAGCGCTGGGGTCGAGGTAGCCCGGTCTCGAGCTGTCGCCCGAAGTGGCGACGGTCCGATCCGCGACACGGATACGAAGACGGCCCGAACGCTGCTGACCGGCATGCACCGTGTACGGCGAAAGCGGCGGGGTAAGCGGCTGTACGAAAAGGTCTGGTTCCAGGCTGCCGCCTTCTCGGCGCTGTTGCTGGTGGTGGTGGGTGTCTTGTACCTCGTCTTTCGGCCACCGCGTGCCGAGAAGCTGTTTGCCCAAGTGCAGCGGCTCATGGAAAGCAAGGATCCGCAACAGGCTGCGCAGGCACGCAGCGGTCCCATTCAGGATTACTTGTACTACTATGGCGACCGAACCGATGCTCTGACGCGGCAGATCCAGGATTGGGCCGATCGCTACGATGTGACCCTCCGCGAACAGCAACTGGAAAACCGCCGCCGGCTGAAATGGTCGCCGGAAGGCGAAGCCGAGGCCCATGCCCAGCGGGCTCTCCAGAGCGAAGAGATTGGAGACTGGGTGACTGCCAACGCACAATGGCGCGAGGCCGCGAAATTCAAGACCGATCCTGACCGCGATGTACGAATTTGGGGGTTGTTGGCGGACAAGCGCCTCGACGACCTGGCCGCGGCGGCCGTGCTGGAACAGGAGTTGATCCAAGATGTCCGCACTTATTCGTTGAATATGGATGCGATCCGACTAAAAACAATGGCCGCGCGGTCGGATGGAGAATTCAAACCGAACGGAGAACTCGTGGACCAGGCCTTCCGAGCGTTCCGTTACGACCAGTTCGGCGACATGGCGGCAGCCCGCGCCAATTGGCAAGTTATAAAGGATCGCTGTGAACGGGACATAGAACAACGGCCCTGGTTCCTGCTGGCAGCCAAGCAATTGCAAGACCCCCGGCTCAGCCGCCGCGCCGTCAGTAAAGACGAAGAAACCAAGGAACGCGTCGTGCACATTCGGGATCGACTCGAAGAAGCCCGCCGGCTCGCAGCCGAGAAGCAGCTTCAGGAGGCGGGGCGACTGTGTGCCGACATCCTCGATCTCTACCGCCATAGTCCGGACTTTCGCGAAGATGCGAGCCCGGACCTCAAACGAATGGTGGATCAAGCGCAGCAACTTCTCGATCAGATCGCGCGAAAGCGGGGATCGTAGCAACGAGAGAACCAAGCTCAAGAAACCGATATGAAACCCACTCGTGTCCGGAGCCGTGAAGCGTTTGAGCGTGCTAGTCGGGTCTTGCCCGGCGGTGTAAACAGCCCGGCGCGGGCTTTTGGCGCCGTCGGCGGGCAGCCCGTGTTCATCGCGCGCGGAGCTGGGCCGTTTCTCTTTGACGTGGACGGCAACCAATATCTTGACTACGTCGCGTCCTGGGGCCCGCTCATTTTGGGGCATGCCCATCCGCGCGTGGTGCAGGCGGTCCAGGAATCGCTGCGGCGCGGAGCCAGCTTTGGCGCTCCTACCGAACTCGAGACACAGCTGGCCGAGGTGATCGTCCACGCCATTCCGTCGATGGAAATGGTGCGGATGGTCAGTTCTGGGACCGAAGCGTCCATGAGCGCGATCCGCCTGGCACGTGGCTTCACGGGACGGGATGGGATCATCAAGTTCGCCGGCTGCTATCACGGTCATGTCGATAGCCTGCTGGTCCAGGCGGGCTCCAGTGCCACCACACTGGGCGTGCCGAACAGCCCCGGCGTCCCGAGCGGCTGCACGGCGGACACTCTGGTGCTCCGCTACAACGATGTGCCGGGGCTCACCGAAGCCTTCCAGACGCACGGCAACCGAATTGCCGGCGTAATTTTGGAGCCGGTCGTTGGCAACATGGGTTTGGTGACCCCGCAGGCGGAGTTCCTGGCCGAGCTGCGGCGGCTTACCGAGCACCATGGGGCGTTGCTGATTTACGACGAGGTCATGACCGGCTTTCGACTCGCCTATGGCGGAGCGCAACAGCTTTATCACCAAATGCCGGATCTGACGGTGCTGGGCAAGATTGTCGGCGGCGGCTTGCCGGTCGGAGCCTACGGCGGCCGGGCCGACATCATGAAGCACATCTTGCCGGCCGGTCCGGTCTTTCAAGCGGGTACTCTTTCCGGCAATCCGTTGGCGATGGCGGCGGGGTTAGCCACTCTGTTGGAACTGCGCGACCATCCACCGTACGCCCGACTGGAAAAGTTGGGCGGCATGTTGGCGGAGGGATTGAGCCGGGCGGCCGCGGCAGCGAAGGTCCCGCATCAACTGGCCCGCGTGGGCAGCATGTGGACGCTCTTCTTCACGTCCGAACCGGTGCGCGATTACGCCTCGGCGTGCAAGAGCAACACCGCCCGCTTTGCCCGGTTTTTCTGGGCGATGCTGGACCGCGGCGTGTATCTTCCGTGCAGTCAATTTGAAGCAGCTTTCCTCTCGGCGGTACATACCGAGGAACACATCGCTGAAACGATCGCGGCTGCCGGCGAAGCGCTGGCCGAAATGATTTAGCAGCGGTCCGTACAACCACGCGTCCCCATCAAACAGCACAACCCGAGACAACAGCTCAATCGCGCTGTCGCCTCGGGTTGTGTGCCTGCACCTACGGTTAGCTTTTCAGCCAGGCATAGTGTGCGGAGGTGGTTTCATCTTGCCCCGCCTCGGTGTCCTTTTTGCTCATTTCGTCGTGTACGACAGGGTGCCAGGATGTCCGGCGTTCGTTGCGGGGGACATAATGTTCGCGCGCCCATCGCCGCAACCGAAATTCTTCGATCAAATCCAACTCCGCCAGTCCGCTACTTCGCATAACCCATTCCTTAACAACGAGGTACACCACCCGATCATAGTCCGGATGGAACATAACCGTTATATCGGCCCGACCGCCAAGTTCAAGGAGTTTTTCGTTTTTTCGCACCAGAAATCGCCGGCAAGCAGGGTCAAGCTCATACCTTACCAGGTCTATGCCGAAATTTCAGAAACTGTCAAATTCGACAAGCCTGCGGCTCAACCCATAGGATCCGTCGACGTTGATGGGAACCCTACCGGCGCAGCTGAACCCATGCGTCCTCACAACCCCGGAAGATGGCCAGCCGTGCATATCAAAGAATAACACGCAAAAACGCATCAGCGATGACGATGGTCCAATTCGGGTGGATTGGCGAGGATAGGAAAGTTGCCAAATGGGCAACAGTCGTTAAAGATACGACATGATTCCTTCCTCAGGCTGCCTGGGATGGCGCGGGGCGCTGGATCGAACCCCTGGACTGTCGGTCCTGACTTCGCCGGCGTTGGTTCCAGTAGATCGCCAACGTGAGGAATGCTGCAACTTGGAGCGGCCAATAAAACGGAATCATGTGCTTCATCCATGTCCCTTGCCACCACATGAGCGCCGCCAAGACGCCGCCCCAGCTGCTTAGGATTCCGAACACCCACCCCAAGCCAGGGTATTCGCGCAAGAATACCGCCATCACGTAGTAACCCGGAGCGAGCAGCGGTACGAACCAGCGGATCGAGCAGCATTGGCCGGAGGAATTATTGGATGTGGCCGCGTACAGCAGCCAGGTGCCGGCGCACCAGCTCCCGGTCAAAAGCAACTCCGGCCATTCTTGCCGTCGCCGCCTCAGTAAGACCAGCAGAGCTGGTAGCGCGACACAAAGCGGCAGATTGTGCCCAAGGAAGCCGCGTTTGCCGACGAGGAGGTCAGCCGCATAGACGAGGAAATGCAACACACTGGCATGCTTCCACGAGCCGGTCATATTCTGGGCATTGAAAGGACAACCCGGCCAATCAAAATACTCTGCCACCGCATTGGCCGGCGTGAAGCTTCCGCCCACCATGTAGTTGACACCGTGATGCAGCACGAGCCACGGTAGCGCCGCCAACGCAAACCAGCAGAACGAAACAGGTCGCGGACAGCGATAGGCCAACACCGCCGCGGTGCAAAGAAGCAAAACCGGGCCGGCACCCAGGTCGATGGTGTAGCCCAGCCCCACGAGGCCGCCCAGAATCAGGAGCGTGGCTATGGAAGCTGTGCCCGTTTTCATTTCCTCTGCCAAGCGGGCCAAGCAAAGGAACAACGCCGCCGCGACGGCCAGGAGCAAGATATGGTTGTTCACATGCCGGACATAAGGCAATGCCACCGTGGCCAGCGCAAAGCTCGCCGTGACGGCCAAGCGGAGAGGAAGGCGTAATCGTAACGCTCTGCCCAGGTGATACATGCAGGTGACCGCGATCACGTAAGCGATTCCGGACGAGGCGAGCGTCATCCAGTAGCAGAACGAACCCGGCCGTTGGCGTGCCGTGGCGTTGGTACACCATTGCCATGCCTCGTACGCGCCGGCCAGGAGGAATGCCGGTACGGGGGATTTATCTGAGTAGAATTGGCCGTGGATCCAGAGCTTGTCGAGGGTTCCCGTGCGGAGCAGTTCGGGCTCATCCAGCGGATAGGGCGGTTGTGACTCTTCGGGGGGAGGAACCTGCACGAAGATGGAGCGATCGATGGCCAGCGTGTGGAAGTCCACGAGGCATTCCACCGTGGCCAACCGGCTGCCGTCGTTCCAGCCGCCGGCGTAAGGCCGAGCGCTGGACACGGCGATGGCCAGGGAAAGACCGACGACGAGCAAAGTCCAGCCAGCCGCGTCTCCATTTCCGCCTAGGGTGGGATGTAGCCTCATCTGCCCTCCTTGGCATTTCGAATCCGTGCATTCTTTCCGTGGTCAGATTAACGGGGATCACATTCGGCGTGAAGAGCGGTTAGGTGGAGGTGTGATCATGAACGATGCGCCATCCCTCCGGCAGCCGTTGAAAAATCAGTGTAAAAAGCCCCCCCAAACTCTCGTTGTTCCGGATTAGCTGCCAACGGCCACGGACAAACGCACGATCGGGGCTGAGCACATCGATCTCGAGCTCGTGGAAGCTTAAGCTGCCCATCTTCTCCGGTCCTTCCGCCGGATAGCGTTTGCGATACCGATCCAGGGTCGCCTGCCACCCGGCAGTTTTATCCTTACCTGAGAAAAACGTCAGCTGCGGTGAGTGCCAATAACCGGCCATGAACCCATCAAGGTCACCCCGGTTCCAGGCAGCGACCTGGGCGTCAAGAACCTCCTGGATCGCTTGCCGGTCCCATTGGACACGGTCCCGGGCCCAGCGGGCACTGAATAGGTTCAAGAACACCGCAAGGGCGACAACGACGAATAAGAGGATGATGAGGAGTGGCGAGAACCGTGAGCGCTGGCTTACCACTGTTTTCAGTCCTTGGGGCTATACAGATCCAGAAGCATCGGCCGAATGCCATCCAACGTCGGCTCATTCACTTTGCCGAAGTGCTTCACGACAATTCGCTGAACGAGCGTGTAAAATTTGTCAACCCGCACTCGACTCGGCCGGTTCAGCGTGCCAGAGGCAAGGTCAGCGGAGGTTAGGGTAAAGCTGTATCGAGTCGGATTGGGATTCGAGCTCATCGCCTCAACAGCCTCACTATAAGGTCGGTCCGATGCTCCACGGCGCAAATTCTTCTTCGCCGACCCCGCTCAGCTCGCTCTTGGTTTTCTTGCCGCTAGCGACGGCCAAGATCTCTTCGAAAATCTGCCGGCCCACCTCTTCGACCGGCGTCCCCTCCAGAATTGCGCCGGCATTGATGTCCATATCGTCGATCATGTGGTGGTACAGGGGCGAATTGGTGGCCACCTTGATGGAGGGCGCCGGTTTGCAGCCGAACACTGATCCCCGCCCCGTGGTGAACACCAGGATATTGGCGCCCCCTGCCACGATCCCCGTCATGCTGACCGGGTCGTAACCCGGCGTATCCATCACGACCAAGCCCTTGGCCTGCACCGGTTCAGCGTAGCCGACCACATCGACCAATGCGGTGCTGCCTCCCTTGGCAATCGCACCCAGCGACTTTTCGTAGATCGTAGTCAATCCGCCGTCCTTGTTGCCGGGAGAAGGGTTGTTGTTGATTTCCGCCCCGAAGATGCCCGTGTACCATTCCCACCACTTGATGCGTTCAATCAATTTTTCGCCGACGGTTCGGCTGATGGCACGGCGCGTCAGGAGATGCTCGGCCCCGTAAATCTCCGGCGTCTCGCCCAAGATGCTGATGCCGCCCTGAGCCACCAGCAGATCGGAGGCGACGCCCAGCGCCGGGTTGGCCGTCACGCCACTGTTTCCATCTGATCCACCACAGTTCGTGCCCAGAACCAGTTTGCTGGCCGGCAGCGTTGTCCGCCGCACCTCATTCACCTGGGGCAGCAGCTCGGCGACCATGCGCACGCCGGCTTCTACCGTTTTGCCGATGCCGCCACACTCCTGGATGGTCAGCACCGCCGGCTTGCGCTGCGAACCATTCAATTGCACAAGCCCCTGGTTTTCGATCAGATGGATCGCCTGGCCGGTTTCGCAGCCGAGCCCCACCAAGATATACGCCGCCACGTTCGGATGACGGGCGAACCCGGCCAGGGTAAGGTCGAGCTGCCGATGGTCCGGCCCATCGTACTGCATGGCGCAGCCGGCCTTATGGGTGATTGCGACCACACCGTTCACGTTGGAGTAGGAGCGGAGCAGACCGCTGGCCCGGACTTTCTCAGAAATGTACTTGCTGGTGCTCGCCGAGCAATTGACGGTGCTAATGATGGCGATCGTGTTGCGAGTGCCGAACCGGCCATCGCCACGATCATAGCCCTGAAAGAAACGGGGCTCGGCAGGTGCCGGCGGCGGCGGGCAGTCGCGGCAAAACGCGTAATCGCGCTCGAAGGCATCCGCGGAAACATTATGAACGTGGACATGATCGCCCGCGGCGATATCCTGGCCGGCAAAGCCGATGATTTGGCCATACTTGTAAACAGGCTCCCCTTTGCGGATTGCGCGCAGGGCAACTTTATGGCCCATGCCGATGGGACGGTTCACGGAAAACGTTCGCCCGTCGTACTGGATCTGGGCACCGACGGGCAGAGTGCGGGAAGCAACCGCGATGTTGTCTTCCGGACGGAGATGGACCGCGACCTGCGACAACGGCATAGCCGGCATGAATGGACTCCCTCTGAAGCAAAGCGCTCGTGACTCCGTCACCATACCGCATAGAGCCCACAGATTGCAATCCGTGGGTTATAATGCCCTCGACGGCGATGCGCTATCTGAGAACCGGAGGAGAGAGCCAACCGCCATGCTTGCTTTGCCCTTCTTCCTCGCGGACTTCGCAGATGAGACCGGTCTGGTGGCGATCGGTGGCGATCTGCGTCCGGAGCGGTTGCTCAAGGCATATCGCGGCGGCATTTTTCCCTGGTACGATGAAGGCGAGCCGATTTGCTGGTGGTCGCCGAATCCGCGGGCCATCTTCGAGTTGGACAGCTTGTACATCTCCCGGCGCCTGCGGCGTACACTCCGATCCAGGCGGTTTCAGGTCACCGTGAACCAAGATTTCGGCGGCGTGATCCGCGGCTGTGCGCAAGGCCGCGCGGAAGGGACCTGGATCACTCCGGAAATGATCCACGCGTATGAAGAGCTCCATGCCCTGGGTTATGCCCACAGCGTGGAAACCTGGGACGAAGACCTCTTGGTCGGCGGCGTCTATGGCGTGGCTATCGGCGGCTTCTTCGCCGGCGAATCGATGTTCACGCAACGGAGCGACGCTTCGAAGGTCGCGTTGGTTCACCTGGTGGAGCGGCTGCGCCAGAGAGGATTTCGGCTGTTCGACATTCAATTCCTGACCGCACATACCACGCGGCTGGGGGCCGTGGAGATCCTACGTGCCCAATACCTGGCCCGGCTTCGCCAAGCGCTCGCCCTGCCCGTAACGTTTTGAGTCCTCAAGATAGCGTCCCGAGCAGACGCCCCAGCAGATTGTCCTGCGGATAACTGTGACCGAGGTGCTGGCGAAAGCCCTCCGCATAGGCCACGCCGTGGAACTTGCCGCAACGGCTGCTCCAGTCGCGCATGGCCTGGACGTACTGATCCATCCCGTGATGCTTCCAAAGCCAATCGCGCTGACTGGCGTGGGCGGACAACATGGCGGCCTTCGTGTCGAGAACGGTGCTGATATCGATGGCAAAGGCCGGAGCGATGGGTGTTCCGAGCAGGTCCTTGCCTTCGATTGGGTCACAGTAGTACAGATGCGGGATTCGCTCCAGGGGCGGGCCGTGGCCCCGGTCGCGAAAGAAATTGGGCACCGGCGCAGCAAACGCGGCGGCACGGGCCAACGTGCTGGTTACCTCGTGATCGAGCATGTAATCGGCCGGGCTGTGCGTTACCAGGATCTGTGGCCGGACCTCCCGCAGCAAGCGTGTCACGCGCTCCAACGGCCGTTCCTGGTAAAAGATCAGTAAATCATGTTCTTCCAGGCAGTGATAGGTGGCGCCGATTTGGGCCGCGGCCCTGGCCCCTTCCGCACGCCGGATACGGCTGATTTCGTCGGGCTGCAGTTCGGCCGAGCCACAGTCGCCGGGCGTCATCGTGGCAATGTGCACCTGCCAGCCATGCTCAGCTACCAGTCGGATCAGCGTACCGGCGCAGAGGAACTCGGCGTCGTCCGGATGAGCCAGGATCGAGAGAATGACGTTCGCCATCGCCTCGACCTCCCTGTGCCGGAGTGGACGGCTCAGCCCGGTGTCGGGGTTGCGGGCGGTTGGGGCGACTGAAGCGGCGGCAGGCTGAGGCGATTCCGCACGCGATCGCGCGCATCGTCCTGGATGAGCGCGACTCCTTCTTCATCCGCTCCGTCAAAGGGACCGACCAGGGGAATCTCCATATCGCGGGCCAGGGAGAATGCTGGATAGGGGATGGGTGCCGGCACGCCTGCCAAGGCCTGGCCTAGACAATACTGGGCGAAGTAGACCTGCTGCAATTCCTTACCCATGATCTCTCGTACCAGACCCAGATATTTGAGCTGCACCTCATAGGTATCTTCCTGGACGTTGCCGTCGCGACGAAATTCCTTGTGCGCGAGGAGCAGGTCCCGCCACTCCGGCGCCGCCTTGCGATAGGTCTCCAGCGCCAGTTCCCGATCGCCGGCTTTGCGGAGCTGCTCGGCGGCGAAGAAATCCTTGCGGGCCTTGACGGCTTTCGGATCTTGTTCCACCTGGGACACGAAATAAAAGTGCGGGAAATTCGTCATGTTCCGGTAGTGCTCGTACCAGAACAGCGTGTCGTGAGCTTTGAAGCTTGCCACCATGTCGGGATCGCGCTGGTCCTCCGGCGTCAACTCGAGCGGCCGGGTCCGCGGGGGCACTCCGTATTTCTGTTCATAGCGCTTGGCACGCTCGTCCAGGATCTGCATTTCTTCCGGCTCCAGATGCAGGCCATCTGCTTTGCCGTGCTTTTTGTACATCTCGTGGGCCTTGGACCACGCGCGGACGGCCCAGTTCTCGGTGTCGCCGACGACGGCATCTTGGCCGTTCGTGAACTTATCGTTGGGGAACCAACCGCGGATTCTCCACCCTTCCTGATCGAACCAACCCTCTTTCTCCAGGTACTCGGCCACATAGGCCTGACCGCGCGCCGGATAGCCGAGAAAGATCTTTTCGGCCATGTACCGCGGTTTCCGGCCGCCGAAGACCGGCTTGACGGCATAGGTGTACCAATCCCGCGCCGTTATGAAGTTATCAAAGCCGATCGCCTCCGGGTCTGCTCTCTCATCTTGGGGGTCGAGCGGAGGTAAGAGCGGAAACTGTTCTTCCGGGGCTTTGAGAGGGCTTTGCTCGATGTCGTGATCCGTGCCGGATCGCTTCTCCTCATAGCGGCAAGGGATTTTCTGGTTGTCAGCCAGGAAATCCACGATGTCGCGGGGCGTTTCGCAACGCAGTGAGTCCCGCAGCCGGCGAACCAACATTGGATAGCGCTTGCAGAAACGTTCGAATTCTTTCAGGTCAATGGTTACGGCTCCGGAGCTGTCCTCCTTGCGAAGGGCCTTTGGATTCTTCGGATTGGGACCAGGATCGCGCTCCAGCGGGTCGATGCAGCTCATCTGGAACAGCGATCGCACCGTATTGGCTTCGTCGCCCAGCCCGATCTTGTGTTGGTTGTAGAACCCCATCGAGAAGCGCAGGTCCGGGTTGTTCTTGTTCTGCCGTTCCCCTTCAGCCAGCAATTGGATGCCGCGGGTCATGTAGAAATATTTGTCCCGAATTCGGTCGGATTCTACGGAGACGTTGTAGGCCAGGTTCCAGCTCTGGAATAACCACGGGGTGATGAAATGCGGCTGGAGCTTCGTCAATGAATCGACGATCAGCTCCAGCTCATTCCATTCGTGCTTCTTTTGCCGTTCGGTGGCAGCCACCCAAAGCGAACAAACGACCAAGCCGCGTGAGCCGAGCAGCGTCAGCCGCAAGGCAGAGCCGGTCAAACCCACTTCGCCACGGTCCTGTTCCCGCAGTTCCAGGGCCCTGGCTTGGGCATCGATTCCGAAGGCTTCGGATTGCCGCACCAGGTAGGTGGCGAAGGAAAGCACCACGATGATGGCGATATAGAGGATTTTGCGCCGCAGCGATTGCTGTTGGAATGGACTGCCCATCGCCAAGTTCCCTTTCTCCAGACGGACCGCTTGTCGTTTTGCGTTCGCGCCGCAGAGGCAAGTGCTTCCTGTTGGCCCACGAACCCAAAACGCAAACCGCCGAAATTCACGCCTCACCAGGTCGCAATTTCACGCGACTTCATGAGGTAATAGCCCAGGATGGCCCACGGCAACAAATACGCAAGCAGCATGAGCGTGCTGAGAAGCACCGTGCTGCTCATGGCGATATTGAACCCTTCGGCCACGTGGCTGGTCCAATCGAGGCGATCCACATCGGGGAAAATGTGAAGGATCGCTTGCAAGAGGCGACGGTAGAGCCAATCCGTTCCATGAGCGAAGTCCGTGCCTGCGGTTGACTCCAGGGGCGTGACCAGGCTCTCGTGGCGGACCAGGCGGATCAGCGATTCCATCGGCCCGCCGCCCACGGTCGTCCCCTCCGCCAAGCCCTTGATGTAATCGGTATCTCGGAAGAGCCCGGCAAAATAGATAAAGGCCGTGGCCACAAAACTGATGACGCCGCTCAGGTACGTGCTGCACGTCACGGCGACGCCGATGACCAGCAAGAGGCGCAGCCACAGCCCGAGGGCGCCCTTGAAGAAATTCCAGGCGAACGTCCCTTCTGCATCCAGGATGTAGAAATCATGCTTGGCCACGCCCAAGTACTGGCCACCGCTTTCAAATTTGACAACCACTTGTAGCTCCGGCGGTGCTTCCGCGCCCGGCGTCGTGGGCCGCGCAGGCTCGCGGTTCAGGGCATTCTTGAACAGGGCCGTGGGAACTTCCACGGATTGCGTGTGGTAATCCTCGATTTTCTTGTAGAAGATTTCGTAGATCCCGTATTGTTCCGCCAGCTTGTTCGGATCGGCAGAAGGGAGATTCCGCGCCCGGGTGTAGTCGGCTTCGTTCTTGGGGTCCCAATGCCAGGTCTGAAACGTGAACGAGCAATGCACGCCTTTGCCTTCTTGCCCTTCTTTATCCTTGACCGTGCGGAAGATATCAAAGGAAAACTCGCACGGGACTTTGCCCTCTGGTCGGTTGGCGAGTTCACTCGGCAGATCGTTGTAACTCCAGATGGCCCTCTGGGGGCTGTTCTTCCCGCCGGCAATGTAACGCCGATAATCCCATTCCCGCCCAACGCTGTCCCCCTGGTAGTTGCCTTCCTTGCCTCGGAACGTGAGGTTGCCATAAAGCGGAATCCGTGCCCGCATGCTCTCTTCCTTTGCGTCCGGATCGATCTCCCGGAAGACATAAAGCAAGCTCACGCCGGTCATGACCACCAGGACCAGACTCATCAGCAGAGCGTACCCCAGGAATCGGCCGAGCACGATTTCGAACCGCTCCACCGGCTTGGTCACGATCGTATGAATCGTTTGGCTGCGGACATCGGTCGGAATGCTGAATGCTGCCACGAGGCAGGCCGTGGTGAGCAGGAGCGGCTCCATGACCCAGTAGACCACCCGCACATAATTGCGAACCTGGTCCTCGGGCTTGTAGGGTAAGAACCAGCTGGCGAATAAGAAGACCAGAATCATCGCCGAGAAGACCCACAGCACACGGCGGCGAATGGCTTCCTTGAAGCTGAGCCTGGCCAGGGCCCAGACGCGGCGCCAACGCATCTGCACCAGATCGACCAGGAAGGGAAAAAAGAACGCAGCCAAGGCGGTTGCGCCGCCAATCAGGTAACAGGCGTTCCCAATGGTATGCAGCAGGGCGCCGCCTGAGTGGGCCTGGGCGTCACTACTTTGAGCGTCTGGCGCTCTGCTGACCGACGTGAGCCCCCAACCGCAGGCAAAACCCAATAGTGCGATGAGGAAGGCTACCGTGAAGATTGATGCCAGCCTCTTTTGCGCGGGGATCAAGCTTCCTAGGCCGAGCGCGTAGCACAAGAGCCACAAGGCCAGGAAAAACGTCGCGAATCCGCCCACCACCGTAATCCAGGTGGCAATTCCGGCGGGCACGTCGGCCCATTGCAAGGGAGACTTTTCCACCACCAACGTTGCGAGAATCATCGTTCGAGTCCGTGGTCCGTGGTCCGTAGTCCGTGGCCAAAACGCCCAGCACTACGGAGAAGGGACAGACAGGGATATTAAACGGTTCAAGAATGGGCCGCTGGCTTGCTTTCCCGGACCCGCGCACCAGACGGTCCGTCCGCAGGCGAGGAAGCTGGCACCGCCGGGCCCTCGACGGCCGGCCGAAAGCGTCGGCCAGGATGCGCCTTGCTTTCCTTGACGATGTGCAGGAACAGGTCCTCCAGCGTCGTGGTCGGATGCCCCACACTCTCCAGCCGGCCACCATGCCGCTGGAATACGACTTCGAGATCCCGGCGGAGCTCTTCCGAGAGCGGCAGGCCGGTTCCTTGGACTTCCACGCGGTTGGCTACTTCGAGGAGCGTATTGACTTCACCCAGCTCTTGCAGCTCGCCATCGTAGAGAATGGCAATGCGATCGCAGACATCCTGCACGTCATCGAGCCGGTGGCTGCACATGATGACCGTCTTGCCCTTGGTCCGCAAATCCAGGATCAGGTCTTTCATCCAGCGTGTGCCCAGCGGGTCAAGGCCGGAAGTCGGCTCATCCAGGATGACCAGTTGCGGGTCATTGATGAGTGCTTGGGCCAGACCGATGCGCTGACGCATCCCTTTGGAATATTCCTTCAGGATCCGTTTCTTGTCATTGGCGAGCCCAACCATTTCGATGAGCTTCTGCGCTTGTTGATGGCGGACATGGGACGACATATTAAAGAGCCGGCCGTAGAAGTCGAGCGTTTCTTCGGCATTGAGGAACTTGTAGAGGTACGACTCTTCGGGCAGATAGCCGATGCGTTCGTTCTTTTTGACCTGGGCGGCCGGCTCGCCGAAGACGAAGGCGTCGCCGTCCGTCGGGAACAACAGGCCAAGCAAGAGCTTGATGGTCGTGGTCTTACCTGAGCCATTGGGACCCAGCAGACCGAAAATTTCGCCACGGTGGATTTGCAAGTCGAGGGCGTTGAGAGCCCGCTTCTTTTGGCGACCCCAGAAGTCGCGGTAAATCTTGGTCAGTCTGCGGGTTTCGACGATTACTTCCTGGGCCATAACCGGCCACCTCACATGAGAAATCTGCCCCGCGGAACCGGGCCCGGCACCGACTGCGACGCGGAACGAAGAGTAAAACGGATAACAAGTCCACCAGATTGAACAAGAACGGCACTAACGCCTACCACCTCTACGCTGCTGCCGCCGGGAGCGTTCACGAGTTTCCGCCCGTAGTCCGTGGTCCGTCGTCCGTAGCAATTCGGCTACGGACGACGGACCAAGAACTTGGCCGGATAGATTGTTAACTCTAAAGGCCACGAGGCGCAAATGCAAGCGCTGTCCCGATGCCAGAGAAGGATTTCACTTCCGGAAATCGATCCATTGGCCGTCCAATCCTAACAGTTGATTCGGCCTAAAACGGTTTTTGTAGGTCATGGAAGGGCAGTTGGCAACATAGTAACCCAGGTAGACGTAAGGAATTCCCTGGGCCGCGGCACGGTCGAGGATGGACAGCACATTCCAGGTGCCCAGTCCCCGCCAGCGTTCCTCCGGATCGTAGAAGAAGTAGATGGCCGAAAGCCCCCCCGGCAAATCATCCACGTAACCGACGCCAATCAGACGATCTCGAAAATAATAACGCCATTCCTGCGTGGGAAACGGGTTATCGACAAACGAGTTCGCATAGCTGTAGGCATCGCTGACCGGGTGCTCCGGCCAACCCTTGCTGTCGGCTTGATGGGCATGGTAACGATCATAAAGAGCCAGCTGGCTGCGGGTCAGGGAAGGGGCGCCGATGCGCAGCACGATCTCCGACTCATTCAGACGGCGGCAGCGGCGTTGGCTGCGATCGGGACGGAAGCGCTCGACCACGACCCGCAGGGATTGGCAGGCCGTGCACGTCCGGCAGCGCGGTCGGAAGAGCGCTCGACCAAACCGCCGCCACCCTTGCAGCAAGCGCTGGAGGTATTCCTGAGGGCTGAGCGTGGCCACGTGCTCGTATTCGAGGCGCCAAAACTGTTCCGGCAGATACCCGCACTGACTGGGCGGGGCAATGTATCGCGCCACCGTCTCCATGATCTTCGCTTCATTCTAAACCCGCCCCGGCGCCCGTGCCAGGTAGCCTGGAGCCGGCTCATGAGTCGGCCCCTCCGGGATGCGCCTGCCGCACCAACCAGTCGCTCAGGCCAGAGGGCAGCCAATGGAGCAGACGGGCACGCCGCGCAAGCCGCGAGGGAAAAGCATAAAAGGGTCGGCCCTGACGGATGGCCGACACGATTCGCCGGGCCGCATTCGGCAGCTCCATCATTTCGGATGCCGGCACCGCAACGTTAGCGGTCATCGGCGTACGGATCCAGCCGGGGCACACCGCGGTTACCGAAATGCCGAGCGGTTTCAATTCGACACGCAATCCTTCCAGCAACGCATTCAAGCCGGATTTGCTGGCACAGTAGCCCAGCATCTTCGGCAGGCCGCGATACGAAGCGAGGCTGGAGATCCCCACTAGATGGCCGTGACGCCGCTCGATCATGCTGGGCAAGACGGCTTCCACGCTGTTGGCCACCCCGATGAGATTGACGCGGATCTGGGCTTCGAAGTCTTCCGCCCGGAAGGCGCGGGCAGAATTCTCAATGCCGATGCCCGCGTTAGCAATGAGCAGATCCACCGGTCCCAATTGGCCACGAACCTGAGCAACCGCCTTCGCCAGCGTCAAACGGTCCGTAACATCGGCGACCGCCGAGGCAAATGGCTTGCCGGCCAGTTCGCTGGCCAGCGCGGCCAAGGGCTCGGGCTTGAGATCGAGGCCGGCCACGGCCGCTCCTTCGTCGGCCAACAAGAGGGCCAACTGTTTACCCAGTCCGCTCCCCGCCCCGGTGATCAAAGCAACGCGGTTCGTAAAGAAAGCCATTGGCGACCTCGAAGCTGGAGTTCGCAGGTACAGGAGCTAGTTTAGTCCCATCTCGTGCGGGCCGGCAACTTCTCTCCGGATGATGCCGCTCGTTTTAACGTTTAGCCGGGTTTAACCGAGGCGCAAGAAAGCGCTCTTGCAGGAACGGCGACGTTGAGGTAAAAGCGGTCCACTAGCCAAAGAATGCGAGCATGAATGCTCCGGGTAATTCGGCACCGAGCAGCAGGACGCGGAGCTACGGCGGCCAGGTACCTTCGGCAAGCGGCGGTGGAGTGAAGCTTTCCTGCACGGCCGCTGGAAAGGAAACCTGCACATGCTTGTACTATCCCGCCGCGCAGACGAGAAGATTCTCTTTCCCACCATCCAAACATCGATCGAGGTCCTCGCCATCAAAGGCGGCGTCGTCCGCCTCGGCATTGAAGCACCTCCCAATGTGATCGTGCTGCGCGAGGAACTGCAAGCACGGTTGGCCGACCAGAAGCTCACAGCAACGAAACCTCCTGAGCCCACCGCGGCCGCCCAATTCCGGGAACTCCGGCATTTGCTGCGCAATCGGCTGAATATCGCCAGTATCGGCTTGGAAGTGCTCCAGCAGCAATTGCAGGCAGGTCACATTGCTGACGCGGAGGTGACCCTCGCTCGGATCCAGGACGAATTCCAGTCGCTCCTCCAACGGTTGGAAAAAGAAGAGCGAAATCCCTCTCCCCGGCCACCTCAACCGCTCTTCAAATCGAAAGCGTTGCTGGTAGAGGACAATCCGAACGAATGCGAGCTGTTGGCCACGTTCCTCCGCATGTCGGGTGTGGACGTGGATACGGCTGGAGATGGTAGCGATGCCCTTGACTATCTCCGTTCGCATGACCGTCCCGATGTCGTGCTGCTGGACATGGGCTTGCCCCGCTGCGACGGGGCAACTACCGTGCGTGAAATACGCCGCAACCCGGCTCACGCGGGTCTGCGCATTTTTGCCGTCACGGGCCGTTCGGAGGACGAATTCGATTTGGCACGCGGACCCGGCGGCGT
>DATGIQ010000305.1:0-9137 GCA_035295665.1 Gemmataceae bacterium | reverse complement strand
TGGTCAAGTCGCGCCTGGCCGACGCGCCAACGCTCATGCCGTGGTTTGGCAACAAAAAGCTACTCCTTCGCTTCGCTTGAAAAACGACCTCCCGAGGGGTATTTGTTAGGTCAACTCGGTAGCGTGGAAATCGAGGCTAGGATAAAAATGGGCACCAGCCCGGAAATCCCTTGATGGGCTTTTGCCCCCGGAATAATCTGAATTTACGGTGGCGTAAACAGACTTGCCTAATCGTAGGAACGGAATTGCCCGATAACAGACATAGCCGACCTTCAGCTTCTCCGATAGGCTGTTGCTGATTTGCGCAGATTGAACGCAACCGTCAGGAATGCATGCCGGATGCATTGACGGATACCTGCTCTCGAAGGACAGGCACGCCGAGAACCTTTGTCAGGTATCACGACCCGCTTGGCATCTTCCTCCGCCATCTCCCAGATGGGACATGCGCGGTGATTCACGTCGGACCATTTCTCACGTGCCATTGCTGCCATGTCTGCTGGGCTCAAGTATCAGCGTCTAGGCCAACCGGCTTCGGATTGCGTGAGACTCCCAAGCACTCCGCTGCAAGATAGCCGGTCTGAGCAGTGCCTGGGAACGCAAATTTCATGAGCCTCGGATACCGCAATGTTCTTTGCGGGAATGCGATCGCCCAGAGAATGGGTTCATCAAGAGGCACCAGTGGGCGAACACCGAAATGCGATCGATAACTGCACGACCCATGTGGTGGCTCACCGCTCTCATGCACGATCCCGTTCATGCTCTTGGTTTTAGCGGCGGTTGGCAAAGCCGCGTGGTTGTGTGCCCCGCGTGCTTCTGCGAACCGCCGCTCAACGAAAACGGATTCCTTCAGCCTGACCGTGTATTCGTGGTCGAGGAGAGGCCGCAACCCCAAGAGCGCGCCGTCCCGTTTGTGAGCACGGGCGCTGAGGCCCGGACGGAGGTGCCGCCCGGAGAAGCTTTGGACCGCCGGGCGGCACCTCTCGACCCGGGAGGAGTCTGGCATCCAAGTTGCGGGAGAATCTGAGGTGAGGGAAATTCAGGATGCCCTGTCCGTTGTGCGCTTGTCCGGAGTGCGCTTGCGAATGGAGGATAGCCAGGGCCTGTTTTTACCGTTTCCTGGGACGAACTCGCCTCCAAAGCGGAACGGTGTCAGGAGGCGAGGGCTGTCGCTCCCTGCGGGTGCTGCCGGTCGCGCATGGTCTCCATCGTAGTGGCCACTACGGAGTGAATGCGGCGCGGTTGGTTCCGCGTGCTAACAACCACACTCCATGTAGGAAGGCGCCCAATCATGGCGAAAAGAGAGAAAGAGGGAAATGGTGCTACGGCGCCGGGGCATGGAACCAGTCAGGGCCTGGCGCCGCAGACGGAGCCCAGTCCGAGGCACCACATCGGGGTCAAGAGATGTAGCCAATCTCCATAATCCCGCTCTCGATACACGGCTCCGCGTCGAGCATGAGGACAATGCCAATACGATGGGCCGGATAGCGGGCCAGGCGATGACCGGCCAAGCAATCACCTACAGTCATCTCCCGCTCCTCTACTCGGACCTGTTCGGCCTGGGTTACGAGGCCGTGGGCCGGGTGGACTCCCGCCTTGATGCCGTGTCCGACTGGAAGGAGCCGTATCGGAAGGGAGTGGTGTATTACCTGCGCAAGGGCCGCGTTCGGGGTGTGCTGCTGTGGAACATTTCGGAGCAAGTCGACGCCGCTCGGAAGCGGATTGCCGAACCCGGCCCGTTTCGCCCTGAGAGTCTCAAAGGGCGCTTGCCGGCCTGATCCTTGTGGCGGAGGTCGGGGGAAGACCGCAATGAGCCGGAGGGCCTCGATCTGTTTCTATCTGGGATGAGTGCATCAATTCGCTTTGTGAAGGTATGATGGGATGTCTACGCCTCCCCTCCAGATTCCTACTCAGGTGGCAGATCGCTCTCATCCTCATGGCTTTCCCCGAAGCTTCCTCCCTTCCACAGTCCTCATCGGGGCCGTGGAACGCGCCCAAGCCCGCCTATTGGCAATGCAGTGTTTGGTAAGAAACAGCTGCCCGCGGCACAAGATACTCATCGGATGAGGGTACTCCTGGAATGCTGCGGCTTGCCACTGACGGCCCCAGCCGACATCGAGGAGCAGTACGAGCGCCGAATGGGGCTTCACGAATCGTGGGATTCATAGCACTTATCGGGCATTGATGAATGCAGCTGAATTGAAGTCGGAACGCACCCTCTTCAGGAGATCATCATGGCTATCGGTCCCTCGGGCGGTCGGCCGCCCGACCCCTGGCACCGGCGATATTGGGGCTATTACAACCAGCCGTATCCCGGCTGCGGCTGCCTATGGACGATTATTATTATCCTCATCATCTGGTGGATCATTGCTGCGCTCGCCTATCCGCCGGCACGCTTGGGTTGGTGGTGACCCCGCGGCAGCCGATCCCAGCGTCCGCCCTTCGGATCCACACCTGGCTCCGACCCCCAGAACTTGCGCGCGGAACCGAGTGCCGGTTTGGGCCTTGAAGTTGGCCCTCAGGGGCGCTCTGCTGATGATTCCAATCCGCTACGTCTGGTTGAGCTGGTCCGGCCTGTTCTTCCTGGTCTGGATCGCGCTCATGATTCGGTATCGGGCTTACCGTCCGCTCATGTGGTGGTCCAGCGTTCTGACAGTCCCTTTCGGCCTTTCCGAACCGTTTTTCTTGTTGCATTACTGGCACCCGCCCAGCCTGTTTAACCTAACGCACACGGTTCACGCCGATCTCGAGACGTTCCTCTTCTGCTTCAGTATCGGCGGGACCGCGGCCGTCGGCTATCACGTAGTAACCGGCCGGCCGATGGTAATCCGAAGGAGGGCCATTCCGGACGAACGGTTTCTAGCCTGGTATAGCGCCGGACTGCTTGTTCCGCTGCCTGCTTTCGGAGCCATCTTACTGCTGACCGGCGAGATCTTCTGGGCAGGCATAGCCGGGTTCGTGGCAGGGGCCGTGGCGCGCCTTATCTGCCGACCGGACCTCGCCGTAAAGACGCTGGTGGGTGGCTTGCTTTTTTTCGGGTACTATACGCTGCTCTTGTTTGTCTTAACGTGGATGGCACCGGGCTACATCGAACTTGCCTGGAACGTGCACGGCCCAGCCGCTATTCACTGGTTCGGCCTTCCATTGACGGAATTATTGTTCGGCCTCTGCTTTGGCCTCTACTGGTCGGGTTTATTCGAACAACTCGCTTGGCTCTTCGCGAGCCCGGAGCGATCGCCAAGGTGAGGCTTGACTGCGTCATCAGCCTCCACGCATCCGCTTTTATAGATCACGTTCCCACCCTGCTCAGGGCGCGATTCAAAGAGTCCGCGTCCTCCGGCTTAACCTCCCCCTTCACGCTCCTTGCCGAAGATAATCTCCTCCACGCCAACCAGCCTATCCCACCGGCTGCCAGCAGCCCACCGACCACGGTGGCCGCCGCGGCCGACTTAGACCGCACAACCGGTCGATCCTCGACGAACCCGGCCTCGGGGTACGGCAACGGATAGCTTGTGCCTCCGGGCAAAGCGGCCATCTGAAGAATTTCGGCTAAGTGGAGTGCGCGGCGGTCGGTGCCGTGCTCAATCTGGCAGCGGCAGCTGAAGCCGTCCGCGATGATAAGGGTATCCTTTGAAGCCTCCCGCACCGCCGGCAGCAGGACGTGCTCGCCCACCTTCATCGATAACTCATAATGCTGCCGCTCGTAGCCGAAAGAACCCGCCAGACCACAGCAGCCGGAGTCGGGCGCTTCCAGCTCGAGTCCAACTTCCTTGAGGAGCTGCTGTTCAGCATCCATCCCCATGAGGGCCTTCTGGTGGCAGTGGCCGTGAAGCAGTGCCTTGCGCTGCAGCCGCGGCGGGCGGTAGCCGGCTTTCACCAGGAACTCACTGAGCAGAAAGACCTGCCGACTGAGGCGCTGGGCGTCCTCATCATGCGGGAAGAGGTTCACCAATTCATCCCGGAACACGGCAACGCAACTTGGCTCCAGGCCCACCAGGGGAATACCTGCCCGCACCACGGGCCGCAGGCAGTCAAGAACCTGCCTCAGCTGCTGCTTCGCCCGATCCAGCATGCCGTAGTCGTACAGGGGCCGACCACAGCAAAGCGCTTTGCGCGGAAGGAACACCTCCCGGCCCGCTGCTTCCAGCACCTCCACCGCGGCCTGTGCCGTGTGCGGCAGGAAGTAATTGTTAAAGGTATCCGGCCAAAGCACCACCGGTGGACTGCCGACATTGCGCGGCGGTCGCTCTCTGAACCAGCGCCGAAAGGTCTGGCGTGCCAGAGGCGGCAAGGGGCGCTCCATTGCTAACCCAGCTAAGGCCTTGGCGAGATCACGGAGATAAGGGGTCTGTGAGAGAACGTTCGCTACTGTAGGCAGATATGAGGCGAGGCGCGCCCAGTGATGCGCCAGTCCGAGAGCATAGGCACTGCGTGGCCGCAGCCGGCCCTGGTAGTAATGGGCCAGGAACTCCGCCTTGTAGGTCGCGACATCGACGGAAACTGGGCAGTCTCCCTTGCAACCCTTGCAGGCCAGACAGAGATCGAGTGAGTCCTTGACCGCCTCATCCCTCCAGCCATCTTGGAGCACCTCCCCGCGCATCAGCTCGAACAACAGATGAGCCCGGCCACGGGTCGAGTGCTTCTCCTCCCGCGTCGCCATGAAGCTCGGACACATAGTTCCGCCCTCCAGGCGGCGACACTTGCCGACGCCAAAGCAACGTTCGACCCCGGCCGCGAAACTGCCGCGATCCTCCGGGAATTGAAAGTAGGTCTGGACCGGATGAGGATGGTAGTCCGGTCCGTAGCGCAGATCGGAAGTGAGCGGGTTGGCATCGATCAGTTTACCGGGGTTCATCTTCCAGGTGGGGTCCCAGATCGCTTTGAAGTCCCGAAACGCCTGCATGAGCTCCGGACCGAACATCTTGGGCAGCAGTTCGCCACGAGCCTGGCCGTCGCCATGTTCACCGGAGAGCGACCCGCCGTAGGAGACTACCAGGTCGGCCGCATCGTTCATGAACGCGCGATACTGCTGCACGCCTTGGGGCGTTCGAGTGCGGAAAGTGATGCGCGAGTGGACGCACCCCTGACCGAAATGGCCAAAGAGCGTGGAGTCGTATTCGTAGCGGTGCAAGAGCTTGACGAAGTCGCGCAGGTAGCCGCCAAGCTTCTCGGGAGGCACGGCAGAATCCTCCCAGCTCGGCAAGGCATCCTCCACGTGGGGGACGCGGCTCGCGCCGACGCCCGCCTCGCGGACCTTCCACACCGCCTGCTGGTCCGCTGGGTCGGTGAGCAATTTGGTTCCCGTGCCCAGATCGCCACGCGCCCGCAGCTTGGCCAGGACTTGACCGGCGCGGTCGGCTACTTCCTTGGCGGAGTCACCGCCGAACTCGACCAGGAGCCAGGTGTTTCCGTCCGGCAGGAGGTGCGCCCCTGGCACCGGGTTCCCCTTCCGCCGCATATTTTCCAGTACATGGCTGGTAACCGCTTCCAGCGCAATCGGATGGTACTCCAGGACCGCCGGCACCTGGTCCCCGGCCTTGAAAGGGTCTGAATAACCGATCACGAGGAGAGACCGGAAACGCGGGTTGGGCACCAGCCGCATCCGACCGCCCAGGACCAGGGCGCAGGTGCTCTCGGAGCCAACGAGGGCGCGTGCGACCTGGAAGCCATTCTCGGGGAGTAGAGCCTCCAGGTTGTAGCCAGAGACGCGCCGAGGAATGTGCGGGAAACCGGTCCGGATCAAGTCGGCGTACCGATCGCGGAGATTCCGCAGCCCACGATAAATCTCACCGCGGCGGCCGCCGGCGCGGATGAGATGCTCAAGTTCAGCCTCGCTTGTCGAGCCGACACCCAGACGCAGGCCATCGTAGGTGAGGACTTCCAATTCTTCGACATTGTCCGAGGTCTTGCCGCCCATCAGGGAATGGGCACCACAGGAGTTGTTGCCGATCATCCCTCCGAGCGTGCAATACTCATGTGTCGCAGGGTCGGGAGCCAGCATCAGGTGATACTGCGCCGCCGCGTCCCGGAGCTGGTCGCAGATAACGCCAGGCTCAACCCAGGCCGTGCGCCGTACGGGATCCAAGTCAAGGATGCGATTGATGTACTTGGAAAAGTCGATGATGACGGCGACGTTGCAGCACTGTCCGGCAAGGCTCGTGCCACAACCGCGACCGAGAATCGGCACTTCCCGCGCATGGCACACCGCGACCGTGGCGACGACATCATCCAGATCGTACGGGAGTACCACACCGATGGGGACCTGGCGATACATGGATAGGTCAGCGGCATACAGCGCCCGACTACCGGCGTCGAAACGAACTTCGCCGTGGATGCTCCGCCGAAGCTCTGCATCTAAGTCCTCTACCTGAGGATTCGATCGCTGTCGTCCGCCGGAGTATGAGGGGAAGATCGGGAGGGAAATGGTCTGGGACATTGTGGTTCTCCTGGTGCATTCGTTCACCGCAAGCCTTCCGGTGACTGAGGCGGAGGTCGCTTTTCGGGACCGTCCTTGGTGGCGATGAAGACACGGTGGTGCGGCAGCTTCTCGATCAGGGCCTCAGAAACGCCAAGGTTGGCCGCCAGCAAGTAGTCAGGATTGCTGGCCAGCCACAGCGACAGGTCGATGGCCTCGTAGTGGCCGGTGTTGAACGCGACCAGCAGACGGGCCGGTTTATTGTCGCTATCGTTCTCGATGGAATGGCCGTAACCGGTCGGGATGTAGGCGACGTCGCCTTGGTCGAGCGTTTCTTGCCGCCAGCGGCCGTGCGCCCCGAACAGGGTGACGCGTGCCCGGCCGGCGATGATGTACTGCCATTCATCCGCGTTCGGGTGCCAGTGCAGCTCGCGCAAGCCGCCGGGCTCGAGGTCGAGGATGACACCCGTGACGGTGCGGGAGATGGGAAACCGCTCCTGACCGACCCGCCATTCGCGGCCGCCCGTGTGCAGCGAGTGCGGCGCCTGGGCCAGCATGCGAAACTGATGCGTCTCGGGCGGCGAGGTCGATGCCCCGCGGTGTTCCGACGGGATCTCGGCCGGTGGCACCGGCCCCCGGACGAAGTATAGCTCGGCCTTGGGGAATCGATCGAAGTCCGTCTCGGGCAAGCCGAGGTTTTTGCTCAGGAGCCGGTGCGGCGAATGGCCGATCCAGTCGGTGACGCTGAAGGTGCCGAACTCGGAAAAGTACCCATTATCGAAGACGAGGATGAAGTGGCAGGGCTGATTGCCCAGGCACTGGATGGAATGGCCATGCCCGCGCGGAAAGTACCAAATATCGCCGGGGTCGAAATCCAGGATCTCGGAACGGCCTTGGGGATCGATGACCGTGGTGCGGCAGCGCCCCTCGATGACGAAGGCCCATTCAGCGGCGGTCGCGTGCCAGTGCAGCTCGCGCATGATGCCCGGCTCCAGGCGCATCGAGACGCCGGCGATGCCCTTCGAGATCGGCAACTGTTTCACCGTCGCCTCCTTGCCGTAGCTGCCGCCCAGTGTCTTGCCCTCTGATTTCTCCAAGGCAAAGCGAAAGGTGGGCAATTCATCCCCTTGGAGCGCGGGGTCAGGCTTATTTGCCAGGTCATCCATCGTACTGCCTTCTTTCTTGTGGTGCTCCCAACTTCAGCAGTGGACCTCGCGGAGGGCCGATGGTTGCAGCTCTCCCATGGCTTCAAGTATGCAACGGCCATGCCGGGAAAGATTGTCGCGGAGTGCTTCGGCGCCAATGATCTTGCGAGGTCGATGGCACCAAGCTTGTAGACGAATCACGCAAGTGCAACTCTTGGCCTTTCCCGGGAGTCAGAGAGGATAATGCAACGGTGCGGAGGTCTGGACAGAGGCTGGAGTATTCGCCGATAACGGCCAGACAGAGGCACGGAGTTTGCAAGTTTACGAATTGGTTGCCTGCTCTTGCGGGGGCAGGACCAACCTCTTAAGCGGTCCCGTACTCTGGACTGCATCTACCACAACGGACCTCGCCCTGTTGGCCGCGGGATGAGTACGGGAGGGGCTCTTGTGGAGCCCAACGCACAGGTCAAGTTTCAGTCGGTACCGTGTCCTTACCGACTGGAATCCTGACGGCCAATCGTTACCTTGGACCGCCTAACGTTCTCGAACCGAGGTAAGTTTGCCGCTCTTGGAATTCGTTATTGGGAGTCGGAAGTTTCTTTTACTAGAGGTGATAGGCATGGCAAGTGGAAACCCGAATGTAGCTGGACCTGGGCCAACCCGTGATGTCGACGCGGCGTGGGGCTGTGGCTGGGCATGGCTGTGGTTCTGGCTGTTTCTTTTCGTGATCATTATCGCTGGTTGGGGATGGGGTGGATGGTATGGAGGCTGGGGAGCCCCCTGGGGATGGTGGGGGCCGAGACCGGTCTCTCCCCCGCAAGTAACCGCGCCGCCGAATCTGCACGCTCCGGCCACTCCCGCTTCGGGCGAGTTTCTTGGTAAGACCGTGATCGTGAACGGCCAGGTCGATCAGATTCTCAATCCCCAGGTCTTCACGCTGGCCGGTTCCCAAGGTGGGCGACAACTGCTCATCATCAACAAGAATGGAACAGCTCCGACCCTGAAAAAGGGAGAAAGTGTTCAGGTTACGGGTACCGTCGAGAAATACGATACGGATGAACTCCGTAAACAAACTGGCGTGGACCTGACAAAGGTTCCCTCAGCTGATTTCGCCGGAAGACCAGCTGTGGTTGCTTCGTCTGTTTCCACGAGGTCCTCTCCTGGCTAATAGAAGGGAATCAAGTCAACTGCACATTCTTATCCGAAGGGACGGAGGAAGCATGGGAAGGCGTTCATCGTCGTAGAGCCGGAAGACGAGAGCTTTGGGGATGGGCCCGTCCTCAGCCCCGATGAATGTAACCTGAAAACCGCTCTAAATCCGGCACGGACTGCGGTCATGATCCGGAACCTGAGCTGCCCACTCACTTCAAGTTTGCCTTGATGTCCGCGAGCAACCGGGGCACATAGCCAGCATAGCGGAGATGGGGAAGCTTGCCTTGTTCTGGTAGTTTCCTCAAGGCGTCCGCGATGGGGACCACCTTGGTGTCCAACGTGTCGATGGCATTCAAAGCAGCCATTGCGACAAAGACGCCCTGCTTATCGATCGCAGCGCGCTCGACAAGCGTGTCCAGCGCCGGTTT
>DATGIQ010000304.1:0-17332 GCA_035295665.1 Gemmataceae bacterium | reverse complement strand
ATCCGCCGGACGCCCCATTCTTTCAGCATGTCCACCGTCGCGATCGCCGACCCGCCGGTGGCTAACATCGGGTCCAGAATGAACGAGACCGCGATGGTTGGTTGCGAGGGAAGGCGGTTGTAGTAGGTCACCGGCTTGAGCGTTTGATGGTCGCGATAAAGGCCCAGATGCCAGACCTGGGCATCGGGAACCATGTCATGAATGGCCTCCGCCATGCCAAGCCCGGCCCGCAAGATTGGCATCAATCCAATCGGTTCGGCAATGAGGGTGCCGGCGCACTCGGCCAACGGCGTCTGTACCGTGCAGGGCTCGACCTTCAGATCCTGCGTGGCCTCATAGAACAGAAACTGCGACAACTCCCGGACCAGATGGCGAAACGTGATCGGTTCGGTGGTTCGACTGCGCAGCCGGGTCAGCTTGTGCAGCACCAAGGGATGCTGCGAGACGTGCACGGCGGACATCGATCCTGGGATCATGGGTGCGTTGTCCTTTATCACGGAGAGTCGCTCAGGATAACAAGCGTGCATCGAAGGGGAGCGGCAACAAATCCTTCAGTTGGTAACGAGCCGTTTCTCCGCTCAGGTTGCCGAGGATGACCTCCAAATCGCCGCCGAACTCCCAGAGGATTTGCCGGCACGCACCGCACGGGGGAGTCGGCTCTGCTGTGTCGGCGACGACGGCAACCCGGGTGAAGGAGCGATGCCCCTCGGAGATCGCTTTGAAGACCGCCACGCGCTCAGCACAGATCGTCAGGCCGTAGGTGGCGTTCTCGACGTTGCATCCTGAGATCAGCTGTCCGTCGGCGGTTTCGAGGGCAGCCCCGACACGGAAGTTCGAGAAGGCCGCGCGGGCATGTTCCCGAGCGGCACGGGCTGCTTCCAGCAAGCGCTGGCGAAGGCCGGCATCGCTCGGTTCCGATCGTGAGGCCATCGTCGGTCTCCTTTGTGCTCAGGGAAGCGGGGTGTCGGGGAGCTGAAGCAGCATGCCCGCCAGCGCCGCGTTGATTAGCGTGACGAGGAAGCCGACGAACAGCGCCTTGAGGCCAAAGCGTGCCAAATCGTGCCGCCGGGTGGGCGCCAGCGCACCAATGCCGCCGATCTGGATGCCGATCGAAGCGAAGTTGGCGAACCCCGTGAGGGCGTAGCTGGCCAGTACCTGGGCACGCGGGCTGAGCGGCTGAGCGGCCAAGCCTACGTATTCGTGGAACTTGACATAGGCCAGCAATTCATTGCCCACCAGCTTCGTGCCGAGCAAGTCGGCAACCTTGGGGATGTCCGCTCCTTCGACGCCGATCAGAAACGCGACCGGTGCAAACATCCAGGAAAATAACCGTTGCAAAGAAAGCTGCGGTTCGACGGGGATCGCCTTCAGGAGCGCGTTGAACAGCTCGATGAATGCTAAGAAGGCGATCAACATGGCGGCGATATTGATTGCCAAGCGCATGCCTTCCGATGCTCCAGAGGCGGCGGCGTCGATCACATTGACGTGCTGGCGTTCGACCACCGCTTGCGCCTCGCCGCGGGTTTCCGGTACTTCCAATTCGGGGAGGAAGAGCTTGGTCAGGTACAAGGTGCAGGGCGACGCCATGACGCTGGTTGCAAGGATCGCCACCGGGTCCGCGCCCAGGCCGATGTAGACGGCCATGATGCCGCCGGAAACGTGTGCCATGCCGCCCACCATCAAGGTCAACAGCTCGGACTGGGTCATCCGCGGAATATACGGCTTGATGATCAAGGGCGCTTCCGTCTGCCCCATGAAGATGTTGGCCGTCACGGACAGGGTCTCGGCACCGCTGGTTTGCAGCAAAAACATCATGGCCTTCGCCATCAAGCGGACCAGGAATTGCAGCACGCCGAAATAATACAGGACGGTAAAGAAGGAAGCGACGAAGATGACCGTCGGCAATCCGGAGAAGGCAAAGATGAAGCCGTGGTTGGGAGGGAACACCTTGTTCATCTCTGTGGGATTGGCCAGGTTCCCGAAGACGAACTGCGACCCGGCGCTGGTGAACTCCAGGAATTTCTTGACGACGAAGCCAATCGCATCGAAAAAGGCGTAGACCGGCGGCACCTTGATCACGCACACCGCCAGGAGGATCTGCAGCGCGAAACCCAGGCCGATGGTTCGCCAGTTGACGGCCCGCAGATTGGCCGACAGGGTCGCCACGATGCCCAGGAAGCAGAACACGCCTACCGCCGCCTGTTCGCGCGGCCCCAGGAAGTTCTGCGTATGCAGGATGTAAGCGGCGGAGCCGGCAATCAGCACGGCCGCCGCAATGGCCAGCCGCCAGGACAGCGGCGTGGGAGCCGGTCCCGCAACGGGCGGTTGGACCACATAGACCGTCTTCTTGTCCTCATGCATCGGGGGCAATGTCCTCTCCTCAGCGGATCGTTTCCAGAATCAGCTCCGCGGCAGCCGGCGGCTCATCCGCGATGGTGCAGGCCTGAGAAAGCAACTCCAGCGCGGTGGCCAGCCGCGACGGATCTCGGTAATGCAATTCGACGATTCCATCCCCGGCCCGCACCGCATCGCCCGGTTTGGCCAAGAGCATGGCTCCAACCGCTGGATCGATGACATCCTCCACGCGGTCCCTGCCAGCGCCCAGGACCATCGTGGCCCGGCCGACGAGCTCAGCGTCGAGCCGGCTCACGTACCCGGAGCGGGACGCGGTAAAGACGGTACGTTCCGGCGCGGACGGCAGTCGGCGAGGGTCGTCCACAACACGGGCATCCCCGCCTTGCTGGGAGATGATCTCGCGAAACTTTTCCAGGCCGCGGCCCGACGTGAGGGCAGCACGGACTTTACCCTCGGCTTCCGCATCGGTCTGGGCGGCACCGCCTAACCGCAACATCCGGGCCGCCAGCGCCACGGACAGCGTTTCCAAATCGCTGGGACCGTGTCCCCGGAGTGTCTCCAGACACTCGGTGACTTCGAGCGCATTTCCCACGGCCCGGCCCAGGGGAGCGTCCATCGCGGACAGCAGGGCTTCCGTGCGCACGCCGTTGGCCCGGCCGATGGCCACCAGCGACTCGGCCAGCCGGCGCGCGTCCGTCCGGTTCTTCATGAACGCGCCGCGGCCACATTTCACATCCATTACCAGGGCGTCGATGCCCTCGGCCAGCTTCTTGCTCATGATGGAAGCCGAGATGAGAGCGATGCTTTCTACGGTGGCGGTGACGTCCCGCAAGGCATAGAGGACCTTGTCGGCGGGAGCGATTTCTGCGGTCTGTCCGATGAGGGCGCAGCCGACCCGGCGGAGGGCCACGCGGAATTCTTCCAACGTCAAGCCCACACGGAAGCCGGGGATCGATTCGAGTTTATCGAGTGTGCCGCCGGTGTGACCAAGGCCCCGCCCGGACATCATCGGCACAATCAATCCGCACGCGGCGGCCAATGGCGCCAGGATAAGCGAGGTCTTGTCGCCCACGCCGCCGGTACTGTGTTTATCGACTTTGGCTCCTGGGAGATCGGCCAGGTCGAGCCGGACGCCCGAGCGCACCATCGCGCCGGTTAGCCAGGCAGTTTCCTCCGGGGTCATGCCCCGCAGGACAATCGCCATGAGCAGGGCGGAAACTTGATAATCTGGCCAGGAGCGCAAGGTGGCGCCGGTGACGAAGGCCTCGATTTCGGTCTGGTCGAGCGTGTGCCCATCACGCTTTTTTCGGATGATGTCGACAGCACGCATGGCCGGCCCTTTCCAAAACCTTGTGGCCACTTGCCGCGTGCGTTTCGCGATCGGAGCGGACGACCGAACGCGAAACGCATGCGGAGAAACCCTTGTTGAGCTGGTTCCTCACCGCTACACGCCGATATCTTCGTTCCAGAGGTCGGGTCTCGCCTGAATGAACGCGCGCATCAACCGCAAACACTCCGGATCATTCCTTATCTCCAGCTCGACACCCCGAGAGCGCACGTACGCTTCCGGCCCCTGAAACGTCTGGTTTTCGCCGATGACAATCTTGGGAATCTTGTAAAGCAGAGCGGTGCCGCTGCACATATCGCACGGCGACAACGTGGAGTACAGGATTGCCCGCCGATAGTCGGCCGCGCGCAGCCGCCCGGCATTTTCCAGGCAATCCATTTCGGCGTGCAGGATGGCACTCCCCTTCTGCACGCGGCGATTATGGCCCCGGCCGACGATCCGGCCATCGATCACCAGGACCGAGCCGATGGGGATGCCCCCTTCCGCCAGTCCCTGCTTCGCTTCGTCAATGGCCGCTTGTAAGAATGGATCCATGGTGGTTGCTCACTGGGTGCCGCCACTATAGCCGGCCCCCTGCTGCTGGTCAACGGCCTCGCCTGTTAGATTGAGAAAACGCCGCCGCTTCCGACCTATCTGTCTAGCTCCTACCGACCGTACGTCCGGCTTGATCTATCCCTCCGATCGGCAAAGTTTCTTTTGTTTGTCCAGTTTCCACGAATGACTTGCAGATGACCAGACCGGGGATTAGCTTAAAACTAAACAGGCTTTTGATTCGTTCTTGCTTAGAGCAGCAATCACCAAAGGGCAGCATTGCTGTTCATCCCGATATCTGGAGATTCCACGATGGCCCGCAATACACGGAACTATTGGTGGCAGCGACCCCTGGCGCCGAGCGCCCGCCGATCGCTTGGTTTACGAGTGGAGTGCTTGGAGCAGCGCGAGCTGCTCGATGCCGGTGGGGCGGCCGTCATCAACTCTTCGGACCTGGGGCCGGCGGGACGGTTGGTCACGGGGTATTACTATGACCTGCTTGGCCGCGAACCTCAGGTCGCGGAAGTTGCCAGCTGGACGAACAGTGCCGGAGCCAATCTCAACAATGCCGGCGTTGCCCAGGCTTTCATCGGCAGCGCGGAATACAAAACGAAACTCCTTCGCAGCGATTATCAGACGTTCCTGGGCCGCGACGCGGATCCGGCGGGCCTGGCTTCCTGGCTCCAGAAAATGCAGGCCGGCATGACCGAACAGCAAATCCTGGCCGCCTTTGTCTCTTCGGCCGAGTATTTTGCGGATCATGGGGGGAACGGTTCCGCGTATATTGCCGGTCTTTACGAGGACGTGCTCGGCCGGGCCGCCGACCAACCGGGCCTGGCGTACTGGACTAAACAGCTCGAGACCGGTCTTTCCCGAAGCGTGATCGCAAACGCCTTCGTCCACTCCGGCGAGGGCCTGACCCGCCAAGTAGTGGATGCCTATCAGACGATTCTCGGCCGTCCAGCGGATGGGGCCGGCCTCAATTACTGGGTTTCCGCGTTGAAGGCCGGGCGTTCGCTGGAACAGGTACAAGTCGGCCTGGCGTCTTCGGTCGAATACTTCACGCAGCAGCTCAGCATCGATTTGCCGGCCGCAGGCGTACCGGAGCGGCATGCCCAAGCTTCCACTTCATCCGGCCCCTGGGATACACACTTCACCATCCCGCCGGGGTCTGGTAATGGCGTCGTGGACACTGGTTCGGGTTCTTCCCAGAGCGGCATTCAAAACGGCATCCGTGCAGATGCGCGGGGGCCCAAGGTTTCGACCTTCGCCAGCTCTCCGCAGAATATTCAAGTGAGCCATGGCAAGAGTGTGGATTTCTCGGAGATTTCGTTGGGAGTTAATCCAACCAACCCGCTGAACCTGGTCGTGGGCACCGCGGTCATCATCCCTGGATCGACGACCTCCCCGTTGGCGACCTATTACAGCATGGACGGCGGGAATACATGGCACTATGTTCCGATCGATGCGCCCTTGGACGGATTGACCGATCGTTTTGCCTATCGAGCCGATGCCGAAGTGCGCTTCGATGCGACCGGGCGAGTTTACGTTGCGTACGTCGCTGCCAGCATGGGACAGTTCGTGCTGGGCGGAAAAAATGTGGTGGTAGTGGCGCACAGCACGGATGGCGGAAAGACCTACAGCGTTTCCGATGCCGTGAGCGAGCCGGTCAGCACGACCAGTGCCTTCGATGACAAGGAAATCCTCGCGACAGGCCGAGATCCTGTGAATCCGAGCCAGCAAGATGTCTACGTAAGCTGGGTACGGATCGGTCAGGACAGCAATGGTTTCCCGGTGTCGACTGTGATGATTGCCGGCTCGACTGATGGGGGAGTGACCTGGAGCAAGCCTACTCAAGTCAATCAGCTACCGCATGTCCTGAACCAATATGCCAGTCCCAGCGTCGGACCGAACGGCGAAATCAATCTGAGTTTCTACGATTTGGAAACCGGCGAAATCGTGTTCGCGACTTCGCCGACATTCAGCAATGGCACGTTTAACTTCGGCCCGAATACCACGGTCACGTTTGTCAATGACAACTTCAATAAATTCTCGATTCCGGGGCAACCGAACCGCGGGATCGGCGTCATTCCCAAGATGGTGACTGACACTTCCAATGGTCCCTTCCGAGGCCGGATTTATATTGCCTACACAGATATCCCCGATAACGGCACAGCGCCCAACTTCGACGTCTGGGTGGTTTCGTCCAGCGACCACGGCCAAACCTGGAGCACGCCGACGCGGATCAATGATGATACGGGGATCGAATCCCAATTCAACGTGGATATTGCCGTCGATCCGACGACTGGAGGACTCACCGCCGAATGGCGCGATGCGCGGAATGATATCTTCAACGCGCGGGTGAACGTATTCACGGCCACCAGTTCCGACGGCGGCGTGACGTTCAGTCCCAATGTTCAAGTTTCGAATCATTTCTCGATCTTTTCCAACAGCGCCGATCCGAACGAATTCCTGGAATACGACGGCATCGCGGCCTATGGCGGGAAAGCGTACTATGCCTGGTCGGATAACAGCAACGATCCCAACAGCAACTTGGCGATCTTCTTCCAGTCGCTCTCCACGGGACTTCCGCCGATCAGCTCGACGTCGGGCTCCGGCACGGCGAAGCCGCCCAGGGTCCAGCTTCCGCCGGACATGTTCGATCCCAATAATACCTCCGACCAGGCGACGCAGTTTGGCATCTTGAACGCTGGCTCGACGACGTACGCCAATTTGTCGATCGGCGACAAGCCGCCTAGTTTCTTACCGGACAATGATTGGTACGAGTGGACGGCCGGTCAAAGCGGGACCTTCACGGCCTCGATTACCTACAGTTCCTTTGACGGCGGCGACCTGCACCTGCGCGTCTTCACGCTGGACAGTCAGAACCACCTGATCCAGCTCGGCTCCAGCCGCATGATTGGCGTGACCAGCCAAAGTGTGTCCGTCCCGGTCACGGCGGGCGAGCCCTTGTTGGTTTGGATCTATGGATTTAATCACTCCGAAGCGACCTACCAGATGACGATCAGTCTCGGGTAAGTTGTGGTGTGCGGCGGCTCCACGCTGTTTGAGAACCAGGAAAAATCACCGCGCGTGAAGCACTACCAATCAGTCTGATGCGCCAGTGAAGGAAAGCCGAAATCCTTCGCTGGCGCATCAGACTTGTGGGCCACAACTTCGTGCACAGGCATTGAGCCATCCAAAGCGGTGTCGAGCCGCCGCACTCGAAAAGAAATACGATAAGCGTGTGTTATCGTGGCCCAAGGCAGTAGCGAGGGACACTTTCATGGGACGGCTGCGTAGGCTTGCATTTCTTTTCGTTTGCATCCTGACGACCGGCGGGATGGCGATTAGCCAGGAGACGAAGACGCCGGCCGAGCCGTCGCCCCGTTACGAGACGCGAAAAGAGCACGACCCCAATGGCATTGGCAAATTCTACATGGGTCGGGAGATCGCCCATGTCATGGGTCATGAGGCAGCCGGTTGGCTCGAACGGCCGGAGCGCGAGAAGGAAGAAGAGCCCAACAAACTCCTCGATGCCCTCAAGCTGAAGCCCGGAGACGTGGTCGCGGACATCGGTGCCGGTAGCGGTTATCTCACGTTCCGCATCGCCGAGCGCATCGGCACCAAGGGTAAAGTGCTGGCCGTGGATATCCAGCCGGAAATGCTCGCCCTGATCCGCCAAAAAATGAAGGCACGCCAGCAGAACAACGTGGAACCGATTCTAGGGACCGAGACCGATCCCAAGCTGCCGGCCGCCAGCGTCGACCTCATTCTCATGGTCGATGTCTATCACGAGTTCGCCTATCCCTGGGAAATGGTGCAAGCGATGGTGAGGTCCCTCAAACCCAACGGCCGGCTCGTGTTCGTGGAGTATCGCCTGGAAGACCCGAAGGTGTGGATCAAACTGGTCCACAAAATGACCGAAAAGCAAGTGCGGAAAGAGATGGAGCCGCACCCCGTCCGCTGGGTAGAGACGCTCGGGATTCTCCCCAGCCAGCACGTCATTGTTTTCAAGAAAGATGCGGGGCACGAAAAGCCAGACGCCCCGAAGTGATCGGTGCGGCTAAATTACCCTACTAACACCCCCGACGCGCCGGTCGACGCGTCGGGGGGTGTTGGTTTCCATCACGGAATCTGGCTGGCATCGACGACCGTGCCATCGCGGCGATCGCAGATCGCGGCAAAGACGGCCTGGTTGATCCCCCAGGCAATCGTGTGGACCGAGCCATCGGCGAAAAGGGAATTCATGCCGCCTGGGTGGGCTCCACCGAACCGGGCGCCCAACCGAGGTGTCGGTTTCATATCGGGTGGATCACGCCACCAGTCGCAGCATGGATTGTTGGAATCGCTGCCTTCGGCAGAGCCGAAGATGTGATCCTGGACCGGGGGTTGGTCGCCAACGCGGGCGTCGTCGGGGTCCAGGCCGCTGATGATGTTGTGGTCATCATTCCAGGCGCCGCCATTGTACTGGTCGGGACGCTCGAATTTTTCGCCGACCATCAACGTGTTAGAAGTGCCGTCCGGGATGCCCGAGCCGATCGTGATGACGGTGTCGCGGGCACCGGCCCGACCTTGTTTGGCGAGGATCGGCGGTTCCGCCCAAACGATCACACCATAGAGCGAGCCCGCATTACTGGGATAAGGAGGGTTCGGAGGTGCAGGCGGCTTGAAATTGTTGCTCATGAGATCGCCCTGGCTGACGGGGCCAAAATAAGGCACCACGTAATCGAGCGGTGCCCCGCCCACGGCGGTGCTGTGGCCACCGAAGAAGAGGTGCGGCACCCGCCGGGTCGGACAAACGTACGTGGCCAGGGCGCTGCTGCGGACGAGCCCTGCGTTATCCTGATTCTGAACCGATTGCTTTTCGATAAAGGGAAGAATCTGGAAGGCCCAGGTCGCCGCCTGTTTCGGCGGTGCCGGCCAAGGCGCTCCAAAGCCGCCGTTGGCGGCAAACGAGTTCACCGTGGCACCCGATTCATCTTTGTAATTGACCCAGCAGCCGTTCTGTGGCCAGTCCACCGCAGTCACGTTGGGAGGCTGGGAAGTCGGCATCGCATCGCACCACTCGCGCCAGCCGATGCTCGGGAAGCGCCCGAACGTGTTTTCGAAGTTGAGAACGGCGATGCCGATCTGCTTGAGGTTGTTCGAGCATTTGGCGCGGTTGGCCGCCTCCCGCACCTTTTGCACGGCTGGCAGCAAGAGCCCGATAAGCACGGCGATGATGGCGATTACTACCAAGAGCTCGATCAGCGTAAAGCCGCTCGGCCTTTTCTTGGGACGCGCGATCATTGGAGACACTCCGATGAAGAAGGATTAAGGGAAAACCATTATCTGTCGCCGGAGGCGCTACCTCGCAAAGAAAGCTTCAGCTCCAGCGCAGCTACTTCTTCTTTTTGTAATTCTGCAAGTTCTCCTCGTTGTACTCCGCCACGTAACCCATCGTTAGCGCAGTCCAACGATTGCCCTTCTCGCCGGTCTCTTCCCAGGCCAGAGCCCGGTTCTGGGCCGGACGGGGCACCACGCCATATTCGATGTGGATTTTTTGACCATCGCGCGGCGACGACAGGAAGCTGTCCAGGTCTTCGCCCACTCCCGCTGCGTCCTTCTGATCTTGCGGAAGACTCCGGATATACTCTTTGAAGGACTTCTCATCGGGGGGCGGTTTGCCCTTTTGGGTGTTGTACATCTGGTAGAACTTGAGGACGTTCTGCATCCGCAGCTTCGCTGGAGGATCCGTCGTGACGACCTTTTCCTTGGAAGAACACCCGCTCAGGCCCAATACCAAGAGCCCCATCCCGAGTACCACGGGCGCCACCCACCGGTGGCCAGCCGATTTCTTGCTCCAGCTTTCTTCGGTCCGATTGCCGCCGTGACTTGATCTCAGCCAACCCATCATATCCCTCCGGACCATTCCTCTCAGGCCATGTCGCCGCGAATGCAATCGCCCAAGGTGATCCAGCTACCGAATGCCAGCGTCGTAAGTTCGAGTCGCAAACACGCAGGAAGGGAAATCCCCGACGTTTCCTGTGGACGAGCCTTGGTGGGGGATTCCCACGTTTCCGATTCTCTCTAACGCGGGCTTCCTCGTCAAGGAGAGAGCTTAAAAAATTATGAGATTTCGTGCTTTGTGCGTTCTCTATGTCTCGGCACGAAATTCTTTCCGCCAACATTTCGCGCCGAGATGCAGAAGGTGGAGAGCCAGATCTGCGGAATTTCAGGGTTGGGCGCCGGGACGAGGCTCGGCCAGTTGTGCTTTTTTCTTGGTTGCCCGCGTCCGGTCGGCGTAGGCTGGCTTAAACTTGGGATCGAGCCGGATCGCTTCGTTGTAGTCCTCGATCGCCTTATCGAGCTGACCCAATTTTTCGTAGACAATGCCCCGATTGCAGCGGACCTCGGCGATGCCGGGCTGCATCGCCACCGCCTCGTCGAGGTCGGCGAGGGCTTCCTTCAACTTGGACTGACGAAGGAAGATCCCGGCTCGGTGTTCGAGGGCGATCACATTCTTCGGATCGATCCGCCGCACCTCGTTGTAGTCGGCGAGCGCTTTCCCAATCTCCCCCAATTGCTCATAGGCAAACCCGCGATTGATCAAGGAGTGCATCCCGGGGGCACCTTCCGGACTTAACCGCACTGCTTCGGTGAAGTCGGCGATGGCTTGCTTGAGCATCCCAACCGTGGCATACGCATAGCCACGCTGGGCATACGGCTCCGGATCCTTGGGATCGAGGCGGATCGCCTCGTTCAAGTCGTTGATCGCTTTGCCGGGCAGCCGCTTCTGTTTATACGCTTCCGCACGGTAGACATAACGGCGTGCGTCCTTGGGATCAGCCTCGATTGCCTTGTTGAAATACTCCAGCGCCTTGTCATTATCGCCGGACTGGAGAAATGCCTTCCCCTCGGCCAGGTAGTCGGGCGGTGCTGGGGGCGGAGTGGGTTCCGGATCGACTTTTTCCTCAGCGGGAATGGAATTCTCAACCACTGGCTCCGCCGGCCGCCGGCCGCAGCCAACCAACAGAAGTGCGCCCAGGAGCAACAGAAGCGTGAATTTATTTGCAATTCTCCCCGCGCGAAGCTCGATCATCGGAGGCAACCTCTTGGAGAAGCGGAGCCGCAGAAAAACGTCTCTTGATTATAGCCCGCTGGGCGCAGGCAAGCCAGGGCCACGTTTTTGCAACGGTTACAGCCATCGGGAGCGGCGTGGTGGCCAATCAGCGGCGCCCGGTCGGGGGCTTCTCTCGTTTCCAGGCGTGGAGGAGATCCTCCAGAGTCTTCCGCTGATTGTCGCTCTCCTTGACCACCGCATCGCGTGCCGGCTGATCCAGCAACGATCCCAACGGCGGAGCCGGCCCTTGAGCCGTGAGGCTGCCCGCAATAGGCAATTCCAATTTGGACGGATGCTCGGCCGAGTGGTGAAGCGTATTCAGGCCGGGAGGCGGTGCCGGGGCAAACGCCCAGCCTGCCGAACCGCTCGTGGGCGGAGCCATGATCGCCAGCTCCAGAGAATGGCCCTGGCGCAGGACATGGGCCACCGGAAACAGCGACAGCGTGACTTCATAAACCTGTCCCGGTGTGAGTTCTTCTGTCTTCTCGTGTGGATGAATCGGCTCGTGCGGAGCGGACTTCTTCGGATCGAGGCCTCGATGCGAGGCACGCAGCAGGCCGCGCTGGATATAGGTGGCTTGCCGCTTCGGGTTAACATCGTGCAGCACGGCCATGAAGTCGGTATCCTTCTGCTCGCTGCTGACGTACAGAGTCAAGACCGGGGAGCCAACAATCGCCATGTCCGCGGGGAGCGGCGCGGTGCGGTAGATGAGGGAGCCGATCGCTGTGGGCGGACCGCTAAACATCTCGTTCGTGGTTGCGATCTCCGTGGCGGCGGGATACAGATAAAAACGTTGGCCGGTCTCTCTTTCGGTGGCCGGCTTTTGTTTGTTCAGCTTTCCGTCGGCGGTTAAATAAAGCGTGGACCACTGCACTTCCGGGATCGGCCACGCCGCGAACGTGGATGCCCAAGCAGGTTTGAAGTTGGCCGGAGGTCTCACCCTGGGTGGCTGTGCAGGATTGACCGGTTGCAGATTCTGATCGCGTGTTTCGAACCAGACCGTGACGGGCGGATCCTTGTCCGTGCCGTTTTGCTGTCCCTTGAGCCAGCGGTCAAACCAGCGCACCCGTTCGGCGATCAGGGTCCGCGCGGCAAAAAGACTGTCGCCGCCGTTGGAAAGGAGGATTCGTTTCGGGCCTTTCAGTTTTTCGAACACCCGCAAAGCCCCCCGCGCTCCAACGTGTGAATTCTGCCAGGTCTGAAAAATCAACATGGGCGTTTCGATTTGCGGGGCGTGATTCTCAAATGTCCGGACCGCCCACCAATCGTCTTTGAGCGGATGGGCACGCATCTCCTCAAAGGTCTTGTTCATCGGGTTGGCTGCCCGCCGCTTCGCGCCCTCGAAGTCGCCCACGAACTGGCGGAGCCGTGCGCTGGCGGTAGAGAAGTAGGGCTGTGTCTGGTAGCTCCATTCGCCAACCAGCCCGACATTGAAGATTCCTCCCGGATAGCTGAACTCCTCATAGGTGTCGCCCCAGATGGCGCCGGCAGCCAGTGCCTTCAGTCCCTTCGGACGCTGAGCGGCCACTTCTAGCTGGCTGACCCCGGCGTAGGAGTTGCCGTACATTCCCACGTTGCCGTCGCACCAGAGTTGCTCGGCGGTCCATTCGATGACCGCCTTGCCATCCTCCGCCTCTTGCGCGGTGAAGGGAGACGTAAAAACTCCTTCCGACGAACCGGTGCCGCGAACGCTTACCCCCAAGACGCCGTAGCCACGGTCGACGTATTCCATCTCCTCCAGGCCTTTGGTGGTGGCGCCGCCGAGCTCGCCGTTATAGGTGACGAGCACAGGGAAACGCTTTAGCTTCTGCGGCTTGTGAAGGATGTAGGCCAGCTTGAGGCCGTCCTTCATGGGGATGTAACCGGTCTCCCATTTTAGTTCCTTGGGGCCGGGTGGCTGGGACGCCACCGGGTTGGCAGCGCTGACCTCGAACAGCAGAAGCGCAGTGAGAACGCCAAACATCACGAAACGCACAAGCGAGCGGTGCTGGAGTTGCATGGTCTTTTCTAAGCGCCTCGTTACACGGAGTATCCGATCGGGGGCCAAATGGTGCCATTTTATTCGGGCAGCGATATCTGGGCATTGTGCGCGTGGCGATCGATACGAGCCCGGAGCGCCAGCGACGGGTAGGCACGCCAGGCCCCGTCGCTGGCGCTCCGGGCTCGTATTTCATCGCTACACAGCGTGCGCCGAGAAACGCGGCGAGCCGCAGGCAAACGCGGGACGCGCGTTCGCCTGCGGCTCACAGCACGATGTTGCGAAACCCCTTACCGAGGGTTACGGGGGAAGCGGCTTGTCCTGAGCCGCCGCCTTGATCTGGTCATCCCTCAAGACTACGTTGAACACGCGCGGGTACTCGATGAGCCCCGAAAACGAACCATTGTCGCTGTAGTACGTGTTGCCAATCAAGAAGACCGAGTCGGCAGCGTTGAACGGGCCATGGTTGGGATCGCTGTTGGCCAGGACACCGTCGATGAAGATGTCCTCATTCCCCTTGCTGACGTCCAGCCGCCACGCCATATGGTGCCACGCTCCGGCGAGAGGAGTGGGCTGGAGCTGCGCGCTGCTGTCGTTGCCCCAGAGGCCAAAATAGGTGTCGTAATTACGGAACCCCAGGTGCATGGCGAAGCCAACATCGCGAGAACCCGTCGACCCAAAGACCATCTGGTCTTCATGACGAAGGTTCGAGCGATTGACCCAGGCCATGATCGTGAACGAGCCGTTCGACGTCGCGGTTGGGGTCAGACCCAGCTGCTCGGTCGTCGCGCCCGTCCAGATGACCGTGGTAGGAAAGTCATCCAGTCCGGCCGTGGCCAGTGCAAACGTGGTCGCCAGATGCCCGCCTACGATCTTCATGGCGCCCGGATAGCCAAGAATCGTCGAGCAGGTTCCATTATAACCGTTGCCCGAGTGGTCGATGATGCCCCCGATCGTGGTGGTGTTGTCCACAGCAGGATCAAACTGGTACACCAAGACCTCGGTGGGCTGGGCGGCCGCGGGGCAAACCACGGCGGCCAAAATCAGTAAGGCGGCGCCCAAGCCGATCAAGCTTTGCGCTCGGCGGCGCCGATCAGATGCGGATTTCATAATTCCTCCTTCGTTTACCTTTCAGCAATGCAAAACGTGAGTCACGGGTTTCGTTCGCAATCGACACGAGGGTTTCCTGGTCCCCCTGCTTTGGAGGAGACGACACCTCACAAAGCACTACGGAGGAATGGGATTGTCGTTGGAATCCGCAGCAATCTGATCGTCCCTCAGAGCCTGACCGCCGTAAACACGCGGATGTTCGATGGCGCCCGCGAAGCATCCCGCACCATTGCCCGCATAGCCGTAGTTGCCGCCGATGAGGAGGTTGGTGCCGTAACCGGGAAATACGGCACCCGGCTCGTTCAGGATCGGTGCACCGTCGACGAAAATACTGTGCGTTTTCTTGACGGCATCGTAGCGCAAGGCATAGTGATGCCACTCATAAACGCCCACAAGGTTTCCGACATAGGCGCTGCTATCGCCGTTCCAGGTGCCGAAGTAGGCTAGCCCCCGCCGGAACCCCAGGTGCAGATAGGAGCCGGAACCAGCTCCGCTCCCGAACACCATCTGGTCTTCCTTGAAGCAGGTGCGGTTGATCCAGGCCATCACGGTCCAGGACTGGTTGTCCATTTTCACATCACTGGTGAGGGCCCCCGTGTCAATGGCGGTTCCGACGCCGGGCTCGCCACTCGAGGAGTTCGGGTCATCGTCTCCCAGAAACAGCACAGCCGTGGTTCCTGAGAGGTGACCCGGTACAAAACTTGTCTCGGTACCACCGGACAATTCCGTACCGTTAAACTTGTTGCCGGAGTGATCGATGATTCCGCCGAACGTAGTCAAATTGTCCTTGCTTTTATCGAAGATGTATTCCAACGTCGGCTTGGGTTGAGCGGCTGCGAACGAGGCCAAGCTCGTCAGCACCGCCAACGCGGCGACTTCGCCGAGTAGGCGTTTCGCCTTTCGAAATACGAATCCAGAAGCAGTCATGCCTGTCTCCTTTTTCCTTACGTGGGGCACCACGTAACGTTGTAATTGACCTGACTCTTCGATTTGTTCCCTGGTTTACACGGGTGCAGTCCTCGCACAGCGTGGACCTTCCTGATCCTGTCTATTCGTTGCAACATCAGATTTTAGCTGGGGAGATTTCGCTTCCTGTACATCGCCTCCTTTTCCGAGAAAACAGCAAGTCAAACTAATAGGTATTGCCAGCCTTCCAAAGGTCTCTCTGAACGTACCCCCAGCGAACTGGGGCGAACGATGTGCTGGGACCGGCGCAAGATTATGTTGGCGTACAGGCTCAAATCCGATCGGCCTGGTTGCCAACATTGAAAGAGCTACGAAATAGAGTCTCCCGTCCCGGCACCCTGTGCTGCCGGCGCATCGTGACGATGGTCCGGCCGATGACTGTTCCGCTCTGAACGATTTTGCACCGGCGAGATCCCGGTAGGTCGATCGCAAAATCATTAAGAACGGCATTACTCTAATCGCAGGGAAAACCGTTTGCAAACACTTTTTTGAATTTTTTTTGAGGTGTCCGTTCTGTTTCGCGGCTGCTCGTAGAATCACGCGGGACTCCTCGGCGCGCGGTTCTACTCACCGCCGCCAAAAGGATACAGCGGACCGGATGATCAAAGAAGCGGACGGCGTCTCACTCACGGGGCAAGGGCAGGCGCAGCCAATTCAGCCGGCGATAGCCTTCGGCGAACTCGGTTATCTCGATGGCTTGGTTGACGGCGACGTTGCGGAAGACCTGCCTGGTCTGGCTCGTCGGCCAGTAGATTTCCAGGCTCGCCACCGAATCGGCGTTGCCCAGACCAATCGTTTGCTGGAGCGGATTGCCACCGAAGCTGCTGCCGGAGCTAACATGGCGATGCACGGTCAAGGGAGAGGCTCCGCCGGTGACGGCTTTGATACGGACCCCGATGGCCGCCCGGTTGGTTTTTTGACCCACGAGCTTCACCGTCAGCCAATGATTGCCTTGCCCGGGGTTTTGAAACAAGACATTGTGGTAGCGGTCGCCGGGGATGGCTCCGCCGGTTTCCACGAACAAATCGACATTGCCGTCCCGATCCCAATCGCCACAGGCCACCCCGTGCCCTTTTTGCAGATGGCCCGTGCCGGCCGTGGCCGTGATCTCGGCAAAGCGGCGGCCGGCGACGTTCTTGAACATGCGGTTGGGAACCAACACGCTGAAACACGGTGCGCCGGTGCCAAGATAAAAATCGAGATACCCATCGTTGTCGAAGTCGGCGAAGTTGCTCCCCATCGGGGCGAACACCTTGTTCACCCCCGTTTCCCTGCTGACGTCCTGGAACCGCTTGCCGCCCAGGTTCCGGTAGAGCCGGCTTCCCTCGGCGGGGGTCCGGGATGGAATCCCCATGATGTCGCAGACAACCGGATCGAGCTCGAGCTGGTAAGCATTGGCGAAAAGATCGAGCCAACCGTCGTTATCGTAATCAAACGCCCAGCACGAAAACCCCTGCGCGGGCCCGGTGATGCCCAGAACCACGGTTACGTCGGTAAATGTCCCATCGCGGTTGTTGTGGAACAATTGCGGTCCCGACTTGAAATAGTTCAGGAACAGGTCGGGGTAGCCATCGTTATCGTAGTCGATCCAGGTCGCGCCCTTGCACCAACTCCCTTTGCCGCGGACCCCCGCCCGGCCGGCCACTTCCTCGAAGGTGCCGTTCCCGCGATTTCGGTATAAGCGGTTGTAGCCCGTTTCGTTGCAGATATACAGATCGAGGAAGCCGTCGTTATCGAAATCGGCCCAGGTGGCACAATTGGAATTGACCGGGTCCATCAGCCCGGCCTCACGGGTCACGTCGGTAAACGTGCCGTCGCCGTTGTTGCGGAGCAAGGTTGGCCGCATCGGGTACGCCAGCCAGGCTCCTCGGGAAATGAAGACGTCCAGGAACCCGTCGTTGTTGTAATCGGTCTGAACGCAATTGAGCCCACCGCATTG
>DATGIQ010000303.1:0-12264 GCA_035295665.1 Gemmataceae bacterium | reverse complement strand
GTGCGTTTGGCGTCCGCTGGGTAGCTCAGAGCAACAATGACGCCCTCTACACCTGGTTGAATGCGATCAACAATGCCAAGTTTCGCCGTTTCGATGAGAATGGACAGCCTTCCGGCCACGATAATTTCAACTATCTGGTGTGCACATGGGAACACCGGTTCAACCGCCAGATCATTACCAAGACCGAATCGTACATCATGTGGCAGCGCGACGCCGTGGTCGGCGGCACTCCTAGCAATGGCCCTCTCCGGCCGTGGGGGAGTGGCGGCGGCATTGGACCGGACATTCCGGGCACGACCTTGACGTTTGGAGTGCTGAACTACAGCGAGTTTCAGATTTCCCGAAGAGATTTCATCACCGTCCGGAATGAGTGGTGGAAGGACACGGATGGCGAACGGTCCGGCTTTCCGTCGACGTATACAAGCAATGCCATTGGTCTGTCCCACAACTTTACGCCCGAATTTCAGATTCGACCCGAGATTGGCTACTATCGATCCTGGACCGTTCCGGCATTCGATAATGGACTCCGGAAGAACCAGCTAATGGCTGCGTTTGATGTGACGATCCGCTTCTGACCATGCCCAAAACGGCATGGCGAAATTGGCGGCGATGGCAACGGCCAGACCGCCCGAACCAAGTTTCCGGACCACGCCTGCTGCCGAGCAACTGTGGTCCGCACTATGGAGGTTCTGAGCTCATGACCATGAATCTGCGTTTGCGATTACTGCACGGTCTGACACCGAGCTTGCTCTGTGCCCTGATGTCGCCATCGATTGCCTCTGCACAGGAGAAAACCATTGTCCCCGGTGGCAACGCACTAAACATCACCGTCACCCCGGCGGCTGCTTCCCCGCCGCCGGTTTCCATCATCCTGCACGATCGCCACGGCCATGTGACGCCGATGAAGAGCAAATGCGCTCACACCGGCGGCGGACTGATCGATGTCTCTTCGCCCGCACCCGATACGGTGATCGTCACGATGCAGGGCGCCGTGGTGGCCAACGCCACCATGCCGTTTGACCTGGAGCAATGCTTCGAGGTCAGCATGGATGACCCCAAGGTGAAGAAGGCCAAATTATCCGTTGAAGGCCGTGTCATTGGCCTGCTCCGTGGGGAACGAAAGGGATCCGCCGAATACTCGGAAGCCGGCGCTAGCGTCTCGGCCGGTCCCGTGGAAATCATCACGGCATCGGTGCCGCCACACCAGGTTTGTGGCTGTGAAAGCTTGGCCGTCAATGACCATGATGGGCCCAAGGCGGTTCCGGTGCAACCGGGCAAATACACGCTGCATGGTTTCTTTTCGATCACTGCCACGAGCAACAGTCTGATCTGCAAGAGGCCATCGGCCGAGTTTGCGCCCGATCCGGCACTCGACCCGCTCTGGATCAACTACTGGGAACCGTTCCACGGCGTCAAGAAGGATACCTTCGGCTTCCAAATCATTCTCAGGGTCGCCCCGGACAATGACGAAGGGAGCACGGACAAGAAGACAGCCGAACTGCCGACGGCCAAATCGTCGCGCTGAGCCCCTGCGTTCCGGTCATTACTGTTCAGCCGGAGAGCGCGCATCTCTCGGCTCGTGTCGCGGGGGCATAGCTTCGGGACTGGTTTTCGGCGCCGGAAACCAGGAAAGGCGTTGCATTGGCGCGGCCCCCGTTTACAATGCAAAAGTGTTGGTCGCAAATTGTGCTCATCGATGAAAAGGAGTTCGGGGCTCGACCACTGGCTGGAGTAACTACTTCTCCTCAAATCCTGAGGATTAATCATGTCCTGGCGACGTGTCCCAATTTTGAAGGGAGCAGTCCTGCTCACCCTTGCGCTTTCGCCCATGGGATCATGCGCAGTTGCGGGTGAGCATGTTCGCGCTGGCGACCAGCCCACGATCCGATCCCAGCCGGCGCCCGTTCCCCCCATTCACTCCATGCAGCTGCCTCGAACTGTTGCAGTGGTCGTTGCAACCCCTTCTCAACCCCCGTCGCCAACGATGAGTGTCTCCGTCCGTGGGCCGGACGGACAAATGCGACAATTTCCGGTGGAAGGCGGTACCGCCGCCATCCACTATCGCCAAGTGATCCTTCATCCAGGCGACATGCTGACCATTCGTTGGAAGCCTGGCAAGTAGCTAGCGGGGGAAGAAGGACTCGGCGACGGTGGAACGAGCGACAGCCATATTTTCGCGGAATTCCATTGCTGCTCCGTAACGCATCGGATCGTATTTTCAACCCTTAGAGCATTTCGCGGCTCGGCGTACCGACTAACTCACGAAAATGCCCATTTTTCCTGCCCTTTTGCGCTTGTCCCGCTACATCCGCCCTCGAACTGCTCTAGTCTTCCAAGTGGGCGTGAATTGGGTAGCCCTTGAATTGATCACGGAACAGCAGTTCGAGATTTTTGCCAAGGAACTGCGGGTCGCCACCGCGGAAGCGAAACCGATTTCCCTGAACCGTCGTGAAGAACGGATAAACGGCACGAAATTCTGCCGTGGGCGGCTTCGATCCGGCCTGACAGAGCCTTGACCACTCTCGGATCAGATCGCTCGGATCGGCCCCATCAACTACCACCGTGAATCGCTTGTATCCATCGGGCGGCACAGCGGCCGGTCTCGGTTCGTGAGGAATGTGTTCTGCGACGGATTCCAGCGCCGGTCCCAGATCGAAGCCGACCTCTCCGTGTTCGCACCGGTCGAGGCCTTCATTTTCTGCGGTTCTCGTCAGGCAGAAACCGAACGCCACGTCAATCCCTTTCACCAGGATTGCCGTGAGCACGAAGGCGTAACCGACCGCCACCAGCGCACCGAGCAACTGCACCAGGATCTGATTCAGTCGACCTTCCGCCAAGACGCCGAGCGGGTCGGTGGTGCCCGCCCCGCGTTGCCATAGAACGGCCGAAGCGAAGACGCCGGTCAGCAGGGCTCCCAGGAATCCGCCCACGCCGTGGACCCCGAAGGCGTCCAGAGAATCGTCGTACTTGAGTATCGGCTTCATGCAAACAGCGACGTAGCAAATGAGGCCGGCCAAGAGCCCAATAACCAGAGCGGCCAAAGGAGCCACGAACCCCGACGCGGGGGTAATGGCTACCAAACCTGCCACCACTCCGGAGGCGACTCCAAGAGCGGTTGGCTTGCCGCGGTGCAGCCATTCGATCAGCATCCAGCTCAGGGCCGCTGCGGCCGCTGCGATTTGGGAGGCCGTCAGTGCTGCCCCCGCCAGCCCATTGCTGCCGAGGGCGCTGCCACCGTTGAAGCCGAACCAACCAAACCAAAGAAGCCCGGCGCCCAGCAGCGTCAGCACCATGCTGTTAGGGTGAATCGCATGTTCGGGATAGCCCAAGCGCTTGCGTAATACCAGAATGGCGGCCAACCCCGACAGCCCGGCCGCGATGTGGACGACCGTGCCACCGGCAAAATCGAGGGTTCCGAGCTGACCCAACCATCCAGCCGGTTTGCCCGCCGCGTCCACGGCCCAGACCCAATGCGCCAGCGGATCATAAACGAGTGTTCCCCAGAGCAGGATGAACAGGCAATAGGGCCCGAATCGAATCCGCTCCGCAAGGGCGCCGCTAATCAAGGCCGGGGTAATGATCGCGAACATCCCCTGGAACATGCAATGGACGTAGATCGGGATGTGCGTGCCGGGAAACGGCTTGTCGGAGAGCACGCCATTCAGACCCAGGAAATCACTGCTCCAGCCAATGATCCCGCCCAGCGAATCGCCAAAGGCCAGGGCGTAGCCGTACAAGAGCCATTGGATGCCGATGATGGCCAGGGCGACCATGCTGTGCATCATGGTGCCCAGGACATTTTTGCGGCGGACCATGCCGCCATAGAAGAGGGCCAATCCCGGCACCATGAGCAAGACCAATCCCGTGGACATCAGCATCCACGCCGTGTCTCCGTTATCGATCTTCTCCGCCGCCGGTCCAGGTGATTTTTGATCCGCAGCCGATGGAGTGGGTTCGAGAGCGAGGACATGACCGCTCGCCAGTCCCAGCACTGCAAAGGCAAGCAACGAAAGCAATAAGCGCTTCACGAGCGTTTCCTCCAGCGAGCGCCCGGCAGGCACGCAGCGTCACGAGCAAGAGAGTCCTCAACCAAATGAGGAAGAACCGTTGGCACTTGTTATGCCAAGTCAACGCGAATCTAGAATCGAGCCATAAGCCGTTATATGGGAAATGACTAGGTTCTTGCAGCGCGGTCTTCACTGGACTACCGGGCACGTGGCCTGACTCATTTATTGGCACAAATGCTATCTTGTTATGCAGTCGGCTGATGATGAGGGGACGCCATAGCGACTTGCTCTGGCTCGAGGTCGCACTTCGGCGTGATCGGCAGGCGGACGACGAATTCACTTCCTTTGCCCGATCCCTCGCTATGCGCCTCGACGGTGCCTCCGTGCAATTCGACCAGGCCCCGCACCAGCGCCAGGCCAACCCCAAGCCCACCCTGAGAACGGCCCCGGGCTTCCTCCACTTGGGTAAATAGCTCAAACACCTGGGCCAGCATTTCCGGCGAAATGCCCACACCGGTGTCCCGAACCTTCACGACAGCTTCGTTGCCTCGCCGCTGGACCGACAGCCAGATCGTCCCGCCTTCATCGGTATACTTGGCCGCGTTATTGAGGAGGTTGACCATGACCTGCACGAGGCGCGAGGGATCGGCGTATAAGCGGATCGGTTCCGGCGGGAGCAAAACTTTCAGGCACTGATGCCGTGAGTCCATGAGCGGCCGGCTCATTTCCACAGCCTGACCGGCCAGAGCGAGCAGGTCAACCGACTCGCGTACCAGCCGGATTTTGCCCTGGCCGATCCGTGATAGATCGAGCAGGTCGTCCACCAGTCGAGATATCTGATGTACCTGGCGATCGATGAGTGCCGTCATCTCGGTAAGCCGGGGGTCCGACGGCGCAGTCAGCCTCAAGATCGACAGGGCATTGCGGATCGGCGTCAAGGGGTTGCGCAGCTCATGGGCGAGGGTCGTCAAAAAGACATCTTTGCGTTCAAACTCTTGGCGAAGATCCTGCTGGGCCCGGTGCAACATCGCTGTCAATAGCGATGCCGTCGAACCGAGCACCACAAAGAGCGCCGTCCCTAAGAGCTCACCGGAACTGGCCACATTAAACGAAAAACGGGGATCCAGGACAAAATAAACTTCGGCCAGAGCAGCAAAAACCGTGGCCAACAGCCCGGAGGCGAAGCCGCCGAACCAGGCGCTGGCGATCACGGCCGGCCAGAGCAAGAGGAAGGGAACTTCGTGATGGATGAACGGCCATAGGAAGAGCCGCGTGAGCATGGCTAGGGCGATGGCCGCCGGTCCCATGGCGAAGCGCAAGACGGGATGCCGTGAAGGTAACATCAGCTCATCCGTGTCGTTGCCAAGATCGGCCAAACTCACGTGAACCTTATCTTACCTATATCCTACGCAATGGCACGTAGCAGAGTTCAGACTTGGGTTTTGGTGGGCTTGAGGGCGCTTGCTCCACCCCTCGGCAGTGTGCTGAAAGGATGTGCCCGTGTCGCTTGGCAAACAGAAATACACCAGACATGCCGGCCCGTGCGTTCGTTCAGGCAGCAGGCTGCACACTCGAGGGAAGTTGCTTGCCGGCCTCTAGTCATGGTTCTCGGTACCACCAGGCACGCTTGCCGTCGGATGCGATTGCCAATCGGTCATCACGTAGGAAAAGGCCCAACTCCTGGCGTTCTTTTCTGAGCACTCGGCATGCCCATACACGTTTTTTTCATCCTCGCTTGCCTCCATGAGCCGTTGAAGGCGGTCCACCAATTCCTCTTCGCTGAACCGCGTCCAATCGAAGTCGGCCGCAGGATGAAATCCCCCTTCACTCGTAAAGACCGCCGCCGGGGTAGGGCTCACGGGTAGGGCGCCCAGAAGCTGCCCATTGCTGAGCAACTCAAACGCGCGGACTTGACCGCAATCGCCCATGCTGGTGACATCCGGAATGAACATCACCGGCTTATCCGTAACCAGAATCTCCTGGTGCCCGATTAACGAACGGACGTTCGCGTCTGCCGACTGAACTCCAACTTCCAACTGGCACAGGCCTGCCACACCGGGTTCGCGGCTGGCAATGATAAAGCAGGGTCGTAGGCCGCGGGTGTCGTCGCAGGCCAGCAGATGATGACGGAAGAGAGGGGCCCGTTGCTTGCCCGAAGCGCAAAAGCGTCCTTCCAGAAGATAAAGAGACTGCTGAAAGACGGACGATGAAATGACGCGCAGATCGGCATGGGCCAGTAGACGGTCGCCCAGGATCCAACGAACGGAGCTGATGCTGCCGCAGCAGGACGGCAACGCCACACTCAACAACGCTTCCCGATCCAGCAGCTGAGGGCCGCTCAAGCCTAGGGAAAGATTCTGAATGCAGCCCGCGCTGCGGTCCAGGATTTCCATTCGCAAGGGAAAATCCGTGATGGGTAACAAACTGGTCGGGCTGGTCAAAATGCCGCCAGCCGATAGGCCGCGGTATTGCCCTTCGACAACGGTCTGACACGCCACGTTGGAGTCGCCCAGCCGGGTGAATAACGTGGGCGAACCCAGCCGCAGACCACGAAGAAAAGTCTCTTCCGATAAAAATGGCAGCAGCATTTGACCCAGGACGCTGCCTTGGTAGTAAACGACGACCGGAGTCGAAGCCTGGATGGGCGGTAAACGGAAGATGACCCGATGGGTGCCCTCGCCCGAATCGGGAAAAAGAGCGACCGCCATTCGGGGCGCGCGTTCGGCGGTTCGCAGCTGGAAATCACTCTTGTGCGGTAAAATGCTGGGCGGGAGCCGCACGGCTACCTCCACCAGCACGGCCTCGGCATTCCAGGGGATCGGCTCGCCAGTTACGGTCAAACCAGCCTTTTCATAACGAAACTCAATGCCCCCGCATCGAGGGCCGCTCAGGCGCAGAAAGCGCCGTGCAACCTTTTGACTGATACAGGCACGCCAACGCTGGAACCACGACCACACATTGTGCTCCGATCCAAACGAGCGACCCGCTGGACGAGGCCATTCAGGGTCCACTGCATGACTTTCAACTGTGGATGGTGCAACGAACGTACCAATTCGTGAAATTTGCGGTCGTGATTGCTGCCCCTGAGATCGCCCAGAAGCCAGTCCGCTTGGTGGTACGCCGCTTGCGGACGTCGCGGTGGCAAATAAGATGCCTTGAGATAAACCGCTCGCCAGGGGGAGATTTCCGCGGATGGCATCGTTCTTGCCCCTGGTCTTTGGGCCAAATTCCGAACGGAGCGTGTCTTACCTCCAAGGGAGCAATCATGTCCATCCAGTATGAGCGTCCTCCATCACACCGGCCCTTGGTAGCGTGCCTATCGATCGTGCTGGTCTTGGTGTTGTTGCTTCCTATAGCCGGGCTCGTGGCTTGGCGATTCTGGCCGACGAAGGAATCCGGACTCAACCCACAGTTGGAGCTACGGCCTGTGGCCGCACGCGGCGACCTGGCTGCGTTGGAAAAGATGAACATCGAAATCTACGAGCATGTGTCGCCTTCGCTGGTCCAGGTGACGAACTTGGCCGAGCGGAATAGCCTGTTCGGCCTCGACGTGCAGCAGGTTCCCAAAGGAGTTGGCTCTGGTTTTGTCTGGGACCAAGAGGGACACATCGTCACCAATTTCCATGTGGTGGAGGATGCCGATGCCGCGCTCGTGACCCTATCCGATCATTCCAAGCACGAGGCCCAGCGGGCCTGGGTCTATCCTGATATGGATATTGCCGTGCTCACCATCCAAGCCCCCAAGAGCAAGCTCCGGCCGATCACGATTGGCACTTCGCATGATCTGAAGGTGGGGCAAATTACCTACGCCCTGGGTGATCCCTTTGGCCTGGATCAGACCATGACCACCGGCATCATCAGCGCCCTGGGTCGCCAAATCCAGTCCGTCAATCAACGGACGATCCGCGGGGTAATCCAGACGAGCGCACCGATCAATCCGGGGAACTCCGGCGGCCCGTTGCTCGACAGCGCCGGCCGGTTGATCGGAATGAATACGGCCATCCTGAGTCCTTCCGGGGCATTCGCCGGCATCGGTTTCGCGATCCCTGTGGATGAGATCAATCAAGTCGTAACGGAATTGATCCGGCATGGCAAAATCGTTCGTCCCGCCCTCGGCGTCCAGCTGGCCCAGGACCAGCAGGCCCGCCAGCTCGGTGTAGACCACGGAGCCGTAATTCTGAAAGTCATGCCCGGCGGCGCCGCAGCGGAGGCCGGGCTGGAAGGCATGCGTGCCGACCGGCGTGGGGTTCACGTTGGCGACGTCATCGTGGCTCTGGATGGCAAGCCAATTGAGAACAATCGTGACCTGACAACCGCATTGGACCACCATCAGGTCGGGGACACCGTAACGCTTACCATCGAACGGAACGGCGAGCGTCAGGATGTGCAGGTTACCCTCAAGGAACGAAAGTAAAACCGCCGCAGCGCTGGGGATTCCATCCATTCTCTATTGAGCGTAGCCATGCCGCCTCCAACCGCACCGTCCGGTCCTCAACCTTCCTCTAGCAGTAGCGTGCGTGAATTCATCGAGATGATCGCAACGGTGGCTATACTGGTGCTGCTGCTGAAGATATTCATTGCCGAGGCCTTCATCATCCCGACGGGCTCGATGGCGACGACCCTGCTGGGCGCGCACAAAATGGTCGTGTGCCCTCAGTGCGGGCTTGAGTTCTCGGTCAACTGTAGCAGCGAACGGGAGCCACCGTACGACCCCGTCATTGGCTGTGTCTGTCCGAATTGCCGCTATCAGATCGACTTGCGGCAAGAGCGCCATCCGCCGTCGTGTGCTTCCGGCGACCGTTTGGTTGTCGGGAAATTCCTGTACGATTTGCACCTGAACCGAGTCGAACGCGAGGATATTGTCGTTTTCAAGTATCCGGACACACCCCAGCGTCACAACGAGGCGATCAATTACATCAAGCGGCTGGTCGGCAAGCCGGGCGAGACGATTGCCGTCCATCAAGGGGATCTTTATGTCTATCCCGACCCGGACGATCCACAGGCCCAGCCGCTCACCTATCCCGGACGCCCACGGCCGGACCGCCCAGAGGAACTGTGGGCGCGGGACTATATGTACGAAAGCGACGCCGAGGCCCTCGAACTCTTCCGACAGGGCAAGTTTCGCCGGATCCAGAAATCGCCAAATAAAATCTTGGCCCTGCGCCGCTTGGTTTACGACAATGACCACCCTGCCAAGGACCTGGCGGGGTCGCACTTCCCCCCGCGGTGGGCACCGGAGGAGGCGGTACCAACCAGCGTCACATTCGCGGGGACTCCAACGGACTACCGGCGCGGCCGGCAAAAGGCGGAGGAGGAACATGCCTGGATTCCCGATGGGGCCCAAGGATTTCGCCATCCGGCCCGGACGGGCGATTTAGCCTGGCTTCGCTATCGACACTTGGTTGTCGAGCGCTCGGCAGAGACCAAGCTTACCGGCGCGGCCTCGTCCGAAAGCCAGCCCGAGCTCATCACGGACTTCCTGGGCTACGATACGTGGAAAGCGGAGGGAAGCTTTCACGGTCCCCCCTCGCCCAACTGGGTCGGCGACCTGATGCTGGAGTGCACGGTGAATCTTGAATCCGCTCCAAGCCCGCCATCCGGAGACCAGTTCGTTTTGGAGCTTTCACGGGGAGTGGACCGATTTCAGGCTCGCTGGGACCTGTCTACTGGGCAATGCACGTTGGTCCGGATCACGGCCGCGAAGGAAGAACAGCTTCAGAGCCAGCTGACCTCCCTGAAGCGGGGGGGCAACCACTTCCTGCGCTTCGCCAATGTGGATGAGAAGCTGGTCGTGTGGGTGGATCGGAGTCTCCCGTTCGGCGGTGGCGTGACGTATGCCTCGCCGGCCCAAAGCCGACCGACCGCGAACGATTTACAACCGGCCAGCATTGGTGTGCGCGGAGCCGCAGTCCGGGTGGCTCAACTGCGTCTTTGGCGGGACACGTACTACACGATCCAGCCAGGGCGTGGAGATACTCCGCTGGGCCCCGAGAATTGGAGCAATCCCGACCGGTGGCAAGCGCTCGGCGACCTACCCGTGGAAACATTTTATGTGCAGCCCGGACACTACCTTTGTATGGGGGACAACAGCCCCGAGAGCTCCGATGGTCGATCTTGGGGCCTCGTCCCACAGCGATTGCTGTTGGGACGGGCCCTGGTCGTCTACTACCCATTTCGGCGTATCGGGCCCATCGAGTAAAGCCCGTCGAAGCGGCAATCGTTGGACCCCGGCTATGAACTTGGTGGCTTACTGTCCCGGCGGTGGTTGCACGTACACCGGACCTTGGCTTGGCTGAATATACACGGGAGCCTGGCTCGGCCGCACATACACCGGAGCTTGGTTTGGCTGCGCATACACCGGAGGTACATACGGTTGCGCGTAGGCTGGGACACGATACGGCTGCGCATAATTCGACGTCGGCGCGGAGTAGGTGTAGACCGGCCCCGGAACTCGCGCGTAGCCGAGATATCCCTGGTAGGTCGGACCATTGTACATCCGGTAAAAACGGCCCTGGTAAAGGCCATAGTACGTACCGGTCGCGGGTCCGTAGTACGGCACGTTGACCCACACCTGTGCCTCGACCGTGGATACGCCAAGCACAAGCACCACAAGAGCGCTCGTCAGTATTCGGAACATTTTTGCCTCCCTTCTCGGAACGGCATGCCGCCGTTGACCTTTGCAATTCATAGACGCGAATCCCATGCCGCTTGCGGTCTCATCCGACGGCACGGCTTTCGGGTGAGCTGTTGCGCGACCATGCTGACTGTTGGCATAGAGATTGCCTGCTTGGATGAGAGAGCGAAGGCTAAGGAGACAGCAAATGGGCGTGAAGAAGTGGTGGCAGTTGGTTAAGGATTCGGCATCGGAATGGATGAACGATAAAGCGCCCCGCTTGGGTGCGGCCCTGGCGTACTACACGGTATTCTCCATCGCACCGCTGCTGGTCCTTGTGATTGCTGTGGCGGGGTTCGTTTTCGGGCAGGACGCAGTTCAAGGACAACTGGCGGCTCAAATCCAGGATCTGGTCGGGGAACAGGGAGCCCAAGCCATCCAGACGATGGTCGCCGGCGCGAGCAAGCCAGGCTCGGGGATCATCGCTACTGCTCTCAGTATCATCTTGTTGATCGTTGGAGCGATCGGCCTGTTCGGCGAGCTGCAAGACGCTTTGAACACGATCTGGGAGGTTCAGCCGAAGCCAAGAAGCGCCCTCTGGGGCTTCTTACGCGAACGATTGTTATCCTTCTCCATGGTCCTCGGGAGTATTTTCTTGTTGCTTGTTTCCTTGGTTATCAGCACGATCTTGACGGCCCTGGCAAGTCTCTGGGGCGATTGGCAGGTAAGTATTATCGGTCATGTACTCAGCGTCATCGGATCCTTGATCGTTATCACGTTGCTGTTTGCCATGATCTACCGTTACTTGCCAGACGCCAAAATCGCCTGGAGCGATGTTTGGCTCGGAGCTGCGGTTACGGCCGTGCTCTTTACGATTGGCAAATTTTTAATCGGCCTGTACCTCGGCAGGAGCAGTGTCAGCTCGGCCTATGGAGCCGCTGGGTCGCTTGCTGTGTTGTTAATTTGGCTCTACTACGCCGCGCAGATCTTTCTCTTCGGAGCCGAGTTCACGAAAGTCTACGCGGACAAGTATGGCTCGCGAATTGTGCCCGCGGAAAATGCGGAACCCGTTACCGACCAAGCTCGGGCCCAGCAAGGGCTACCGCGCACCGCTGGACATCCCGCGGGCTCTCCGGCCTGACCACGGATCCAGAGCTCTGGATACGACGTGCTCCTCAACTCAGGACACCGGCCTGCTTCACCTGCTCCCATTGCTCCGGCGTGTAGAGCACTTCGCGGGCCTGGCTACCGTTGTAGTTGCCGACAATGCCATCTTCCGCCATGAAATCCACGAGCCGCGCCGCTCGGCCATAACCAATCCCCAGGGCCCGCTGCAATAGCGATACGCTGCCACGCCCCTCGCGAATGATCACTTCGATCGCCTGCTCATACAGGTCATCGCGTGCCCGCAAGGTTTCGGCCAGGCTCCCTTTCCCTTCCTTCGGCGCGGTACTCAGTTGGACCAACTCCTGAGCGTAGCACGGCTCGCACCCCAGATCGGTGACGACGCGCGTGATTTCTTCATCGCTGGCATACGTGCCTTGCGATCGGATGAGGGTGCTGGTGCCGGGTTGAAGGAAGAGCATGTCTCCCTTGCCGAGCAGCTTGTCGGCGCCCATTTCGTCGAGCACCACCCGGCTGTCC
>DATGIQ010000302.1:0-3996 GCA_035295665.1 Gemmataceae bacterium | reverse complement strand
CTCGGCCAAGCTGCGCGCCAACCGATGACGCGGCTCATCCGCCAGTTGATGGTACCGCTGGAAAAAGGATCGCAGGATATGGCGCCCGTTGGGGTTGCAGGCGGCGAGCTGGTCGGCCGTGAACACTAGCTCCGGCGAGGCGAGCCGACCGACCTCCACGGCCACGTCCGCCGGCGCCGCCACCGCACGCTCCCGGATAACGATGGTTCCGGCAGCCAAATCTCCCAGCCGCTGGTTCCGCGGCGTCAGGAGTACGAACAGCCCGCCCAGCAAATAGAAAGCGGGCAAAAAGTCGGCCGTCCCGAGCAAGTTGCGGATGCAGGCCGAGCGAAAGTCCAGAGGTGCGCCCTCTTCGCGGATCACCCGAATTCCCGCCCGGCGTTTGCCCGGCGTCTGACCATTGCGGCGGACTTCGAAGTAAATGTCATAGCCCAGGAAAAACGCGTAGAAGAGACCGACCAGGAGCGTGAGCACATAAATTGAAACAGTCTTGGCGCCCGGCGCATAGCCGAGCAGACCCAGCACAATTGCACCCAGAATTCCAACCACGACCGCGATGCCGAGCTTGATCATCCAGTCCAGCACACGGGCGACGAACCGTGACCCCAACCCTGCCAACTCCAGGGATACGTCGATCTGTTCCGGAGTTTCAATGCGAACGTTGTCCGTCCACTGCATGGTCCATGCTCGTTTTGGCAAGGATCCGGCAAGGAATCCCATTGTCGAGAGAAAGCCTCTCTGGACAGGATTATATTCGGCAGCACGGCCGCGCGTGTACAATGAGGCTCATGCCCTCCGACCAACGCGAACGCTGGGATACCTTGACTCAGTTACTGGATCGGGCGGACCGCCTGGGGCTGGAAAAGCTATCCGTGCCGAACTTGAAACAGCTGTGCCGGCTCTATCGCCACGTCACCATCGATCTGTCCCGGGCACGGACGGATGGCGACGATCCCGAGCTGATCCGCTACCTCAATTACCTGGCAGCGCGGGCACACGGTCGGGTCTACCGAACGCGCCCCGTGCAACTGCGTCCCCTGTTCACGTTCCTGGCGCGGGGCTTCCCTCGCCTGGTTCGCCGGCATGCCTTGCCGCTCTTGCTGGCCACCTCCGTTTTCCTGCTCACAGCAGTCGCCTCCTGGCTCGCGGTCGTGCGCACCCCGGAATTGGCGTACAGCCTCTTCGATGAGCACGCGGTGGAATACGAAAACGTCCGCCTCGAACACCAGCAAGGCGAATACCGCGGCAACTTCACTTTCGACGTTGGCCAAAGCCCGTTGGTGGCCGTGACCATCATCGGCAACAATATCCGCGTTGCGATCTCCGTTTTTGCGTTCGGCGCCCTGTGCTGTCTGCCGTGCGTGCTCATGCTGGTCTACAATGGCCGGATGCTCGGCACGCTCACCGGCCTGGTTTGGAATCGGGGCTTTTTTCTCGATTTTTACTCACTGATCCTTACCCATGGAGTGCTGGAGCTGACGGCCATCTGTATCTCCGGGGGCGCCGGATTGATGCTCGGTTGGGCCATCATCGCTCCCGGACCATACACTCGTCGAGATGCCTTGCGGCGTGTCGCTGGGGAAGCGTTTGGCCTGCTGGGCGGCGCGGCCGTGATGCTCGTCGTGGCGGGCGCCATCGAAGCCTACGTCACGCCGCACTTTCCGGCCGCGGTTCGCTGGAGCGTGGCCGGCGTGTCGGCCCTGTTCTTGGTCGCTTATTTCGGGTTCGCCGGTCGAAATCCGGACCTGTCCCCGGATATGGAGGGAAGTCGCCGTGCCGGTTTCGCTCTGCATGATCATCAAGAATGAAGAGGCGAATTTGCCAGCCTGCCTCGGGCCGGTCGTGGACCTGGTCGATGAAATCGTCGTCGTCGATACCGGCTCGGCGGATCGCAGCCGGGAAGTGGCGGCCAGCCTTGGGGCCCATGTGTTCGATTTCACCTGGGTCGAAGATTTCTCGGCCGCCCGGAATGAAAGCCTGCGGCATGCGACCGCTCCGTGGATAATCTGGCTCGATGCCGACGACCGCGTGGATGAAGCCAACCGCGCGAAGCTGCGAACGGTGTTGGACAGCCTTGGGGACGAGAACGCGGCCTACATGATGCAGACGGCGCTGGTGAGCGGGACCAGCCTTCCCCGACTGGTGGAACACCTCCGGCTCTTTCGGAACCATCCGGAGATTCGTTGGCGCTATCGCATCCATGAACAAATCCGGCCGGCCGTTGCGCAGCAGGGTGCCGAGCTTCGCCGGGTCGATGTGGTCATCCAGCATGTTGGCTATCTGGATGCGGAGCTGCTCCAGCGCAAATCGGAGCGCAATCTGCGGCTGCTGTTGCTCGATCATGCCGATCAGCCCAACAACCCGGACCTTCTCTTCCACTTGGGCAAGCACTATTTTGGTCACGAAGATGCCAAGGCTCTGTTCTATTTGCAGCGCTGCCTGCTGTTTGCCCGGCGCGACGATCCCAGCGTGGCCAGCCTGTATGTCTTGCTGGGCCGAACGCTCCGGCGTCTGGGCCGGAATCAAGAGGCTCTGGCCATCTACTGCCAGGGACTGGAGCGCTATCCGGGAGACGTGGAGTTACTTTCCGACCAGGGTTATCTGCGTTGTGTCCTGCACGATTTTGTCGGGGCGGAGGCATGCCTTGGACAGGTGGTGCATCGTCGGGCGGCGACCGATCCCAGTCTGCTCAGCAAGGCGCACTACAATTTGGGCCTGCTCTATCACCAGCAAGGCCGCTGGGCTGAGGCCGAATCCCAATATCGCGCCGCCCTGGCGCTCGACCCGGCCTACGCCGATGCCCGCAACAACTTGGCGGCACTGCACGCCCAGCTCGGCGGTGGCACGGGTGGTCCACCGAGTTAGGAGGCTGTGCCGAAATCTCGGCATTTCACCGGTGACCGCCCCGCTATCGTGCCAGCGGACAAACCTTATCGTAACTCCGGGACACCAGCCGGACGCGCCAGCGCAGGAAGGCGTGATGCTGGCCCTGCGCTGGCGCGTCCGGCTGGTCTACGCGGGTTCATAGGTCTTGAGGAGCTCGACGACCCAGGGAAAGACCTGCCACTCGCGTGAATAGGGCCATCGCTTCCTTGGCCAGATGCATATGCCTCCCGACGATCAGACCCGCGATCATATCTTGGACAAAATGCCGTTGAAAAGGGGCGTTGTTGCTGCACTGTCAAGCCCAGGTCACTGGGTAAACGCTACTGGACCCCTCCTTGAATCCGTGTACGACATCCGCTACGCTACGTCCTAAAATATTCCGACGTTTTCCAGGGGTACCCCGCAATGCCGCGTAAGATGCGAATGCAGAGGCTGAAGAATTGTGTGCGAGTAGGGGAGACCGCCGTCAGACTGGTGAAGCCGTTGGATTTCCGTAAACTTTTGGACCTACTCGCGGGAAGCAACGCAGAACCGGAGGAGGCATCGTAGACGTCTCGGATGGAGCAGGAAGGCACGGTTCGGCGAGCGGCTGAGCCAGAGTTGGCCGGCTGATGCGCTGGGGAGGTGCGCTGATGAAATCATGGCGGAACGAGCTCAGCCGCCGGGCTTGGGTTTCCATCCCCGCGCTCCTGCTCGCGATCGTCGGGTTGCGCATCATGAACCCGACCATCGCTTTTGAATCCAATGTGGTGGTCCTCGTCCTCAACTTTGTCTTCTCGACGCTGGCAAGTCTCTACATCGCCTATCTGATCGGCCGCAGTTTCTTGGTTCGGAGTTCGCCTGGATTGCTGTTGCTGGGTTGCGGGGTGCTGATCTGGGGCGCCGCCGGGGTAGTGGCGAACACGGTCGGCCAAGGCAATCCCAATCTCGACGTGACCATCCATAATCTCGCGGTCGGGTTGTCGGCCCTATGCCACCTGGCAGGGGCGGTCTTGTTGCGATCCAAGCGGAACTTGCCGACCGCGGGGGCGTGGCTCAGCGCGGCCTATGTGGGGGCGCTGGGTGCAGTCGGTCTGGTCGCGCTTTTGGCGCACGAGGGGTATACGCCCG